>JACNJN010000136.1:23887-29062 GCA_014382535.1 Candidatus Desulfolinea nitratireducens | reverse complement strand
ATCACTATTTGGGCTGCTGCAATATCTTCCAGAACTTCGTCAAGATCGCGGGGGCGAAAGGGTTTCTCCAGGTAGGTGTCGCAATAGGTACAGCGATTATGGGAACATCCATAGGTGATCTGGAGAATATAACTATTTGCCTCGCTGGGAGGCCGAATGACCATACCGTGATAACGCATAGGTTTATTTTACTTGGAATTTATCCGATTAACGAATATCAACCACAAAAGGGACACGATTAATTTTATGGGAAACTAACCAGTTCCTGAGCGGAGCGATGACCAGCGGGAAGAGCATAGTCGAAGGACGGGGAGTTGCAAATACCGCTCTTCGACTACAGGCTTCACATTCATTCAGCCTTCCGCTCAGAGACTGGATATTTTTTACCAAGAACCCAAAACACCTCATCCAAAAGCGCATGTTTGCTTTATACTATCCCTGACTTTCAACAAACCATGGAGAAAAAATGAGCCTGCTCTTTACCCCTGCAAAAATTGGAAACCTGGAAATCCCCAATCGCATCCTGCGTTCAGCAACCGCCGAACTAATGGCAAGTAATCTGGATGGCAAACCCAGAGAGCAGCTAAAATCCCTTTGGGTTGCGCTTGCCAAAGGCGGGACGGGCCTGATCATCACCGGGCATATGTATGTCCATCCCTCTGGAAAATGCCACCCTGAAATGGCGGGGATCTACTCAGACGAGCTGATCCCATCGCTAAAAGGATGCGTAGATGCTGTCCACGAAGCTGGCGGAAAGATCGCTGTACAGATCAATCATGGCGGGATGCAGTGTGATCCAAGAGCTGTAAATGGAACCATCGCCCCCTCTGCAATTGAGGATGATTTTCTCGATCAACCTGCCCGTGAGATGAGCACCGATGAGATCGAAATGCTGGTCGATGCCTATGGGCAGGCTGCACGCAGGGTTAAGGAGGCCGGTTTCGATGGGGTGCAGATCCATGCCGCGCACGGCTATCTGGTCAACCAATTTATCTCGCCCTATACCAATAAACGAACCGATAAATGGGGCGGTGATCTTCAGGGGCGGACGCGCTTCTTCAGAGAAGTGACCCGTTCTGTCCGTGAGCAGGTCGGGGCTGAATACCCGGTCTTCGTCAAATTCGGGATGGAAGATGGTCTGGAGGGCGGCTTAACTGCCGAGGAGGGCGCCGAGGTGATCTCCATGATGGCTGAGATGGGGCTGGATGGACTTGAGATCAGCGGTGGGATTGAGGCGAATAATGTTCGCAAAGGGATCAGAAATCCATCTCGAGAGGCGTATTTTCGTCCCCTGGTTCAACTTGCCCGCGAAAAAACCGATTTACCCCTGATTATGGTTGGGGGGATGCGCTCGAAAGGGGTAATGGAAGAAGTCTTATCCAGCGGAGATGCGGATTTTATTGCCTTATGTCGTCCTTTGATCAATGAGCCAAACTTCCCCAATCTGATGAAAGCAGGAGAACAAGAAACCTCCGGGTGCATCTCCTCTTCAAATTGTTGGACGGAGGTTATGGGAGAGGGAATTTCCTGTAAATGCCCTCCGCTGAAGGTCTGAGCTGATATTCCTTCTCAATCAGGGGGGATTAATCTCTAAAGGGGCTTTGCCAAATCCCCGGCCAAACGCGCAGAAACCCAAAGGTCGCACGGGAGATGGCAAAGGCGGAGACCGCGATCCAGATGCCCATCAGGGCGCGGGGTGCGGATAAGTCCACCAGCCAAACGCCGATCAATCCGATCAGGGCAGAGACGATCATCGCATTGCGTAGGTAGCGGAAATCGCCCGTGCCCCAATGCGCCCCATCGGTTAGAAAGGCGATCGAGTTAATCGGCTGGCTGAGGGAGGAAATTGCCCAGGCGGGGAGGAAAACCCCAACCGCCGAGGCCGGGATGAGGATATCTATAACGAGATCACGCCCAAACCACATCAACGCACCGAGGGCGAAGCCCGTCCACAAACTCCACTTTGCTCCCACGACAACAACTTTTTTCGCCCAGACCCATGAATCCTGCCCGACAAAATAACCCACCAACGATTGGACAGTGGAGGCATAGGCATCCAATGCAAGGCCTGTGAAGAGAAAAACCTGCCGAATTGCCTGGTGCGCAGCGCCTGCATCTGCTCCGATGCGAGTTGCAGAGCGGGTGGTGAAAGCAAGGAAAAATGTCAGCAACCCGGTGCGGACGAAAAGGTCGCCGCCCACGCTGAGTAAGCGTTTCAGATCAGCGAATGCAAAAGAAAAGGTTAGCCCCAATTTCCTGGCGATGATCACTACCCCGACCAACGCACCCAACCATTGGCTGATGGTACTCGCCAATGCTGAACCAGCCACACCCATTGCCGGGAAGGGGCCGTTGCCAAAGATCATCATCCAGTCGAGAAGAATATTGAGGGCGTTCATACCGAGCGCAATCCAGAGCGGAGTGCGCATATCCTGTAATCCGCGCAAAACTCCAAAGCTAACCATCATCAGTAATACAGCGGGCGCGCCATAAGCGCGGATCTGCATATAGCTGACCGCTTCTGCCTGGACATCGTCAGAGGCGCCCATGAGACCGGCCAGCCAATCGGCGCTGGGCAGGATCAGTAAAATCAGCATCAGCCCAAAACCGACCGCCACCGTCAGGGATAGACTGGCAATGTCACATGCTTTTTCGGGATGCCCTTTTCCATATGCCTGTGCGACTTCGGTCTGTGCGCCGATATTGAGAAAATTGAATATCCAGAAGAGGCTGGAGAGGGCGGTTATGCCGACACCCAGCGCCGCCAGGGATACTGACCCTAATGAGGCAACGAAGGCTGTATCGATTAAAGCAGTCAGCGGCTCGGCGGTCATCGAGATCAAGACGGGAAAGGATAAAGCCAGCAGAGTCCGATGGGGGTTCTTGGTAAAGGGATGGTTTAGGGTTTTCATTGATAGACAGTAACTGTTTTTTAGTTTATCTGTATAAATGTCTCATGTTGCGGAAGGTTCTCCCACTGTTTATAGAGGGAGCCAGAGGAGGGCAATAAAAGCCCCCACCCTACCCTCCCCCGCCAGACTGTAGCTCCAGTTTGAGAGAATTCTTTTGCGGGGGAGGAATGATTCACAGGGGTTATGGAGCGGCTTTGCCGCTCCATAACCCCAAAATACACAAGTCCCCCCTTCTTGAAGGGGGGACTACAGGGGGGATGGGAAGATCCTTAGAAACAGCGGCATCCCTGCTTATATAGATTCAAAAAGAATTTTCACGAAACAGGGGGGAGCGGTTCATCAGATACAGGCTCAGCATCAATAATGCCATCTTTATCCTTTTTGCGGAGCGTGAAAAAGCCGACCGCAGCCGGAATAAGAATCAGAATTAGCGCTACGCACAGCATGCCAAAGCCAGCGCTTGATGGCATCATGCCGCTATCGCTGACACCATTAAATTCAGTTGTGTATGGCATCACTCCTGCGGCAGTTACGACTCCAAAAATACAGAGACATAACCCTGGTAACCCACATAATAATACGGTTGCAATTGTAGCGATCAGGCCGGTCGTTTTCTTATCCATATATATTCTCCTCTTTGATAAGTTGATGATTGTTTGCTTAAGTATATAAGGTCTCTGCAACGGATGCAAGTTTAAAATGACCTTAAAAAAGAACCCGTTCCGTTGGAAGGAATGGGTTCTTCAACAAGACTAACCTCTCAACTCAGCCCCCAGCTCATGCTCCAGCCTGCGGACGATCTTCTGGCGCAGCTTGGCGGCTTCCTTGTCTGTCAATGTGCGGTCAGGAGCCTGATAGGTCAGGGCATAAGCCAGGGATTTTTTCCCTTCGCCGATCTGTTCGCCGCGATATACATCGAAGAGACGGACCTCTGTTAGCATCTTTCCACCGGTCTGACGGATAAGGGCTTCGATCTGCGCAGCGGGCAGGCTTTCATCCACGATCAGGGCGATATCCTCCAGCATCGGCGGGAAGGCCGGCACGGGTGTGATCTCATAGGCTGGCTGCGCGGCGCGTAATGCTTCAAGGTCAAATTCTGCTGCCAGAACAGGCGTATCGCCAAATTCGTATTTCGCTGCTGCAACAGGATGTAACTCGCCAAAGGCACCCATCACTTTTCCATTTACAGTCACTTCTGCTGATTTCCCGGGATGAAACGCAGCGCCGGGTTGTGTCGAAGTATCTGCCGGGGTGTAGACAACATCTTTAAGCCCGAGCCCAGCCAAAAGGGATTCGATCGCACCCTTCATATCGTAGAAATCCATCACGGTGCTGTCGATAGTATCCCAGGCAGGCGGCTGTCGTCTTCCCATCATCGCCATTGCCAGCTTATGCGGTTCGTCAGGCAGTTCCCCTTTGTTTGGGAGAAAGACCGGGCCGATCTCGAAAAATGCCAGTGAGTCGCGCAGGCGGGCGTTCTTTTCGATGACCTCCAAAATCGAGGCCATCAGACTGCGTCGCAAGACCCGTTTTTCGGGCGTGCTCGGGTTGGCGATCTTCACGAACTCACCTTGCAAGCCGATTCGCTCCTGTGCCTCGGGCGAGGTCAGGCGGTAATTAACCGTCTCCTGTAAACCCAAAGTAGAAAGCTGGTCACGCAGATTTTCTTCCCATTCGTATGTGGGATTTCCGATCTGCGGCGGGAGCGAGTCGCCGATCCGCGTTTCGGGGATTTTGTCGTAGCCGTACATGCGGGCGATCTCTTCGATCACATCCGCCACGCCGACCACACCTTCGCCAATATCCATGCGGAATGGCGGCGTTGCCGCCGAAACACGCGTGCCCTCAACCTGGCATTTGAACTCAAGCCGGGTGAGGAGTTCCGCGATTTTTTCCGCTGAGATCTCGATCCCCAGCAGACGTTTGACATCCGCCTCGCTCACTTCCAGAATGGGGTCTTTCGGCGGGATGGGGTAATTATCCACCAGGTCGGGTGCGACCATGCCATTGGCCCATTTCTGCATCCAGTACAAGCCGCGACGGACGCCAGCCTCGGCCAGGGCGGGATGCACCCCACGTGAGAAGCGATAGGAGGCTTCGGAGGGCAGGTTATGGTGGTTGGCCGTACGGCGGATATTGATGAAGTTCCAGGCCGCGCCCTCAAGGAGCACATTCTTGGTCTGATCGGTAATTTCGGATTCAAGCCCACCCATCACGCCAGCGATGGAAAGCGCCCCCGCTTCATCACAGACGAGGACATTGG
>JACNJN010000136.1:15642-23695 GCA_014382535.1 Candidatus Desulfolinea nitratireducens | reverse complement strand
TCGAAGGCGTGCAGGGGTTCGCCGACTTCGAACATGGCGTAGTTGGTCGCGTCAACAAGATTGCTGATCGGGCGGATGCCAGCCAGTCGCAAACGTCGCTGGACGACATAGGGGCTGGGGCCGATCTCCACGTCGCGGATCAGGCCAAGCACAAAGCGCGGATTGAGTTCAGGGGTCTTGATCTCGATCTTGACCTTTTCTGCAATCGCCTCGCCGCTTGTTTCGTAGGGTTTCTTGTCGATCCGTTTTAACGGTTGATTTGTGAGAGCGGCAACTTCCCGGGCAACGCCCAGCACGTTGACGTTGCGGGCGTTATTCGGCAGGATGTCGATGCTGAAAACCGCATCCCCCATATAATCCGCCAATGGTGTGCCGACCGTTGCATCATCATCCAGAATAATGACGCCCTCATGTTCATCCGAGATGCCAAGCTCCTTTTCGGAACAGACCATCGAATAGGATTCAATCCCGCGAATTTTGGCGCGTTTGAGCCTGGTGAGCACCTGTCCCTCTTTGTGACCGTCGTAGATCTCCGCGCCTTCTTTGGCATAGGCGACCTTGATCGGTTTTTCAAGCGGGCCAGCGGTTTTTAGATGCAGCAAATTAGGCGCACCGGTCAGCGCGATATGCTCATCTTTGCCATCATAGAGATTGCAAAGCACGAGTCGGTCAGCATCGGGATGCGGCTTGACCTCGCGGATTTCAGCGACGACGAGTTTCTCGGGGTCCCATGAGAGGCCGTAGGTTTTGAACTCGTGTTTTTCTCCGGCAGCGTTATCAGGTTTTGCCCAACCGACGTAGTGGATCTCTTCCACTTCAAGGCCAGCCAGCGTGAGCAGGCGAGCCAGTTCTTCAACGGAAATATTGATATTGACGTAATCTTTTAGCCAGGAAACGGGTAATTTCATATTTACTCCTTCGGAGTACGATATTTGATAATCGATATTCGGGTTTTCGATGCTTGAGTTTCGAATATAAATTTCGTTATTCGGTAATATAGTCTTCTTGATTTTCTCGAATAGAAGAGCGGGAGCCGGGTTCGTTGGCGCCCCGTTTGCTCTTTTTGAGAAAGGCGATATAGCCATTGATCAAGCGATTAAGTTTTTCACCTTCATCAGTGAATTGTTGATAGAGTTCTTTTGGTAAATAATTTACCTTGAATGCGTAGTCTAATTGACTTAATACTTCTTCGAGTGAACCACGTGCGATATAACAAAAACGTACGTTCTCTTGAAAATAAAAACGCCCATGCCCTTCGGCGATATTTGCAGGAATACTCTGTGATGAGCGGCGGATTTGCTGTGTGAGTGACCATTTCTCATCTTTGGGGAGTGTGGGCAATATTTCTTGATGAATGTGCACCGCAAAAGATTGCGACCTGCGCCAAACATCAAGTTTTTCCAAGCCACTAATGCTCATGCCAACCTCCAATCACCGAGTATCGCCTTCTCGAATATCGAAATACCGAATGTCCTTTTTCCATTGCCAATATTCGAAAATTGATAATCCGCTCTAGAACTGCTCCAGGAACCTCGCGTCATTTCCCCAGAAATAACGGATATCTTCGATCTTATGCCGCAGCATGGCCTGACGTTCAGGCCCCATCCCAAAGGCGAAACCGGTATAGCGACGTGGATCGTAACCACCAGCGGTTAACACATTGGGGTGCACCATCCCGCAGCCGAGAATCTCAAGCCAGCCAGATTTTTTGCAGACCGAGCAGCCCTCGCCGCCACACAGAAAACATTCCACATCCATTTCAGCGGAAGGCTCGGTGAAGGGGAAGTGCTGCGCGCGGAAGCGTGTGCGGGCATCCTGTCCGAACATCCGGCGGGCAAAATCGGAGAGGGTACCTTTCAGATCGCTGAAGGTGATATTCTCGCCCACGGCCAGCCCCTCGACCTGATTGAATTGAATTTCGGAACGCGAGGTGATCTGCTCATACCGATAGCACATCCCGGGTAATGAGATCCGGATGGGTGGCGGGTTGTCAGGATCAGCCGCAGCAAATTCACGCATCGCGCGGATCTGTCCCGGGGAAGTATGCGTCCGCATCAGAAGCGGGTCATCCTCCTGACGCCCTTCGCTTTCCACATAGAATGAATCCTGCATTTCACGCGCCGGATGATCGGGCGGGAAGTTCAGATGCTGGAAGTTATACGCATCTGATTCCACTTCACGGGAGGTATAAACCTGGAATCCCATCTCGGCCAAAATACCGAGAATACGCCGCAGCGTTTGCGTGGTTGGATGCAGGCCTCCGTGCCTGAGTGGACGCCCTGGCAGGGTCACATCGAGATGATCTTCTTCCAGAGAATGGGCTAATTCCGTTTCCTTGATCATCATGCCGCGTTCTGCTAAAGCCTCTTCCAATGCGACCTTGACCTCGTTGGCGCGCTTCCCTACGGCAGGACGTTCCTCTTTCGAGAGTTTCCCAAATTCCTTAAAGAGCTGCATCAACGGGGAGCTGCGGCCCACGTGCGCGACACGCCATGCCTGTAAGGCCTCATCATCCGCAACGGATTTGAGTGCCTCCAGCGCAGCGGCCTGGATTTCGTTGAGTTTTTCCAGCATAGACTTCTCCTTCTTTTTTTGTAGCTCTCAGACTTTGGACATCAGACCTAAGCAATTCTGAAGTCTGATGTCTGAAGTCTAATGTCTTTAAACCAAAACTCCCATCCACAATGGGACGGGAGGGAATTCCCGCGGTACCACCCAAATTAGCCGTTCGCACAGCTCACTCAGAAAGCAGATAATGAGAGCGTAGAAAGTAGCGCTTCTTTCACTATCGATTTTCGTCCCCGATAACGTGGGGCAGCCGGTCTGAACTACACAACCTTTCAACCTGCAAATTCAAAAAGCCTTCACTCAGACAACTCGGGAGGGAACTTCGGTCAGGTTCTGCCGGGCGGGAGTTTCAGCCAATGCTCCTGCCTCTCTAACGGCTTTCGCTGACGTACTTTCCTCCGTCATCGCGTTGGCTCTATTATCTGTGAAAACGGGAGGCTGTCAAGGGTAAGGATTTCATTATGGAGGCTTTTAAGTTTTGTTGCGAAGAAATTTAACAAAAAAAGGCACTGCCTTCTCGGCCAATGCCTCTATATATTTTTAGGGACTACAATTAAATCAGATGGTCATATTGTGGATGCCGGTCAGGGTATCCCACAATGCTTCTGCCATCTGTCCACAGGCATCTTCGGCCAGGGCCAGTTCTTCGGGTGAGAGTTCATCCATTGCCGCCAGGATCTTTTCCGATTCGTGCCAATTTGATGAATGAATTTCAAAATATGGCTCAACCTCTACTGGCAGATCATAGTGAGTCTTCAGGCCATCCAGCTTGGATTTGGCGGTGGCGGGTTGTTGGGCTTCAAAGGCGTACATCGCTCCCAGGGTGCAGGCGGGCGTTCCAAACAGTAATTCTGAGGTATGGATCAATTCTTTTGTCTGTTTTATCTCAGGCGGGCTGATTTTTGTCTCGAGGGCGGCAGCGAATTCCTCCCAGAGTTCAGCATGTTCCTTTTCCTCCTCGGCAGTCTCAGCATCATCAAGCGTTTTCCAGCCATCTTCAAGGATATTGATGAAAGCGCCATACTCGGATGCATATACTTTGAGCGATTCAACCGTTAAAGTGCCTTCGCTCCAGGCCTGGTAAAAGGGGTGCTCAAGCAAGTCCCATTTTTCAAGAATGGTATTGAGGCGTTCTTTGGTCGTCATTAGAGTTCTCCTTATAACTTGTATATTGGACAATATTTATCCGATTTTATCATAAAAAAGCAAGCGTGTTAAACAACAGCAATTCCAAATATGACTCCCGAGGATTGTGCTCTTACGACAAAGCGGTCTTATTGTCCACGAGATTGCTTCGTCGGGAAAAGCTCTCCTCGCAAATTCATCCATATTTGGAATTGTTTGTTGAAAAAAAACTTGAATTGCCAGCCTCTATTTTCGTGTTTTGAAGAATCTAACCCTCCACCCAGGCTTTGACCATCTCCCGCACCGAACGGCTCATCTCCACTGAGAACTCAGAACTGAACTTGCGCAGGAACATAAATTGTCCAAAATTTGTAACGTCGCCCATTGATTTACCTTGCGGCATGTTCTTTTCTCTCTCAGCAAACATCTTGGCAAGTTCTCTGTCGCCTAAATGATTATATTTATTTTCAAAGAGAATATATTTTTTATCAAAACGCGTAGTCATCTCGCGGTCTTTTTGCTGTTGTGTTGCGTAACCAAAAACCAGCATCGCGATCGGGAAAACATATTGCGGTAAATCGAACATTTCCTTATGGATTTCATAATTCTCCATAATGTCGCCAATAAAACAGGAACCAAGCCCAAGGGATTCCGCAGCGATGACTGCATTCTGTGCAGCGATCAGCGCATCACAGCAGGCCAGGAAAAGATCGCCTTCCTCGGGTTTGCGCATCTCGATCTCACGTTCGGCACAAAGACTATCTACACCAGAGTAAATATAATAGTCGTACCAACGTTGATAGTCGGCCAGGAAGATCCAGACCATTGGAGCATGGGCGATAAAGGGTTGATTATCACAGGTTTTAACCAATTTATCTTTGATGCTCTGGTCGGTGATCTCCAATATCGAATAGAGCATCATATTTCCGGCAGTCGGCGCGCGCAAAGTTGCTTCAAGGATTTTGGACCTTATCTTTTCCTCAACTTCACGATTTTCAAAGGCACGGACAGATTTTCGGCTTAGCAATAGATCATAGGTTGGGTTCATATTTTCTCTCTTTTTTCAAGAATAGGGATATTTTACCTTTGTTCATGTCATTGCGAAGGAGTGATAACGACTGAAGCAATCTCCCACAATATGATGGAGATTGCCGCGTCAGGCTGAAGCCCTTCTCGCAATGACATCAATTTCTAAACCCCCAATTCCGACAAACTATGTTATACTGCCGCCAGCTTCGCAAGGAGATTTTTATTCTCGTTTTGGTTGTTCCAAAATGACGCCCTGAAAAATGCGGGCGTTTTTGTTGTGACAGAGTGGCTCGTACTTCTTATGGGATGGGTCAACTGTTGAAGACAACAGGGGCATCGGCTGAAAAGTTGATGCAACGCAGGACCCATCAAGACCCATATTAAGTAGGAGTTCAAATGACAACCCAGTTCAGTGATTTAAACCTGCATCCAGACTTGATGCAGGCCCTCGAGAAGGCCGGATATACCGAGCCAACTCCCATTCAGGCGCAAATGATCCCCATCATGCTGACCGGCGTAGATGTTATCGGTCAGGCGCAAACTGGCACAGGCAAGACCGCTGCCTTCGCCCTCCCCATCCTCCAAAATTTAATTCCCGGACAACGTAAACCGCAGGCCTTGATCCTTTCGCCGACGCGCGAACTTGCCATGCAGGTTGCCAAGGCCTTTGAAACGTACGGCGCATACTCGGATGTTCGCGTGCTTGCCATCTATGGCGGCTCCTCCTATGGACGCCAGATCAGCGCCCTGAAACGCGGCGTGGATGTGGTCGTTGGCACCCCCGGACGTTTGCTCGATTTGCTCAAGAGAAAATCCCTTGACCTGAGTGCTGTCACCACCCTTGTCCTCGACGAAGGTGATGAGATGTTGAGCATGGGATTTATTGATGATATTGAAACACTCCTTGATGCCACCTCCCTCCGACGTCAGATCGCGCTTTTCTCAGCGACCATGCCGACAGCGATCCGTCGTTTGGCATCAAAATATCTCAACGAGCCGCAATCAATCGTCATTAAGGACAAGCAACTCACCGTTGCCGCCATCGAGCAGCGCTATTATGTTGTCAATCAGCGCGACAAACTCGCCGCGATCACCCGCATTTTCGAGACTGAAGACGTATCCCGAGCATTGATCTTCGCCCGCACCCGTGCTGGAACAGGAGAGCTTGCAAACGCGCTCGCTTCCCGGGGCTTTTCCGCAGATATGATAAACGGAGACCTCTCTCAGGATGCGCGCGAACGCGTGATGTCCCGTTTCAAAAATGACCAAGTCAAAGTCCTCGTCGCAACGGACGTGGCCGCACGTGGTCTCGATATTGATGATATCTCCCACGTCTTCAACTATGATCTGCCAGACGACCCCGAAGTTTTTGTCCACCGAATTGGGCGCACGGGGCGTGCCGGAAAAGAAGGCATTGCGATCACCCTGTTTACGCCAAAAGAAACGAGCATGTTACGCCGTATTGAAGGGTATACCCGCCAAAAGCAAACAAAAGCGAATTTGCCCAGCAAATCCGAAATCCAGAAAAAACGAAAAATGCAGATCGTTGAACGGATGGAAGTTTGGCTGAATCGCGGACGCTACAAGAATGAACTCGAGATGGTCAACGAAATGGTCGAAGCTGGTCACGATCCTCTTGAAATCGCCGCCGCCGCAATGCGAATTGTGCGTGAAAGTGAAAAACAGCGTCCGATCGAAAGCATCGGCGAGGTGCGCGAGTGGAATTCACGCCGTGACCCGAGTGGATCGCGAAATTCACGTAATAACCGCGATAAAGGTCGTGGTAGAAAAAGCGTTCGCGAGAATTTTTCAACCAAAAGATCTCATGAAGCAGGCATGGTGCGCTTGAACCTTGATAAAGGTCGTTCAGATGGCTTACGTCCCAGCGACGTGGTTGGAGCGATCGCCCATCATGCCAATATCCCCGGTAAGGTGATTGGCGCGATCCATATCCAGGATCAGCAGACGATGGTGGATGTCCCCGAGCAATTTGTGGATCAGGTGCTTTCAAAGAACGGCACCTATAGGCTGCGCAAAGAAGTGATAGCAGTCGAAAGAGCCTAGCTTTTTTCAGAAGATAATATTATGAAGAATTCAAGACACCGTGTGCAAACATGCGGTGTCTTTTTATTTTCAGGGAAGGCAAAGATAGATTACAATCTCTGAAAATAAGAAAAACCCTATAGGAAACCCAATGTCTCTTATTTATCACATCATCCCCCGCGCAGACTGGACGACGGGCCAGAAAAATGGCGAATATCGTGCTGAAAGTCTGGATACAGATGGCTTTATCCACTGCTCGACCGCAGAACAGGCCGCGCCGGTGGCAAATGCCTTTTATACCTCCCAAAGCGGATTACTGCTCCTCGTCATTGATCTTGCTCGCTTAACTGCTCCTCTTCAATGGGATCCACCCGCACACCCCGCGCCTGAATCAGCCCCCGCCTCTCTGCATGGGGAATTTCCTCATATCTACGGACCGCTCAATCTTGATGCGGTCATCGAGACCCTCGATTTTGAGCCCAATGAAAATGGTGTATTTTCTTTCCCACCATCATAAACTTTTCACCACAAAGGCATGAAGAACACAAAGGTGTGTCTTTGTGACCACCAAAAGAAACTTTGTGGCCTTTATTTCTATGTGGTAAAACCCTACATATGATTCATTTCCTCGCCTGGTACCTGACCCTCATCATTCTCGGCGCGTTGACATTTCCCCTCGTCTATCGCCTCTTCCCTAAATTTGCAGATCGTGGCTACAGTTTCACCCGCGCCGCAGGGATGCTGATCTGGGGTTATGCCTTCTGGATGCTGACTTCGCTCGGTATCGCCCAAAATAATATCGGCGGTCTCATGCTGGGGCTGGCAGTTCTGATCGCTTTGAGCCTTTGGGCATCGCAAAGGGGAGAGGGTTTACGAGATCCCCTCGCCTGGCTAAAAGATAATCTGAAACTTGTTTTCACGGTTGAAATTCTCTTCCTGCTATCTTTTGCTTTAATTGCCCTCCTCCGCGCAGCCAACCCGGAAGCGCTGGGCACAGAAAAACCAATGGAACTGGCCTTCATTAACGCCATCCTGCGCTCGCCCACCTTCCCTCCGCGCGACCCGTGGCTCTCAGGCTACGCCATCTCCTACTATCATTTTGGTTTTATCATGACGGCCATGCTTGCCAAATTGACGGCCACAGCAGGCAGCCTCGCTTTCAATTTGATGACCGCCCTCATTTTCGCCCTCAGCGCAATCGGGGCTTATGGCATTCTCTACAATCTACAGAGTACAGACTTCAGACTTCAGACTTTAGACTCCAGACATCAGACTTTAGACTCCAGAC
>JACNJN010000136.1:0-15613 GCA_014382535.1 Candidatus Desulfolinea nitratireducens | reverse complement strand
CAGACATCAGACTTTAGACTCCAGACATCAGACTTTAGATGATAGCCCACGGCATTCAAGATTCAACTTTCATTATTCTGCATTACTTGCCCCTCTTTTCCTGCTCCTGATTTCCAATTTTGAAGGCTTTTTGGCAATTATCCACCAATATAAATTTTTCTGGCCCTCTGGCTCCTCCAAATTTAACTTCTGGATATGGCTGGATATGAAGGAACTTAGCCAGGACCCTGCCACGCTCACCCCGATCCCCGAACGCTTTTGGTGGTGGTGGCGCGCATCCCGCGTCATTCAGGATTACGACCTGCTTGGCAACTTCCGCGAAACAATAGATGAATTCCCTTTCTTTTCCTTTTTACTTGGCGATCTCCATCCCCATGTTCTTTCGATGCCTTTTGCCCTGCTTGCCATCGCAGTTGCGCTAAACATCTTTCTTGGTGGCTGGCGTGGAGAAACGAAAATATTAACCTTTCGTTTTCATCTCAAGCCCCTTGGTCTTTTCAGCGTTGCTCTCATCCTGGGCGGTCTCGCCTTTCTCAACACCTGGGATATCCTCATCGCGGCTGCCCTGATCGCCTCTGCCTACCTCCTCTCTCGCATCCATGAAGATGGCTGGAGCTGGTCTCGCCTCGAAGATTTTCTCTACTTCGGCCTCCTCACGGGCATCGCTGCGATATTGCTCTATCTGCCTTTTTATCTCGGGTTCGCCTCCCAGGCGGGCGGCATTCTCCCCAATCTGATCAATCCGACGCGTGGTGCCCATCTCTGGGTCATGTTTGGGACATTACTGCTGCCGATCTTTTTCTGGATGATTTATCTCTGGCGCAGTGAAAAAACTCCCGTCAACTGGAGATCCGGTTTCGCCCTTGCTTTGGGCTTGCCACTCTTTCTTTGGCTTTTTTCCTGGCTGATTGCATGGGGGATCTCTCGCGTCAATCCCGGCCTGGCGATGCCCTTCCTCGACTCGCAGAACCTCTCCAGTCTCGGTGAACTCTTTTCAGCTGCCACGCCCCGTCGGCTGGAGTATATTGCGGGAGCCCTCACCCTGCTCTTCGTCACGGGCGGATCGTTATCACTTTTATGGAACCCCCACCTATCCTCTGCTCGTGGGAGAGGGACTGATTCTCCCCTTGTTTCACGGGGGGAGCTAAAGAGGGGGGGCACTTCCTTCACCCTTTTACTGATACTTTTGGGCAGCCTCCTTGTCCTGGCCCCCGAATATTTTTATCTGCGTGATCAGTTTGGGACTCGGATGAATACCATCTTCAAATTCTATTATCAGGCCTGGCTCTTGTGGAGTCTGGCTGCTGCGTATGGGGCTGCTTCCCTGCTCCAGAAACTGCGTGGCGGTTGGGATCGGGTGCATCGGACTGGGCTTGCCCTCCTGCTGATTGCCGGGCTCATCTATCCCGTATTTGGAGTAATCAGCAAAACAGACAGCTTTTCTTCCCCCGCAGACTGGACATTGGACGGTGCTGCCCACATTACCCGCAGCAACCCTGATGAGGCCGCCGCGATTGTCTGGCTGCAAAGCGCGCCTGATGGTATTGTTCTCGAAGCTGTTGGCGGTAGTTACACCGGTTATGCACGGATTTCGACAAATTCCGGGCTGCCTACCCTTCTCGGCTGGCCCGGCCACGAAGCTCAATGGCGCGGCGGCTACGCAGAGATGGGTTCACGACAAAAAGATATTGAAATGATCTATACCACTTCTGATTGGGATACAACCAAGGCCTTCCTGGATCATTATCAGGTGCGCTATGTGGTTGTTGGTTTGCTGGAAAAATCAACCTATCATGTAGATGAGACAAAATTTCAGCATTTTCTGGAACCTGTTTTTTCACAAGGTGCAACAACGATCTATCTTGTGCCTTAATTAGACCTCATGCAAAAGTGCTCTTGTCGCCATCTAGAGCAATATAATTTCTTTGCTAAGCAAGAAAAATATTAAGATTTTCCGCAAATACAAAAAATGCCCCAGATATTTTCAAAATATCTGGGGCATTGCAGTTTTTCTAAAAATGATTAATTTGCAGGGGCTTTTCGGAACCAGCGGGCAAAGAAGATAACGGCAATCAATACGATCATCAAACCTGCAAGGCCGGGGAGACCGACATCATCTGCAAAGCCACCATCAGGCAAGGCTGCAGCAGTAGGAACCGTTGTCTGGATGGCGATTGCTGCCTGGGTCAACGCAGCAGCAACTGTCCCGGTGGCTGCAATATCTGGTGTTGGGCTTGGGGTTTCAGTGGCAACCGCCACAACCGGAGTTGGGCTGGCCGTCGGCGAGAAGATCGCGCTTGGACTTGCAATGGGCGTAAGAAAGGCATTCGCAACCGCGGTTTCTGTTAGCATCTGGGCAACCTGTGTATTCTGTGCGATACGGGTAACTTCAACATCGTCCGCCCCCGATCTTTGATTTGGAATTACCACTAAAGCATAAGCGGCAACACAAATCAATGCCAACAGAATTATTCCACCAAGAACGCTGGCTGCAATAATAAATGTGCGATTGCTTGATTCTTCTGGCAGGCCTTCATCTTCAGGGTAGGTTATATCGTTATCATCAAACATAGCCATAGCAACTCTCCTATTTCCTTAATGGATATTATCTTATCCCAGTACTTCCAAGTTTACCAGAGGAACAGTAATCTGTTTTCCACTATTTAATTTTACTTCGCCTGCCATAACACGTAAACCATTTGGCAGGGTTTTCAGCCCAGCAGGTAAATTTTCCAGCGTTCCTGTCGCTCCAGCATGGGGCGCCCGACGCAAACGAACTTTTTGCCCAGGAGCGAAGATTTCTACGGCACGGGGAGTGGATGGCGGGTCAGTATGGGGCAGTGGGATAATGATTTCTGGACGCGTACCCTCATAGCGCTGAAAGGCTTCAGCATTAACAGTCACTTTTTCCCGTTGATTATTGGTGCTTATAATTTTATAAGCGTTGGCATTCATCGCCTGGTTACCGATTGCATCTGTAACAACAATTGGATAGGGCATTTTGCGAGCCAATCCCAAAAGGGAGGGATGAATACTGGAAAGGATCAAGCCGCGCACCGTGATTTCTGCCGCAGTATTAAGCACTTCTGCATTTTGGCATGACCCCGCCAGAATGACTAAACTTCGCAAGCTCATATCCAATTGTTTTGCTGTCAGTATTTCAGCTGGTTTTTCGGCAAGAACATGGAGGGTTCCACTGCTAATGCGGCCGTTTCCCCAAATACCTTGAACTAAAGCACCAACTTCCTGGATAATGACTCCACGATTTTGGATCAATTCGACAACTTCTCCTGAAATCCCCGCCTTGAGTTCAAAGGGTTTTTCAGAGATATCCAACAATATTTGGCCACCGCCTGCTGCTACAACGCGACCATTATGCTCCACCTTAATCCCTTTAGCTACAACTGTCCCTGCCGCCAGTTT
Organism: Candidatus Desulfolinea nitratireducens; assembly: GCA_014382535.1. Taxonomy (GTDB): domain Bacteria; phylum Chloroflexota; class Anaerolineae; order Anaerolineales; family Villigracilaceae; genus Desulfolinea; species Desulfolinea nitratireducens. Next base: position 12,190 of record JACNJN010000136.1, on the reverse strand, counting down.
TTCTCCGACACGGACGCTGACCATTTTTTCAGCGACACTGGGTTTGATCCCCAAAATATGTGCAATATCAATCAGGTGGTGTTTGTGAGAAAATTCAGCTTCTGCAACCGTATCAGTAGCGAGAATATGTTGATTCAATTTTACAACCACTTCACCCTGAACAGGCAATAATCTTTTGCGTATGATCGTTGTTAGAGCAAGGTTATGAGATACTGGCGCCAGCATGATTTAATCTCCTACCGTCCAGAGCCATTTTTTGATCAGCTCTTTACGACGATTATCATCAGATTGCAAATCCAGAGGGCGGCCACGCCCATCAAGGACGATGCCAAGCGCACTGCCCCCCACCTTCATAGCTATTTTTCGACCAGGGCCATAACCGATATTGGCACGATTTTGCGGCTGAAGATTAAGATCGGCTACCTGCCCTGCTTTGAGGGGGATAACTTCAAAGCCGCCTTGTTTCAGTACTGTTGTGCTAATAGAGCCGTCTGCCCGTTTAATGCTGGCCTTCAAAATGTTCGCTCCGTAACGTGCAGAACTGAGTGGGGAAACTGCGGTGGCAAGGTTGACGAATGCACCTGATTCGAGTGCCTGTACGGGTAGAATACTGTTGATCTCCGCTGCTGTTCCCAGTGCGGGGAGGAGATTGTTTTGGTCGAGAATGAGGGTGCTAGTTCCTGTTGGTTGAAGAGCATCCAGCAGGATGAGCAAGCTCTGCCCATAGGTCGGGGCATTTGAAATGATACTGCCTCCAGCCAATATAATCTCAAATAAGGGTAGCAAATTTTTCTTGATTACGGGCACGTCATCCGGAAGTTCTTGCCGGGCAGTTTCAATTGCGATCCTGAGGGCTTCACGTCCCAGGGCTTGTTCAATTTGCAAGTCTTCCTCGGTCGCGGGGATGCTGTTGGGATAGAGGGCCTTGGTATAGATATAGTCACTGATCTGCTGATGAGGTGCATCATTGCTCAGCCAACGAGCAATATTTTCAATGCTGGTGTGTTGTAACAATTCTGAAATCCCCTCGCCCAGCCCAAGATGAGGATAGACTTTTGTTTGGAGACAATTGTTAAAACCGATGGAAAGGGTTGCCGCAGAGGCACCCAGGTTGACGGAAAGAAGTGCCTTTTCGGGGCCATAGAGCTTGCTGAGGAGGTGGATGATTCTTCCTTCGGCAAAAACAGAGGGGAGCGCCCGCCCGCCAGCCCACATGTCCAGTTCCTCAACACCGGGAATCTGTTTTTTACGAATCCCTACAAAAGCGCGTGCCAATGCTGCCCGGGCAGGGCCTAAATCTTCTGTTGTAATTGATGGACGGATATTGGAGGTCGTTTGCAGGTTACTGCTTAAGGGTTCAAGCAGATCACGAACTTCGTCATCTTTTTCCTGGTTGCCCGCAAAGATGATTGCCGGGCGTTTGTCGTCGGGCATCAGGTAGCAGGCCAAACCAATGATCTCAATAAGTTTTTGCAGAGATTGTGATGCCCCCTGATCGGTGCCCCCGGCAATGATGATCAGATCTGGGTCCGCTTTGAGAATGGCATCAATTTGTTCTTCTGCTTTGCGGGGGTCATTAAGACTCAGACTTTCCACAACGCGGGCGTAGGTAGACTCAGCAAGATTTTTTGCACTTTCAAGGGAAACATCTGAAAGCAGGCCAGCAATTACGATTTTGAGTGCTGCTCCTGCAGAAATGCTGGTAGAAATGGTTTCTACACCGCTTCCATCTTCCTGAATTGATGTGATCAGGCGTTGGTCGGCATCAATAAAGGTTTTGCCAGTGGTCTCCTGAAGTTTTTCAATTGCTTCAACAACACCTGCAGAGATATCGTTAAAGGGAGCATGTGCGGTGCTGGGCGATTGCCCAATCGCAATAAAACGATAGCGGCCTTCTACCACGTCAAAAAGCATGGCACGCGTGGAAGCGGAACCGACATCAATAGCAAGAACAGAGTCACCTTCGATTACGGAAGCCATAGTGTTTTCAGGGTAGAAGTAAAGGTTGAGATGAAATCAATGCGTTCAATGAGTGCAGTCAGGGCTGCGGAATAAACGCCCGCAAAAAGAACGCCAAAGGTAATGGCAATAAATACTCTCCCGATGAAGGCAATAAAATTGAAAATTGGATTGCGACGATATTGGCCGTCGTCGTCGCGCCTGGCGCTAAACTGAAAATAGATTAATGTTGAGACCGTGCCAAGAAGCATCACTATCCCTTCGAAAACCTTGAATTCAAAAATATTGATAGCCGCCAGTGTTTGTGGAAAGAGAGTCCCTGTCACTGCCCCGCCAATCGCAATCGCAGCACCGACACCGACCATGAAAGCCATTGAGGGTGTGCCGAGTTTCGAAAGAGGCGGAATTGCTTTTAATAATAACAAGAAAACCAGGACCAGGGCAATATAGGCACGTATTTTTTCATCACCTGATCCCGAAAGGATCGGCTGGAGCAATTGCGGAGCAAGTACCTGATGCCAGGCAACTGCCGCCACGTAGCCCGCAGACACACCGACAAAGATATAGGTTGCCGCTCTAAAGAGGAAATTATCGTTAATCAAATAGGACAGCACAAATACTGTCAGGAGAAAGGCGATCAAGCCTGAGATAAGTTCTGGAGAAAAGTCAGGCATTTTTTAGCCCTCGTCCTTATTTCTTGCCTGGCGTACTTTCAAGGCTGCCAGGAGATTGACCATCGCGCCAACGGCGATCAGAATTTCAGCAAGAAGAAGACCAACACTGTATGAATCCCAATACTTTCTGCCAAGCCCGCTTTGCCCCTGTAAGCGCTCATAGGTTGCGCCGCCTGAGAGCCCACTCACCAAACCATCCACTTGCCCGGATTCGTAATAAGGGTATAGGATAGGTTCCGCTTGCGCGCTAATTGCCATTAAGAGAGGGGGTGATCCCGTTTCTCGGAGGGGTATCGTGCTTTGCTCAACCCAGGCACGCCCTTTTTCAACATCGGCTGTCATTACAATTACAACTGAGAAATCTGATAAGGTAGCAACACTCTCGAGAGGAGGAAAACTCCAAATGGAAGTGCCATCCACTTGTGCAGTAATGGCAGTACGTGGACTGGTGATAAAACTCAATATTCCAGAGGGACCGCCGGGCAAATAGCCAAGATTAAGATACTCGTCGTTTCGTTGATAGTTGTGACTACTTTGGGTCTCTGCTAAAAAATGTTCTGCGAGAGCAGGCCCTGTCGGCAAAGTGGATAGAATGACAAGCTTTTCACCACGCAGCATTAAATGATCTATCAGCGGAGCGGCAATAGCGTGCATCTCACCAGAGAAGGCTGCCTCATAATCAAAGACAAGCAACGCGCTACCAGCCTCCGGGAGTTGGTTAATAATCTCGATTGTATCCCTGATTTCAGGAACAACAATATTCGGGGAAGGGGTCATATGAGATTGGCTTAGAAGTGAAGAGCCAACCATAAGGAAAAGTAATGCCGCGATCAGCCAGCGCACCACAGGTATCGAAGAATATTTTGTTTGCGGTTTAAAAGAACCCGGTTTTGATTCGCTTGCCAGGAGTCCTTCCAATATTGTTGCGCTGCTCTGCTGGCTTTCACTCACGTTAAGTTTTAAAGAATGTGCCATTGGCTTATTTATTTGCCCCAAGTCGAGCCCGGAGGGCAAAATCCCGCTTAGGCCTGCCAATGGCCCGCTCTCTGCAGTCACATTGTCGCTTTCGCCAGAACCTGCTGAAGGATCAGAAAGAGCGGTACCCACAGGACGCATCGCTTGTACCCAGCCTGGCAACTCGCCCCCTGATAAATTTCCATCCACTTTTGGCACAATATCGTCAGGTTCTTCCTCGGCCAGATCTTCATCTGTAGGGTCAAGGCTTGAAAGCCAATCGGGAGTCTCATTACCAAAAATCTCATCTACATTCTCATCTGTTGAGCTTGAAAAGACATTATCTTCAACCAGTGGAGTGACGGGAGCCGGGGCATCTTCGGTTTCTTTTTCCTCATCGATCCCCTCTACCGTTGGCAGAGAGGCAACCAAATCGGGTTCTTCTACTTCAGTAAAGGCTGGGATTGAAACCTCATCTGTACTCTCGGGGGGAGATTCTGCAGCAGGCTGACTCATTTCAGATAGCCAATCGGGAAGTTCTGCCTTTATTGCAGAGGGGATTTCGTTCTCGTCGGCATCTACCGCCATATCAGGAGATGGCACAGACTCCTTTTGGCTTGCCTGTTCCTGAGAGAGAGCTTCCACTTCCAGGGCATCTTCTGCCAGAAAAGCATCTACCTGATCCGCGCTATCTGCAGGGTTATCTTCGGAAGAAATTGGTAAAATCCAATCTGGAAGATCATCGGAGGAGGGCGTTAGACTTTCTTCAACAGATTCTTCGGCAGGGAGTTCTGCGGCAGATTCCGTCATCCAGTCAGGGAGATCGCTGGCTGTAATGGGCATCTGCTCAGGTTGTCCCTTATCTTCGGGAGATGCATCTCCTCCACTTGACAGCCAATCTGGAAGATCAGCCCTGGTAATAAGGGGTCTGCTCTCTTCAGCCAAAGATGAAATGGGTGAAGCATCGCTTTCGCCTGAGAGCTGCGCAGAAAATTCGTCTATGGGTATCGATGGGGAGGTTTCATTTGTTGAAACCTCGCCCGCAGGTCGCAGATCGCCCATCCAATCGGGGAGGCTGTCAGCCTCTTTAAAGTTCGGAGAATCAGCATCTGTTTTTGAAAGGGAATCAGGTTGAACGGAGGGTGTTTCTTCGAAAGATGAAATCGCATCCTCTTCTTTTGAAAGTTTGGAAAGCCAATCCAGGTTATCACCGCCCTCGAAGCCCCCTTCATCCATAAGGTCTTTGGGAGCAGCAGAACTTTTCTGGCTCAACAAATCGGACATAGATTCAAAATTTTCTTCGGCCGATTCTCCCTGAAGATCAGATAGCCAGCCAGGAAGTTCCCCAGTTTGGAGAAGAGGCTCTTCTTCATCAGAAGGGCGGGGGGCTTCAGTGGCGGTGATGGGTTCCTCTGAGGCCGGGATACCCACAGGGACTTCTTCCTCGGGCTCTATTTCAGTTGGAAGATTATCCTGGATATTTACGAGCCAGTCAGCTGCTTCTTCTTCGTCTTCATCGTCGTCGTTATCCAGGCCGGCAAGCCAATCGAGGGGGGCTGCTTTCGTAGGAGCGCTTTCTTTCGCTTGTGGAGGAGGGGATGACAGGGAATCCAGGGATGAATCATCTGAGGTCTTCGTTGTTTCGTCGTCTTTATCTCCCTCACGTGCGCCCCGCAACCAGGCAGGAAGGGCCATTTCAAGTTCTGCTGTTTTTTTCTCTGTTGGGATTTGCCCGGAGTTGATCAATTCTCCGACGCCATCCAGCTCGCTGGTAGTTTGGCGTAAGAGTCGACCGCATTTATTGCAATCCACTAATTCAATTGGATTGACCTCTCCACAGACGGGGCAATTGATGGTCTCCACCATTTATTTGCCACCGTAGGGGCGGTCTGCGCCAATGAGCACGCGCAGGCCTGTGAGCAACGCCCCCAAAGCAACGCCAAGCAGAATACCGCGCGCGCCACTTGCTGCAAGGGTATTAACAAAAATTGGGCGAATTAGATCCCCAAATAATGGGATTTCAAAAAAAGGCAATGGGGCAGCGCCAAGCATAACGACTAGTGCTGTGGCTAAGAAAAGGATTGCCATCAGGTCGTTGCGGTAGCGGAGCAAGCGGATGCCAGCGTAGATCAGGGTGACGGCCATGATTGCCATCAGGCTGGTTTCAACCGGGAAAATAACCGCATTGAAGATATGGGTCATGGTGGAGTGATTTGGCCCCAGTACAAGACCCAAAGTAAGCGTGATCATTAAGGAGGCAATCAACAAGAGGCTGTATAGGCCTCCTTTTTCTTTTTCACGTATTTTTTTAATATGGACTGAAAGCAGGTTTAAAACGCCGACAAAAATTGCTGCTCCAGCCAGGATAACTGCCCACTGGACAAAGGTTACACGTACGCCAGCCAAGGGACCTTCCGTGAGGAAATAGCCCAGTAAGACCAGCAGACCCACTGATATCGCAATAATCGGGGATAAATAACGGCTCATAGCAACCCTGCTAAAATCTTCATCGCTGCCCCACCGAGAAGAGCAATTATGATCAGCCAACGCAGCACATCTTGAACGTACAAACTAGCGAGATGTGCCCTCCCTGCTTTTAAGTAGGCGCCGGTAGCGTAGAGTTCTTCTCCAATTAAAGGTTCCTGGGCATTGGCGTATAGTATTGCTTGTGCGGGAAGAGAGTCAGAGGCTGCAAGGATAAAGGATTGCTTCCTTTCAGCAGCATCACTGAGAAGCCCCACTTCGGACCCAAAACCGCCAACCAATATATTGGCAGATATATCTTCATCGTAAATTGCTGGAAGTACGCCCGCCGCGTAAGAAAAAGGGGTCATGCCTGCCAGGCGGCCAGTAGTTGCTTTATATTGCTGCTCCGCCCCGGCAACGCGATACGCTGTATGTAAATTATCCTGGGAAAGTATGGCAAGGGCCGCATCACCAGATGTAGCAAGAGGCGGCTTATCGCCGGATGCGCTAAATTCGACTGAGTGGCGCAGAACGCTGAGCGAAGAGAAGGATGCTGCTGTGCGAGGGTTGTCCACCCCGGCAGAACCGAGGGAGAAATGAATCCGGGTCCCATCTTCAACGGCGCTTCCGAGCGCTTTATTTAGATTGGTAAATGCTGAAATATCTCGAAAAGAGGCTTTCACCCTTTCCTTGAGAAGAGAAAGCCCAATAAGCAAAATTGCGCTCAATAGTATCAGACCTAATCCAGCTAAAGCGGAGGTTTGCACCGGGTTATTCCCTCCTTAACAAAGCGGTAAATGCGCGAGTTTCTTCTTTGTCTTCAAGGAAATGGGCCAAATTAACAACACGATTGTGACCAAGCAGAGGTTGACCCATATAAAGTATTTGGGCACCGACCAGCATTAACGGCTCACCAATTTCCAGTAGCCAGGCAACAAGACCTTCTACCCCAAAATGAGAGAAAGTCTCGGCCCATTTATTCCACTCCGCGCTTGGTTTTCGCATAGGATAAAGTATAGCATATTTTAAGGTTTGGAAAATTCTAGCCTTGCGTAAAGGGAGGGTCAAGGAACCATTGGGGGGATAAAAAATTTAAAGTGGGATTTCTGTGAGAAAAAAGGAATTCGTTATTCCGTGAAATTTACCGTACTCTGCCGCTCCCGGTTGACAGTTAACTGTGTGACATCAGGCCGGGAATAGTGTCCAGCAGGATCAAAATTCTGACGTTCTTCGCGCACTCGTTTATGGTCGAGTGTTGCGATGATCAGCTTTTCTTCATCGGCAATGGGTTCAACAATCCATTTACCGTCCGGGCCGGCGATGCAGGAACCTCCGTTGGCGAATAGATCATTACTGTTTTCAAGGATGGCTGTGAGGTGGGGCGTATCTGCTGGAAAATCGCTTTTGCGCATCAGGCCGGAGACCGAAACCACATAAGAGCGGGATTCTATTGCAATGAACCGTGTGATGTCCCGTGTATTATGGACTCCCCCCGGCCAAATGGCGATGTGTAAATCCTCGCCCAATCCATATAAGGCAGCCCGAGGAAGGGGCATCCAGTTCTCCCAGCAATTCAGCCCACCAACGGTGAAAGCACCCAACTTATGAACACGCAAACCATGCCCATCACCCGGGGACCAGGTCAATCGTTCCTCGTATGTCGGCATCAATTTCCGGTGCACGGATTGGATCACGCCTTCCACATCAATATAGACCAGGCTGGCGTAGACGCTGTGTCCACCACGGTCGGCTGGACGCTCGATGCATCCCAGCACGATCGCTATCTGATGTTCTTTGGCGGCCTCGCAGAGATTATCCAGATGTCCGGCCTCGATCTGCACGGCCTGATCCAAATAATGGGCATGGAGTTCCTTTTGGACTGGCGAGTTAAATGTCGCCCCGTTCGTGCGCTCGATCCAGAAGGGATACCCCGGTAGCAGAGCTTCGCCAAAGGCCACCAGTTGACAATCTGCCCCGGCAGCCTTGCGGACCTGTTCCAGGATCCTGGTCATTGTTTGGTCACGGTCCAACCAAACCGGGGCGATTTGGGCAAGACCGATGGTTAATTTATCCTTCATTTTTGTTTTCGCCATTTTATAAGTTCCTTATCTATTTCTTGTGGCATTTTAGAAAATTGGATAAATGCTTGAAAAGCAGCTAAATATCCCCCCCATATAGTTGGATTTCTGCATCATCATCTGGAAAATCCATCAGTCGTTCAAATTCCAGACCAAGTTTTTTGACTAAATTAATTGAAGCAGAATTATCCACGTCAGTGAAAGCCAGGATATGTTTCAGACCAAGATTTTTTTTCCCGTATTCGATCGTAGCGGAGGCGGCCTCATAGGCATAACCTTTACCTCTGAACTCGGGTAAAAAGGCAAAACCAAGATCAAGATCTTCCAGATAATCCCTTTTCAGCAATCCACAAGTGCCTATAGATATCCCACCATCTTTGAGCTTCACGATCAGCATCCCAAAACCAAGCTCCTTGAAGCTTTTCTGCAATTTATTTACGATGTAGTCACGAGCGTCATCAAGGGTTTTGACGCCCCGATCCCCAATGAATTGCAACCAGACGGGGTCATTCAGCATTTCCAAAATAAATGGAGCGTCGTTTAAGGAAAACTCAGAAAGCTCCAGACGATCAGTCTCAATAATACTCATCAGTATTTCTCAATTTGACTTATCTGCATCATTTATCAGAATCCACGTTTGGAGATTGGGTGATCCTTATTTAGCTCAAGCAAATCCCAGAGATTGCCATATAGATCCTCAAATACAGCGACCATCCCGTATGCTTCCTTCTTTGGCTCCCTGATAAAATTTATTCCCTTGGAAACCATCTCATTATAGTCACGCCAAAAATCGTCGGTGTTGAGAAATAGAAATACACGTCCACCTGTCTGATTCCCAATAAAAGTCTCTTGTTCTGGCCTGGAAGCTCTGGCCAATAACAAGGTGACCCCGTTGGAACCCGGGGGAGAAACGACCACCCAGCGCTTATCCTGTTCGGGTTGATAGGTATCTTCGATCAATTCGAAGTTCAGCTTTTGTGTATAAAAAGCAATCGCTTCATCGTAATCCCTCACAACCAGTGCGATATGAACGATAGATTGCCTCATGCTTTTCTTGTCATTTGTGTGGAAACCTTTACCTTGCCCCTCTACGCCCGAATTGACGCTCAAGCATATCGACCGAAAGGTGGATCATCGTCGGTCTGCCATGTGGACAGGTGCGCGGGGATTCGCAGGATTCGAGATCGCGCAGGAGGGATTCCTGCTCATCGGTGGAAAGTGTTTGGCCACCCTTGACAGCCATCCGCTTACAGACGCGCGCCGCGATCCGTTCCTCGATCTTCTCCTGCAGGGGTGTCTCATCACCTTCGAAATCCTCGACGAGTACACGTAATGCAGCAGCAGGGTCGCTCCCGGAAAAAAGGGAGGGGATGGCCCGTACCTGAAAGGTGTTCGGCCCAAATGGTTCCACTTCAAAACCAAATTTTTGCAAAATCCCAATTTGCTCGTTGAGCAAAGTCGCCTGTTCCGGAGGAAGTGGAACAACAACGGGCTGAAGTAAACTCTGTGATGAAAGCGTATTGGCCTGACGTTGTGCCATCAGTCGTTCAAATAATACTCGTTCGTGTGCAGCATGCTGGTCGATCAGATAAAGTCCATCTGGCCCCTCGGCGATGATATAAACTGAACCGATCTGGCCCACAAGACGCAGAAGAGGGATCGTGGGAATAGTGTCCAGGGTCTCCGGTGATTGGGCACTTCCTGAATCCTGATTGCCTGGTTCCTGATTTGCCTCACTTGCAAAGCCCCACGCCGGATCAATCCCACTCCCTGAGGGTCGCTCGGTCCACAGGGCAGGCGGGGCAATCCCCATCTGCGGGACGGGGGTATAGGCCAGAATTGCTTTTCGGACTGAACGTTGCACAAAGCTGAACATCCGTTGGGGGTCCTGGAAACGAACCTCCGATTTCGTCGGATGAACATTGACATCAACGGAAGCAGGTTCAAGTTCAAGAAAGACTGCGGCGAGAGGGTAACGTCCCACCATCAGCATCGTATGATAGGCCTGGATCAGGGCTGTCGAGAGCGAAATATCCTGTACCCAACGCCCATTGATGAAAATAATAATATCGCGTCGATTGGAGCGGGTCAGTGAAGTCGGGCTGATGAATCCAGTCAGCTCAAGGTCCTCCTCAACAGCGTTTACCTCGAGCAAATCTTTGGCGATCTCAATCCCGTAAAGCGTGGCGAGAATAGCGCGACGGTCGCCATTGCCGCTGGTTTGCAACGTAGCCTGCCCATTCTGACTGAATTTGAAGCGCACATCAGGGTAGGCGAGGGCGTAACGGGTGAGTAGGGCATCGATGCGGCGACGTTCGGTAACATCCTTTTTCAGGAATTTTAGCCGCGCCGGGACGTTATAGAAAAGATTTTCAACGCGGACAACCGTGCCACGCGGCGCCCCAACCTGCTCGGGTTCTTCAGCCTTGCCTCCCTCCACACGGATGCGTGTCGCGGCTTCATCATTATCCGTGCGCGAGGTGAGCGTGAGCCGCGCTACTGAGGCTATCGAGGCAAGCGCTTCACCGCGGAAACCAAGCGTGGCAATCCTGAAAAGATCATCGGCGGAGAGCAATTTGCTCGTGGCATGACGCTCCAGCGCAAGCGGCATCTCATCGGCGGGAATACCGCTTCCATCGTCGGCAACCTCGATCAGGCGGCGGCCAGCTTCTTCGATGGTCACTGTTACGGTTTTAGCATCAGCATCGAGAGAATTTTCAACCAACTCCTTGACCACTGAGGCCGGACGTTCGACCACTTCACCGGCAGCAATCTGGGAGGCAAGGTCGGGGGAGAGAATTAGGATTGGCATGCGGATATTATACTCGCAGCGCTTCAGGATTCACCACCAGCCCCCTCCCAACCTCCCCCAAATTCTAAAAGCGGAATTTAGGGGAGGAGAAAAACACCTCCCCCTATTTTTGTTTTTCAAAATGGGGGGTTTGAGGGGGTAAGAAATGCCCGTTATAATCCCCTCCATGAAGCCCGCTACAAAACTTCTCCTGCTCCTGCTGACACTTGTTTTCAGTGCCTGTTCTTCCGCGCCGGGGCAGGTTTCGCAACCCACGCAGACTCCATCTCAAATTCCACCTCCAACCCTGACACCTTTTCAGCCGCTTCCAGCAACGATCACAGCAAGCGCAGTCCCAAATGCCACATTTACACCATTTCCCCTTTCAACCATCACCCCAGATCCCTTCAGGAAATATACGATCTCTGCCATGCGCTCGCGTGCTTATGGGAGTGGAATAGTTCAAATCATTGAGAAATTAGACGATAAAAACTCTTTCACTCGCTACAAGATCCGTTATACCAGCGATGGATTAACCATTTATGGCTTTATGAATATCCCCAAAGGCGAGGGGCCATTCCCGGTGATCATTGCCATTCACGGCAACTATAACTTAAAAGACTATCAGCTTATGCCTTATTCCACTTACGATGCTGATGTACTCAGTCGAGCAGGCTATCTGGTTATTCACCCGAATATGCGCGGATTTGGCGAATCAGACAGCGGGGATGATCGCTATCGGACTGGATTGGCAATTGATATCCTCAATCTGATCGGCATCGTAAAAACACAAGGATTGCAAATCGGCACCCTCGAAAAAGCCAACCCTGAGCGGATTGGGATTTGGGCACATAGCATGGGCGGAGAAGTTGCTTTGCGCGTTATTACAGTGAGCAATGATATCAAGGCAACCATGCTCTATGCCCCAATGACAGGTGACATCATCAAAAATGCGCAGTTCATTAATAACAGGGAAGAATTGGATACCCCTGCCCATCTTATTCCTGCTATCTCTCCTCATCATTCGTATGACAATATCACCTCTGCGCTCAAGCTTTATCATGGCACAGGCGACCCTGTTATCCCCGTTGAGTATGGTCGAGAAACCTGCCAGATGCTCACTGACCTTGGCAAAGAAATCAACTGTGCCTTTTACGAAGGCGCAAAGCATACCTTCAATAGCAATTACACCGACGATTTTCATAAAAGCTTCCTGTACTTCTTTAAAACCCACCTTCTTGATCCCTGAGCCAAAGGTATAATCCTCC
>JACNJN010000208.1 GCA_014382535.1 Candidatus Desulfolinea nitratireducens | reverse complement strand
ATAATATAACCTAGGCTTTTACTATTTTAACTTTTTTGGCTTTTGTAACGGTATTTTTTTTATCAACAGTATGGAAATTAACATCTATTGGTATTGATGCTTTTTCAGTCCACTCTTCTGTCTGATTGCCGCGATACTCAACGCAAAACGTGTATATTCCGCTTCCTTCAGTAAAATTCAGCATGGAGAAATTAACTCTTGCTCGAAGGCGTTGATACTTGGAAAGATTTATTTTAAGTGGTTGTTCTTTTAGAACAGTTTTGCTCGGGGAAACAAATGTGTAGCGGCTTTCCGCCTGAGCGGGAATATCAGAATTTGTACGTGTCCATAGCGTTACAACTTGAATAGGTAATGGTAGTATTTTATCTGAACTAGGGTCGCCTTCGATTGTTAGCTCCTCAAGAATATTTATAATGCTAAGTAGATTTGTGGACTTATCTTCGATTGATCCTTGGCAAACTACGCTCCAAATATGTTTTATCATTGTGTTAGTCCTTCTTGTAGTGCTCATTTCTAGTTGTAATAATTTCCTACAAGTTGATTGTCTGTTTGGCTGCTTTTTTGGCTAGTGTTAATGTAAAAGGTGTCTTGCGGCAATAACACTACATGCGTTCTGGCCTCATTCTCTGATTCGTAAGTATCCACTAAAATAGATAATACTTTCAGCTTATCATCTTCTGGCGTTTCTAGTTCGGCATCTTGAGGATTATCAATTTCGATTAGGGTTTCTTCATAATCTTCTTCTGTGCGAATAGGCCAGATATGGATGGGGATGCCAACTGGGGAATAATGAGTCTCAATTCCAAGGGCACTTAAAATACATTGAACTGTTTTAAAGGTGGGATTTGCTGAAGCATCTTCGATACGGGATATGTTCGCTTGTTTTGTGCCTGCTTGTTTTGCTAACTCAGTTTGAGACCAACCTTTTTTTATTCGAGCGCGTATAATGGCATTCCCTAAATCGAAATTTGGTTTAAGTGCCTTTTTTGCGTTTTGGTATTTAGTATTTTTTTTTAATTTTAGTAAATATTCAGAATGATTCATTTTTGTCTCTCATGTCTAGAAAAGTATTCTTTTTTATATTTAATTGCTCTATCAATTTCTATTGGATCTACTGCACTCTTTGATTTATAAAATCCGTGAGTTAATATAATGGCCTTTTGATAAAAAAAGAAATATAGAATACGATGTTGATTTCGATTTATTCGAAAGCGTAGTTCATATATTCCGTCCCGTAAAAGCGCTGCTTGTGGCCGGCGCAAAGTGTGTCCAAATTCTTTAAGCAAGTCGACCATGCGAGTTGCATAAGGAAGTTCGTTTTCTTCGTCTAGTGTGCCATAATACTCAAGAATAGGGCATTTTCCATTCGGGGTTGTGTAATATTCGACATTCCGCATGGTTTAAGCCTTTAATTGAATTATAGCGTATGTGCTATAAAAGAATAGCATTACTAAAGTCCTTTGTCAATGAAACATAAAATCTTATTATATTTCAATTATTTATCTCTGTTATTTTCCCGAGGCCGGGAGGAATAAAGTACTATAAGAATTACCACGCCAGTACCAATTATTGGAGGTATTTCGAAAATAGTTCCATATATTTTAGTATGATGAAATGTATCGCAGAGAGATCATTTACGAAATTAATCCAGCAGTGATCAATTGAAAAATAGCAATCATGCCCTCCTAGACCATTGTCTAATCCCATTCATACTTTAGCAAAATCTGGTTGCAAAGTCAACTGGGGAATTAAAGAAAAACGTTAAACCATATTGCCTCGCACCTTGCTAAACAGGAATCTGTTTTAGCCTCAGTTATACCCGTTAATCGAACAGAAGCCATTCTGATAGGTGCAAGGCAATTTTACTACGTTCATTTTCTTACCAAAAACCTATTTTTCTCCTCCCCCATCCATGCTACAATTCGCCCATGTTTAAGATCATGCCCCTCATCATCGCGGCCTTAGTCCTGCTCTCTGCCTGTGCCGCGCCCATCGAAGAAGCCCCCAATTGGGATGATTACGATCCCTTCGCTGAGATTGGCCTTCAGGCTTCAATTCCCCTAACGACTCTGCTACCGCCTACCCGTTCCGCTGGAATGCCCATCTCAACCCCCACCCCAAACATTGCCCGCTTTGCGCCCGCAGCTGACCAGGGCTCAGGCTTCAAGATCATCCCCGATTCTGAGCTGATCAATGGTCCGGCCAGTCTGCTCCTGGATATGGATAAATACCTGAAAAATAAAAATAGTTATCTGAATTCCTACCAGCAGGAAGTCGACGGCGTTCTGCTCAGTGGACCAGAGATCGTCAGCCTGGTGGCAAATAATTACTCCGTTAATCCGCGAATACTGCTGGCCCTGCTCGAATACCAGAGCGGATGGGTGACCCAATCTGTCGTGGATGAAATTGACTATCCGATGCGTTACTACAAGGAATGGTATGCGGGGTTATATCGTCAGCTTACCTGGTCGGCAAATGAACTGAATCGCGGTTATTATTTATGGCGCGCCAACGCAGTCACCGAGTGGGATCTCGTGGACGGAAGCTTGCTACCGATCAATCCAAATATCAACGCCGGAACAGCGGCACTGCAAAACTACTTCGCCCTGCTCTACACCCGCGATGTGTGGGAATATGATGTTTCAGAAGAGGGCTTTTTCGCGACCTTTGAATCACTTTTTGGTTATCCCTTTGACTATGCAATCGATCCAGTCCTCCCTGCCGGCCTGACCCAGCCCCAACTGACGCTCCCCTTTGCTTACGGTGAAACCTGGTCTTTTACCGGTGGACCGCATGGCGGCTGGGATGCAGGTTCTGGCTGGGCTGCCCTCGATTTTGCCGCGCCGGGTGAACCTTTGGGTTGCGCTCCCGCAGATGCCTGGGTATTGGCATCCGCGCCGGGCGTCATCGTCCGCTCTGATAATGGCGCTGTCGTTCTTGATCTTGATGGGGATGGCTTCGCAGAAACCGGCTGGACCTTGCTCTATATGCATATGGGATCGGATGGACGCGTCCAAAGCGGGAGCAAGCTGAATACGGACGATCGAATCGGACATCCCTCCTGCGAGGGAGGTCTTTCCAACGCCGCCCACCTTCATTTTGCCCGCCGTTATAATGGCGAATGGATTCCCGCTGATGGATATCTACCCTTCATCATGGATGGCTGGGTTTCCAGTGGAGATGGCGCTGTCTATGACGGTTTTCTAACCCGAGGCGAGCAGCGCATTGAAGCCTGGGATGGGCAAAATGCCATCAATGAGATTACGAGATAAAGAAGGAATGTCATCGCGAGCTGACGGATCAGTTATATTATGAAAAAAACAATCATCCTGATTACACTCCTCTCCATCGTGCTGAATTCCTGCGGAGCAACACCCTCTCTTTGGGGTGAATATAGCACGCCCACTCCTCAGGTTTTTCCCCCTGTGCAAGCGGCTCCCGTTGCTATCGCCACCCCAAGCCCGATGATAGCGAACGAACCGGTTAAACTTCCGCCTACAGCCCTGCCCACTAATCAACCATTGGAAAATTTAGCGACGCCAACCAAAATTGCTGAAACACCTGCTGCGATCAAAGAACCAACAATTTTATATTATTCACAATCGGGAGATTCACTGAAGGTAGTCGCCTCACATTTTGCTGTTGAAGTGGAGGAAATCATTTCAACCGGAGAAATGCCTGAACCAGGCTCTCTCCTTGACCCCAATACCTTATTGGTGATCCCCGACAGGCTCGATGAGACCACCTCCAGTGAACAAATCTTCCCCGATAGTGAAGTAGTTTTCTCTGCAACTGGCCTGGATTTTGATACCCTGGCCTATATCGCTGAGGCGGGAGGCTATCTGAGCGAATATAGGGAATATCTGGGTACCACGAGTTGGACAACTGGCGCAGAAGGGGTTACCCGTCTCGCCGCAGAAAACTCCCTCAACCCACGCCTTCTCGTTGCGCTTATAGAATATGAATCAGGCTGGGTTTTGGGGCAACCTGGCAACCTGGCAGAAACAGATTATCCTCTGGGTTATATAGATTTCCGCAAAAAAGGCATGTTCCGCCAAATGATGATGGCTGTCCAGGATTTGGCTGTCGGCTATTACGATTGGCGCTCAGGGAAATTAACCGAGTTGGCCTTTCTGGATGGAACGACAAAGCGGATCGCCCCTGACCTGAATGCTGGTTCCGTTGCAATTCAATATTATTTCGCCCAAAAATTGGATCCTGATCGCTGGACCCAAGCTGTTGATCCACGCGTGGGCTTCCCCGCACTCTATGCAGAACTATTCGGATCCCCCTGGACACGCGCCCAAAGCGTTGAGCCCCTTTTCCCGGCAGGGCTGAAACAACCTCCCATGGTTTTGCCCTTTGAACCTCGTCGGGAATGGGCTTTTACTGGCGGCCCTCACTCTGCCTGGGAACATGAGGGCGCACAGGCAGCGCTGGATTTCGCCCCCGCCAATGATTTCAGTGGCTGTGCAGAGACAGAAAAATGGGTCGTTGCCTCTGCGCCAGGCCTGGTGGTTACCTCTGATCACGGCGTGGTGATACTCGACCTCGATGGTGATGGCAACGAAGAGACCGGCTGGAATTTGCTCTATCTCCATATTGCCACAGTGGGACGCATTCCGCTTGGAACCTGGGTCGAAGTGGATGACCGCCTTGGGCAGCCTTCCTGCGAGGGTGGCGTTTCCACCGGAACCCATCTGCATTTTGCCCGTAAATATAACGGCGAATGGATTTTAGCCGATGGTGCCTTGCCTTTCAACCTCGATGGCTGGATCGCCCACGCGGCCGAAAAACCCTATTTTGGAAGTTTGACCCGCGACGACGAAACGATCACATCCAGTCAGGTGGGTGAGGCTTGGTCTGTGATTTTCCGTGACAACCCTGAAGAAAATAAAGAAGATTAGCACTTATTAGCTGATGTATATTTTTATAAAAAAACAAACCTTGAAGCACGCATTGCAATATGGAATATATACTGCGCTGATTTTCCTGTTATTAGTGGGATGCGCACCTCCAGATGCCCTTATCCAATTTGATGCAACGGCTGCCCCTACCCCTGAGGCTACCTCCACACCCTACATCACACGTCCAAAATTTGACCCCGGCGAACTGGTGGAATATGTTGCCCAAACCGGCGATACAATTTCCGGGTTGGCAGGGCGATTTAACACCAGCGCAGAAGAGATCCTCGTTAATAATCCCGTTATCCCTCACAATGTAAGCGTTCTTCCACCGGGAATGCCGATGCAGATCCCGATCTATTATTTACCGCTCTGGGGCAGTCAGTTCCAGATCATGCCCGATTCGGCATTTGTAAATGGTCCGGCAGGGATTGATTTTGATATTCAAAGTTATGTAGATGCCTATCCTGGATGGTTGAAAGAGCATAGAGATTATGCTGGAGGAGAAAATCGCTCCGGTGCTGAAATTGTGAGTTACGTTGCTACCAATTTCAGTGTCAGCCCCCGCCTTCTTCTGGCTATCCTCGAATATCAATCTGGCGCCCTGACAAAAATGGAAGAGCCAGAAACACCCTATACCCTGGGTTATATTGAACCAATATCTCATCAGGGGATGTATCTTCAACTGATCTGGGCTGCGAATACGCTCAATAATGGCTATTATGGTTGGCGCGGGGGCAGCCTGACAGAGTTTGACCGTACTGATGGCAGCCTCGAACGACCTGACCCGTGGCAGAATGCTGCTTCGGTGGGGATCCAATATTATTTTTCGCGCACCCTCTCAGGGTC
>JACNJN010000133.1 GCA_014382535.1 Candidatus Desulfolinea nitratireducens | reverse complement strand
GACTAATAAATTTTCTATCTCATTTGGTAGATTATGCTTCTTAATATTTTTAATGGTTTTATTAATACTTGATGGTAGACTAACTTTTAGTGTTTTACCAATCAGTCCAATTGTTAGGTCTTGCAATATTCGTATCGATGAAAGTAATGGTGAAATTTCGTTTTGGAGTTCAACTAAACTGTGTGAATTAAAAACAATCTTATCCTCTATATCAACTAGTTGGTCATCAAACAATTGAAATTCCCGAAAACAATTGTTTTGCGCTTGTTCCATACGATGAATATTTACAACAGCTGATGTAGCTCGGTTAAGAAGAAAAGAAATATCATCTGATATTCCCTCTGCTTCCATCCAAGACGATGTTCTTTGAAAAAAACCTCGTGAGTTAAGTAAATTAGCTAAATACATTTTATTAGTGTCTCCTTGCCGCCCAACTACTTGGTACCGTTAGAACAGAAATCAAACCCCAATCTCCTCGATCCGCCAATCCTCGTTCCCCAGGACCGTCTTCTGGCTTTTAGAAACTTCGTGCTACCAAAAAAGGGGGTTTATGCCTTCAAATTTCCTCTCAGAAAAGTTCGCACTGTTTTTACAGCAGCAAATGCAGATTGCGCTTCCTCTATCTCGGCAGCATCACCGGGATAGCGATACCGAACAGAAAATTCTTCGAGTACATCTAAATCAGCTTTTAGAAACTCATAGCTCCTGTCAAATTTCAAAATCATTGCCAGCAGTTCGAGCAAATTATGGATTTTGGGAAAGTGTTTCTCATTTTCTTGCAACAAAGCCTTTAGATATTTTTCTGCACATTGTTGGCAATGAAAACAAACAGCATCATAATTAGGGTTTTTGCGCGCTCTAATTTCTCGCCCCGCTGTTGCAAAATCACCTTCAGCTTTTGAGACCCATTCAGCTGTTGCTGCCTTCATAGACCACCTTCCCCTCCTTCAGTATATCCTGTACGAAATAATCCCCCATTGCAATGCGTTCTTCCAGGTGTTTTGGCGTATACAGAATTAGGTCCAAACCAAAAAATAAATTAAGATGATGACGGATTAGCAAAGATTGCTGGCTTTCTTTCAGTTCAGTTGCCATCACAACCAAAATATCCACGTCGCTTTCAGGGCGTGGATTACCGCGGGCATAAGACCCAAAGATAATGATTTTTTGTGGGCGAAATTGTTCAGCAATTTGCCGCACTACTTCGTCAATCGCCTCTTGGGGGATGCGCTCTCTCTTATCAATCGTGGGGACTTCAATTAAGGTCATCTTGTCAAAGATTATACAGTAAAAAACTATTCGCTTTACTCTAAACCCCGATCTCCTCGATCCGCCAATCCTCGTTGCCCAGGACCTTCTTTAGACGGTCGAGCATCTCGTCGCAGATGCGCGTATTGTAATTGGGGAAGTCGATCAGATGCCCCTTATCCCCCTCGTAGATCTGCAGGGAAAACATATCCCGCCCGGGGAAGGAGATCAGCACGCCGTGGATATTTCCCAGACGGCGTTTATCGCGTTCCAGGCTGCCATTCGTCTTGATCGAGACCGTGATCAGGCGCGGCGGATGCTCGGATTCAGGCGCGGATGGCGTTAGTAAAGTGCGTGGATAATGTTTAGCCATCTGCTCATAGGATTCAGGCTGATCATTTTCAGCTAAATCTTCAGGCACATCTTCACTTTGCCCATTGTGTACTTCTGCCCGGAGCATAGCGTCGGGCACAGGCTCGGGTTGTGGTTCATCTGGAGGCTCCGCCAAAGTCACCTCAACCGCCGCAGAATATTCCATCTCGTACATCGTCTCCTCCCAGCCATCCGGAAAGGCCTCCGGTGGAGGAGGCATCCCCTCGTCAGCCCCACCGTCCCCTTCCGCAAGCGGTGAGGGAGCTTTGGCAGAATAGGTTTTGGCCGGGGATTCGGCGATTTGCAGCTCCACCCCAACAGGCTGTGGGGGGGCTTTAACGGGAACAGGCCCAAGGGAGCCCGTTTGCCGTTTTTTTTCCACAGAGGTCAACAGGTCAAAATCTGTTTTGATCGCATCCACCAAAATCTTGGGCGGGGAACTATCCGCATCCACCTTGCCTTCAACGACCACGATCTGCCCCTCAACACAAAGATCGCGATAATCCTGCCAGGGGCGCGGGAAGATGACCAGTTCAATGATCCCGCGCATATCGTCGAGAGTCATGAAACCCATCGGTTTGCCCTTTTTGGTCTGGTAGGGGCGCACACCTGCGATCAGCCCGGCCACGCGGACGCGTTCATCCTGCCGCGCTTCGGGGAGCTGCGGTGAAAAATGGGTCACAATTTCGGTTAGGGTTTTTTGGTAAGAGGAAAGCGGATGGTCAGAGATATAGATGCCGATCAGCTCCCGCTCCCAATTCAATTCTATTCGCTGGTCAATCTTGCCGCCGGGAGAAAGAACGATTGTATCGCTAACGCCAGTGGCTGCGCCAAACATGCTGATCTGACCAGAATCCCTGGCTTTGAAATGCGCACCACTGACCGCGATCAGGCGTTCGAGCGAAGCCAGCAGGCTGCTGCGGGAACCGAAAATATCCAGCGCCCCAACCTTGATCATCGATTCGAGGGCGCGTTTGCCAACGGTACGCAGGTCAACAGCACGGATAAATTCGTTGATATCCCTGCAATCTTTTTCCTGACGGGCAGCGATGATCGCTTCAACCGGTCCGCGCCCCACATTTTTGATCGCCCCGAAGCCAAAGCGGATCGCCGTCTTGCCATTTGGCAGATCTTCGATGGCGAAATCCCATTCGCTTTTCTTGACATCCGGCGGCAGGATCTCAATATCCATCTCGCGGGCGTTGGCCGCATAATGGGCAACCTTGGCGGTATCCCCATAAAATACCGACATCAGCGCGCTCATATATTCGGTGGGATAATTCGCCTTTAGATAAGCCGTTTGAACGGCGATCGTGCCGTAGGCCGCAGCATGTGATTTGTTAAATCCATATCGTGCAAATTCTTCCCAATCATCAAAGATAGCGGTGGCAATCGTATTTTCGATCCCCTCTTTTACGGCACCTTTGATAAATTTCTTGCGATGTTTCCTGATCTCTTTTTCTTTTTTCTTGGAAATCGCCTTGCGCAGATCATCCGATTCGGGGCCGGTATAGCCCGCCAACTCGACCGCCGCGCGCATGATCTGTTCCTGATAGATCGGGATGCCATACGTGGATTTAAAGATCGGCTCCATCTTGGGGTGGCGATAAACGCTCTTTTCCCGGTCATTCATCCGCTCGATATAAGAGGGGATAAAGCGCATCGGACCCGGCCTGTAGAGGGCCACCATGGCGATGACATTGTCGAGGGTTGTAGGCTGCATCTTGACCATCCAACCCGTCATCCCGCCCCCTTCCAGTTGGAAGATACCGGCTGTATTCCCTTCTCCGATGATCTCAAAGGCCTTTTTATCATCGAGCGGAATATTCTCGAGATGATATTTTTTACCAGTACGTTTTTCAATTTGTTCTGCCGCCCGGGCAATCACCGTCAATGTGGAGAGACCCAAAAAGTCCACTTTGAGCATCCCTAAATTGTCGAGAATACCCATCTCAAATTGGGTCACGGTTTTGATCGGCGTATCTTCAGAATTGGAGGTCGGGCGATGGATCGGCAGATATTCGATCAGGGGTTTATCGGCAATCACCACGCCCGCCGCATGTGTCCCGGCGTTGCGGACAACACCTTCCATGCCAATTGCGGTATCAATTAATTCCTTGATATGAGGGGCAGAATTATAGGCTTTCTTAAAATCCGCCACATCGTTGAGCGTCCCCTGGAGTGTGACCGTTTTCCCCGAAACGGCGGGGATCAACTTGGCAACCCTATCCACTTCGCCGAGGGGGATATCCATCACACGCCCAACATCGCGGATGGCGGCTTTGGCACCCATCGTGCCGAAGGTGATGATCTGGGCGACCTTATCGTCGCCATATTTTTCCGCGCAATAAGCCATCATTTCATGGCGGCGGTCATCCCGGAAATCGAGGTCAATATCGGGCATCGAGATACGCCCGGGGTTGAGAAAACGTTCAAAGATGAGGTCATGTTCAATCGGGTCGATCAAGGTGATCTCAAGCGAGTACGCGACAATTGATCCGGCCGCGGAACCGCGCGTGGTGTACAAAATCCCCTTCTCCTGCGCCTCGCGGACCAGATCCCAAACGATGATGAAGTAGGCATCAAAGCCCATCGTGTGGATGATATTCAGTTCGTAATTCAGGCGATCGCGAAAAACCTTATCGTCTGCATGATTTCCATAGCGCCGCTCAAGCCCCTGCTCGCAGAGGTGGCGTAAATAACTCTCCTCGGTATGTCCATCCGGTACGGGGAAATGCGGCAGGTGATATTCGGTGAAATCAAGATTGACATCGCAACGCTCAGCGATCTCAAGGGTATTGCTCAAAGCCTCGGGGACTTCGCGGAAAAGTTCGTTCATCTCCTGAGGGGAGCGCAAATAATAGGATGGATCATCCATCCGCATTCGTTTTTCATCTTTTAGCAGGGCCCCGGTCTGGATGGCCAGCAAAATATCCTGGAGTTTGGCATCGTCCGGCTGGATATAGTGGACATCATTCGTCGCAACAAACCTGGACGAATAACGTGCTCCCATTTCGACAAGCTGACGGTTCAGCTCGGTCAGCTCGACGATATTATGCTGCTGCAACTCGATGTAGAAATTTTCCTCGCCGAAAACATCATAATACCAATCCATCCGGCGGACGGCCTCTGTGGGGTCCTCACGCAACAGCGCACGGGGTATTTCAGCCGACATACATCCCGAGGTGCAGATCAGCCCTTCGGCGTGTGCGGCAAGAAAATCATGGTCAATGCGGGGATAGTAGTAGAAGCCCTCGGTCTGCGCAGCCGAGGCGATCTTGAGCAGGTTCTGGTAACCCGTTGCATTTTTGGCGAGCAATAGCAGATGGGATGATTTTTTATCCAGCTTCGAATCACGGTCGGCCATCCCCCGTGCAGACATATAGGCTTCTATACCAATGATCGGTTTGATATCGACAGCTTTTGCGGCGTCGTAAAATTTCTTCACCCCGAACATCGTCCCATGATCGGTGATCGCAACCGCGGGCATCTCCATCGCCTTGGCCGTGGCGACAAGCTTCTCGATATTACTCAAGCCATCAAGAAGGGAATATTCGGTATGGACGTGTAAGTGAGCAAAAGACATATTTTTTTATGGGTGGTGTATTTTATGATTGTTGGCTGGGATGAAGATGAGGATAAAAACCCCACCGCTCGCTGAGTAAAAAGGCTAAAAAGATTATAGCACGAGGATGAATTTTAGAACCTATGTTTTACTTAAAAAACTGGTTTTTTTAAGGTTGCCCCATCTGAGAGAGAAACTGGTTGTATAATATTCTCATCGGATTTTTCAGATAGATATTAGAGAAGATTAATGACAGAGAAAGCTGAACGAGATATTCAGAAAATCTATTCAAATAAAGATTTTGCCGCCAAGCTGCGCCGACTTGCGGATGCGCTGGAAGAGGGCAAAGCCTTCGAGATCCAGGTCGCCGGTGAGCGGATCTATATCCCCGCCACGGCAGAGATCAGCGTGGAACACGAACGCTCGGATGATGGCGAGGAGCTTGAGTTTCAGATGAAGTCGTGAAAAGGCAATCAAGAAAATTTCGCTTCGGCAGTCACCAAGGTACCCCCTAAGCTGAAAAAGGCAGGCTATGGCTAGAATCATTATTCTTGGCAGCATTAATATGGATGTGGTTGTCATGACGCCCCGTCATCCGAATCCCGGGGAAACGCTATTTGGTTCCGATTTGAAATTTATCCCGGGTGGAAAGGGGGCAAATCAGGCTGTTGCTGCCAGCCGGTTGGGGGGCGATGTTGTATTGGTTGGCAAGCTGGGGGAGGATGCCTTTGGTTCAGCACTACAAAAATTCCTGGAAGAGGAAAATTTAAATCTGGATCATCTGTATTTTTCGCAGGATACCCCCAGTGGCACAGCATTGATCACAGTAGATGAAAACGCTGAGAACAGGATCATCGTTGTTCCAGGATGCAATGCCGAGTTGTCTCCTGCTGACTTCGGTTCGCTTTCGATTACAGCCGATGATATTCTGGTCTCCGTATTCGAAATTCCGCAGGAAACCATCAAAGCCGCCTTCCAAACAGCCAAAGAGGTGGGGGCAAAAACGATCCTTAACCCCGCGCCAGCAGCTCCATTTATCGAGGGGTTACAGGATTTATGCGATACGTTGATCGTAAACGAAACAGAGCTGTCTTTTTTCTCCGGTGAAGATGCCAATCCTGATGTTCTGGAAAGCTTGCACCGTCAAGCGCGAGCTATCCGCAGCACGGCTAGTCAAATAATTATTGTGACACTCGGAGGCAATGGGGCAGTCTGCTTGCAGGGAGATGATTTCTTCTCTGTAGCGGGAAATAAGGTGGAGGCAGTCGATACAACAGCAGCAGGAGATTGCTTCACGGGGGCATTAGCTGTCGCGCTTAAAGAAGGCTTGTCGCTCAGTGACGCAATCCGGTTTGCCAATTTCGCCGCCTCCCTGAGTGTGCAGAAGGTTGGGGCTTCGGCTTCCTTACCTTATCGGCAGGAGGTCAATGGGCTGCTCTGAAATCTGAATAGCTGGGATAGCAGGGGGAGACCGGAGGGAAAGATAGTGTACAATGCTGACAATAATTAGGAGAATAACTATCTTGCCCAATATGGATGCCCAAATTTGTTATTTGCTCTGCTTCCCTGATCCGGTAGAAAAATCATCTGAACCTTTGGAAAAAATCCAGGGACTGAAAGATGCACCCTATTTTCAACCAGTGGATATCTCTGTCAGGACGCTGGAGCAAGCCCAAATCCAGGCGGGAGGCGTGGATGTGGCTGTCTCCCGACAGCGCTACGACAACCGCATCCAGATAATTGAGTGCAAATTCCCATTGAGAGATGTTCTCGACCAGGAAGCCATCCAGAAACGGGGGCAGATCGAAAATGCCCTGCGATTGGCGTTAATCCCTGAAGAACTCACAAAAAACGGGGTATTTGAAGAATATATTATCTTGATGATCAGCGCGGTGAACACGACAGATGAATTTGTAGATAGCAATGCACAGGAGCTGGCACATTTTCTCCGTACACAGCGTGAAAATTTGGTGGAAGCCGAAGTAAAGGAAATTTTGGGTTCACGCATTCGCTACTCAGAAGATGATCTGACTATCGTAGATTGGGAGGGCGCTATTATCATCGCTCCGGATGGCGATTTTCAGTCGGATATCGAATTGCTCAAAATCGGTAATTATCAGTTGCTGCGTTACAGGATTCTCGACCAGGATGTGGAAAACAGCCTGCGTAATATTGCTGAAAAATTTTATAAAAATCCGCGCCGCGCCTTGCGCCCCGACCCCACCCGAGGACGTATCCAGCGTATAGTGCAACAGCGCCTGGAGTTGATGTTTGATTTCGCACATACCGACCAGAATTTACTCTTGATCGGTGATTGGTACACAGCCAAACTCTACGGAATGATCCGCAGTGAACTTTATCTCGACCATTGGAAGGAAGCCGTGCATGCCAAGCTCGACAATATGGAGAGCATTATTGACACCATTCAGGAAAATTTCTCCCTTTCCTGGTCTGCTTTAATGGATCTGGGCCAGCTTATCGGTTGGATCATCCTATTGATCGGTTATTTTGTGATGTTCTTTATTGATATTGGATATTATGTGAAATAACCAATATCAATAAATGGCTCTATGGTTGTTTTGCGTGAATAATTTTGTATAATGTTAATAAGGTAGTTACAAATATAAGCAAGCAGATTCCGGTTTAATGGAGGCAACTTATGAGTACTTCGACAATAAAAAAGGTTTTTGACTACCGGGCACTTCGTTTGCTGATGGGGCTGATCGCATTTACCCTTCCATTTGTTGTCAGCCTGATTTCACTCACCCCACTTTCGTCTATCAGTGCGTCATATCATACTGAAGCCCGCGATGTTTTTGTTGGGATGCTATTTATTGTCGCCTCCTTTTTGTGGGCCTATAACGGACACACAACTGGTCAGGCCAGGGCAAGTAAGGTAGCATCGATTACAGCAATCATCGTTGCACTCTATCCGACATCCTGCGGGACTTGCGAAACTGATCTAATATCCACGATCCATTATATGGGTGCAGCGATTTTATTCGCAATCCTGGCGTATTTTTGCTTTGGCCCCTTTAGAGAAAAAACAAAAGGTCAACCAGGGAAGAAAGGGCGGCGGAGCAAAATTTATTATATTTGCGGGTGGATCATGATTTTATGTATCCTGGCCGCAGGTATCTCAAAAATCACACTGCCTGATGAGGCCATAAAAGCACTGAAGATAACCTACTGGGCGGAAGCAATAGCACTAGTCGCATTCGGTGTTGCCTGGATCACCGCGGGTAAATTTTTAAGCCCGCTTGTTGACGACGACGAAGCGCTACAGATTCAAATCTTTGAACAATAAGGAGATAGAAGATGAGAAAAATCCGTTGGGGCATACTGAGCACTGCAAATATTGGTACCGAAAAAGTAATTCCCGCCATGCAATTGGGTGAGTATTCTAAGGTCACTGGCATCGCCTCTCGAAATCAGGAAATGGCAGAGGCTGCAGCAAAGCGCCTGGGAATACAAAAGGCATACGCTTCCTATGAGGATCTATTGGCCGATCCCGATATCGAGGCTATTTACAATCCCTTGCCTAACCCCCAGCATGTGCCCTGGTCCATCAAGGCATTGGAGGCGGGAAAACATGTGCTCTGCGAGAAGCCGATTGGGATGAGCTCAGTTGAGGCTGAGGAACTGCTCGCTGCAGGGAAAAAACATCCTGAACTCAAGGTAATGGAAGCCTTCATGTATAGACTCCATCCGCAATGGGTAAAAGCCAAAGAATTGGTGCTTGATGGCGAAATCGGGGAGCTGAGGACGATCCAGTCCTTATTCTCCTACTATAATGTTGATCCCAGCAATATTCGCAATATCGCTGAAATGGGTGGCGGGGGACTGATGGATATCGGATGCTATTGCATATCCCTGTCGCGATTCATATTCAACACGGAACCTGAACGGGTGCAGGGAATCATCGAGTACGATCCGGAATTCAAGGTTGATCGCGTTGCCAGTGGTATCCTGGACTTTGGCAGGGGAACGTCAACCTTCACCTGTGGGACGCAACTGGCGCCCCATCAACGGGTGAATATTATCGGGACGGAAGGGCGGATTGAGATTGAGATCCCCTTCAACGCTCCGTCGGATAAGCCCTGCAGAATATGGCTCCAACAGGGAAGTGAGATTGAAGAGATATTGTTTGATTTTTGTGACCAGTATACAATCCAGGGTGACTTATTCTCCCTGGCAGTGCTCAACGATACCGAAGTGCCGACTCCGCTCGAGGACGCAGTAGCCAATATGAGAGTGATTGAATCGATAGTCGAGAGCGCCGCAAGCGGAAAATGGGTTTAGCGTGAAGAGCCATGGGTTCTAATCCAATAAATCTCGCCATACGCTTTCTGCTTGAATTGGCAGCCCTATCCTCAATTGGCTACTGGGGCTGGACACAACACGAAGGCGGGATGCGCTTCTTTCTTGCGATAGGCTTGCCACTTCTGGCCGCGGCTTTGTGGGGGACATTTGCTGTTCCCGATGATCCCAGCCGCTCGGGAAAAGCGCCTGTTCCAGTAGCCGGGATTATCCGTCTCGCTCTCGAATTAGCTTTTTTTGCAGCAGCAACCTGGCTTCTGTTTGATGCAGGGCAACCATCCTTGGGGAGAACTCTCGGCGTTGTCGTCCTCATCCACTATTTGATTTCTTATGATCGGATCGGTTGGTTGTTAAAGCGATAAAAGTGCATATTTTTTCTCCAACGTTAACAAAAACCTAAGATATCCTCTCTATCCTCTCTGTTATAATCGCCCCTCGAGAGGACCATTATGCTAAAGAATTTCGTCAACATTTTCGGGGGCGACCCCAACCAAAAAAGAATCAATGATCTGGCTCAGATCGCGGAAGAAATTAACGCACTTGAGCTGGAATATGAAGCCCTCAGCGATGCAGATTTACGCGCCAAAACGGATCAATTCCGGGCAAAACTGAAAGCTGAGCTGGAGGGTGTGGAAGATAAGGATGAGTATTTCCGGATCGAGCAGGAAGTGCTCACCGAGATCATGTTCGAAGCCTTCGCCACCGTACGTGAGGCTGCCAAGCGGACTTTGGGGATGCGTCCCTATGATGTCCAACTGGTGGGTGGGATAACGATCCACCGCGGCGAGATCGCAGAAATGAAAACCGGTGAGGGAAAAACCCTCAGTGCGACCCTTCCCGTTTATCTGAACGCCCTGACCGGCCGCGGGATTCACCTGATTACCGTCAATGATTATCTTGCCCGCCGTGACCCGCGCTGGATGGGGCCGATCTACGATTTTCTCGGGCTGAGCGTCGGTATTTTGCAGGCGGCTGCCGCCACAGAAAACGGGAACAAAGCCTATCTTTACGATCCAACCAAAGAAGCCGCACAGGAAGACCAACATCAACTCCGACTTGTAGACCGCAAGGAAGCCTACGCCGCCGATATCACCTACGGCACGAATAATGAATTTGGCTTCGACTATCTCCGCGATAATATGGCCATGAGCCTCGAGCGCCGTGTACAGCGCGGACATTATTTTGCCATTATTGACGAGGTGGATAATGTCCTCATTGACGAGGCCCGCACTCCGCTGATCATCTCTGGCCCCTCAAAAGGCGATATGGGTGATTACACGCGGATGGCAACCCTGGTCAAACAGTTGCGGGGAGAAGATTTTGAGTTAAACGAACGTGATCGCAGCATTGCCCTGACAGAGATCGGTATCGCCCATGTGGAGGAGTTGCTCGGTGAACCCCTCAGCGATCCCGACCGCCCCGAAGATGTGACCCCCGAACAAGCCCGGCTGATGGGATATCTTGAACAGGCATTACGTTCAGAATATCTCTTCAAACGGAATAAAGATTATCTCGTACAGGGCGGCAAGGTTGTGATCGTCGATGAGCATACCGGTCGTCTCATGGCTGGACGCCGCTGGTCAGATGGCCTCCATCAGGCCGTGGAAGCAAAAGAAAACGTCCGGATTGAACCGGAAAATATCACCTACGCAACAGTCACTTTGCAGAATTATTATCGCATGTACGAGAAGCTGGCCGGGATGACCGGTACAGCACTGACAGAGGCTGAAGAATTCGACAAGATCTATGATCTCGAGGTATTACCGATCCCGATGAATTTGGAGTATTTGGCAGCAGCCGAAGACTCGACTCTGGTTGCCCGTACTGCAAAAGAAGCCAAGACAGGTTACGAATATACCTATTATATTAACGAATCTTCGCCCCCCTCTAACTCCCCCCGCACACAGGGGGAGAACGCAGGTCTCCCCCCCGCCAGCAGGGGGGAAGCCCCGTCAGGGGAGGGGGGGCAAATACTTTGGAAGCGAAAAGATTACCCTGATTCGATCTATAGAACGGTAGAGGCCAAACTCCGGGCAATTGTAAAAGAGGCCGCGCATTTCCACGTCATCGGGCGGCCGCAATTGATCGGGACAACCTCCGTCGATTCATCGGATCGATTGTCGGGGCGCTTGCACGCAGAACCCGTGCGCCGTCTCCTGCAAACATTATTGATCCGCTACCACTGGATGGAAGCGAACGACCGCGAAGAGGATGGGCGCGCCATCGCTGAGTTGCAACCGCTCTATATGCCCATCGAAAAACTCACCCCAACCATGTTGCGTGATTTTGCCAAACCATTGGGCATCTCGATCAACCCCGCCGACCCAGACAATCTTGCGGCCTTGCTCGATATCCTGGATCTGGAAGATAAAGATCTTGAGCGGCTTAAGGACCTGATCAAAGGCGGTGTACCGCATAATGTGCTCAATGCGCGCAAGCATACCGAAGAGAGTCAGATCATCGCAGGAGCGGGCGCTTTTGGGGCTGTGACCATCGCGACGAATATGGCCGGTCGTGGTGTGGATATTAAGCTCGGCGGCGATATTGCCGAAGAGGTGCTCTCATCGGTAAACCGCGTCCTGAAAAAGATCGGGGCTGAGGATCACTATAATCTCACACTTGAAGAACAACGTCAGTTTTTACTCAAAACCGACCGCGCTGAGTACGGAATCTACGATACCGAAATCGATTATTTCCTGAAATACTTCGAGGAGATGGAACATGTCAAAGCCGTGGGAGGCCTGCATGTGATCGGCTCAGAACGTCATGATGCCCGCCGGATTGATAACCAGTTACGCGGACGCGCCGGACGTCAGGGCGATCCCGGCTCCTCGCGTTTCTTCCTCTCCCTTGAAGATGACCTGATGCGTCTCTTCGGCGGTGAACAGGTTGGCAATTTGATGGAGCGTCTGAAAGTGGATGATTCGCTCCCCCTGGAAAATAAAATCGTTGCCAATATCATCGAGCAATCGCAACACCGTGTGGAGGGAGCAAACTTCGATGTTCGCGAACATCTCCTCGATTATGATAATGTCCTCAACCAGCAACGTGAGCGCATCTATAGCCAGCGTGACCGTGTCTTTACGAAGGACGACCTGAGCGACGATTTGCAGAGTATGCTCCGCGTGGAAGTTGAGAACCGCGTCCACACCGCGCTGGCAGATGAAGATGAAGGTCCCTGGCGATTGCTGGCCTGGGCCGAGGGTGTCCAACCCTCATTCACAGATCGTGACGATGAGCTTTTCCCCTCCTTCGGAATGAAATTGCTCCTCGAGGAGCTTCGAGATTCTGAAGAGCCTCAAGCCGCGCTGCTTGAGCTGCTGCGCGATACGATCAACGCAGAACAGGAACATATCTACAAAGCCATCGCATCCCTTGTTTATCGCACAGGCGATAGCCTCGAAACCCAACTTAGTGAAAGACTTGATCTCCTCGATACCTTCATCCAAAATCAGGGAGACGTTGAAGAGGTGCAGCGCCCGCAGGAAATTCTAAACGAGTTGAATAGCTTGATTCACCTGCCCTTGAAATTGACGAATAATCAACTTCGTACCCTTGCAGATGATGCCTATGAACTCGAAGATGACCTCCGCGAAATGATCGAAATACAGCTTACAAAGATCAATCTCACCCGCATGATCGGGGCAATTGAATATCGGTTGGAGCAACCGCTTTCGCTCAATAATAATGAACTCGCTGAAATGGAATGGAGCGAGGTTGAAAAGGAAGTTCTTGACGCCGCCGATCAGGCCCTGGAAACACGGCTGGAAGCTTTGGCCGGAGAAAACGGTCAATTGGCACGGGACCTCGAATCCGCGCTTAAACGTGAGCCTGTAAAGATCTGGAACGATACGGCAAATGCCCGTCTGCTTCTCGGCCTCGCGCAGGGTGTCCGCTCTGGCTTTGATGCCCGCACTCATCAGCAGGTCAAACAGGTTTTTGCCCGTTTCCAATATATATATCTGGAGGCGCAAAGCCTGGTCAACCGCGAGGCTGAAGAGTTGATCGAAGAGGTCATGGATCATTTCAATGCAGCACAGGATGCGCTCCAAAGCGCGTGGGGTGAGGCAAAATGGCGCGAGGGAAGGGCTCACGCCACGCTCGCCGACTTTGGGCCTGCCACCGACATTCTGGGGGATGATCTCGCTGACACATCTCCCGCCAATCTCCCCGATGAATCGCGCGAAACCCTGATCAACGAACTGGGCCGCCTGCGAATGACAGAAATCCAGCGCCAGCTTTTGCTGAGTGCAATCACCGAGCAATGGGTCGAGTACCTGACAAAGGTGGAGGCCCTACGTGTTTCGATTGGGCTGGAAGCCTACGCTCAACGCGACCCACTGGTTCAATACAGGCGACAGGCCTCCGAAATGTTCCAGGTTTTGATGAGCGATATTCGCTCACAGGTGGTGAGCCGCGTTTTTGCCTATCAGCCCCGCCGCTGGAACGCCAGCCCCCTGGGTGCTGTGGAAGCAGCGAATACAGTTTCTGATACGGCACAAAAATCAAAACCGACAAAAACAAAAAAGAAACGCAAGCGGCATAAGAAGAAATAATCAGCCCCCTCCCGGCCTCCCCCAAATGGTATGGGGAAAAATGTTACGAAAACAGCTATTTTCTGCTAGAATAAATAAAAAATGAAAAACTACGTCACCACATCCTCCCTGAATATTTTTATGGTTTTGCCAAAGGTGGAGCTTCATCGCCACCTGGAAGGGTCGCTGCGTATTGAGACCATGCTTGATATCTCACGCGAGCATGGCATTACAGTTCCCAGAAATATCATGCGTCTGAGCGATCTCGTCCAAATTCAGGATGAGGAACCGTATACTTTTGCAAATTTTCTCGAAAAATTCAAAACCTTGCGCCTCTTTTACCGCTCTCCGGAAGTGATCGAACGCGTCACCCGCGAGGCGGTTGAAGATGCGGCGCGCGACAATATTCGCTATATGGAATTGCGCTTTACGCCAGTCGCATTGAGCCGTGCTGAACGTTTTCCCCTCCAGGATGTGGTGGATTGGGTTTGCGAGAGTGCCAACAAGGCAGCAGAAAAATTTGGGATCACTGTCAAATTGATTGCCAGCGTCAACCGTCATGAAAGCCTGGAATTGGCAGAACAAGTTGCCTGGATTGCATCCAACTCCCTGGACAAAGGCATCGTTGCTCTTGATATTGCCGGAAACGAAGCAGAATTTTCAGGCAAACCCTTTGCCCCGATCTTCCGCGAGGCAAAAGAATCAGGGCTGAAGATCACCGTCCACGCAGGGGAATGGGCTGGCGCAGAAAACGTCCGGGAGGCGATTGAAGTTCTCGGCGCCGATCGAATTGGTCATGGCGTACGTGTTATTGAAGATGAAACCGTGGTTGCAATGACAAAAGAACGCGGTACGTGTTTTGAAGTTTGCGTAACAAGCAATCATCAATCCGGGGTCACACCCACCCTGAAAGAGCATCCATTGCGAAAAATGATCGAAGCCGGATTGAATACGACCATTAATACTGATGACCCCAGCATCTCAAGAATTTCCTTGAGCAGCGAGTTCCAAATGGTTCACGATCAGCTTGGCATATCGCTTGATATGCTCAAGAAACAAACCATGAACGCGGTCAACGCGGCCTTTGTTTCTGATGAGGAACGAGAAAGACTTGTCAAAGATTTCAAAAAAGGGTTAGAATAGGGGCTATAGATATCCTCTCACCCTAGCCCTCTCCCGGAGGGAGAGGGAATTAATAGGAACGGACAACAAAGGCGCACCTTTGTGTTTTTTCCACCTTTGTGATCGCTAGGAACAATGGTGAGAAAGAAACAAAGGTTTTTTTGTCTCTTGACCCCTCACCCCGTCCTTGCTTCGAAAAGGGCACAAGCGGGAGAGGGGTTGGGGGTGAGGGGAGTTCTTCGAAACCCGATGTGCAACGCATCAAAAGCAGATGCAATGCACATCTATCCTATACCTTCTTACAGTCTATGCTCCGTAAGAAGACGAATGATGTTTACCAGTAAGAAAGCTAAAGGAGTTCGACATGACCCAGGATCATTTTAATGCCCGTGATCTACTTATTACCAAAGGTGGTCAGTACACTTTTTATCGGCTGGACGCGCTTGAAAAAGCCGGTTTGGTCCGTTTGAAAAAATTACCCTTCTCGATCCGTGTATTGCTTGAATCTGCCCTTCGTCAGGTGGATGACAAAGGCATTACCCCCGATGACGTGAAACGGATTGCCGCGTGGACCCCCAATGGCGAACGCCCCGGGATCCCCTTCAAACCCTCCCGGGTGGTGATGCAGGATTTTACCGGTGTTCCCGCCGTTGTGGATCTGGCCGCGATGCGCTCTGCGGTGGCACGTCTCGGTGGCGATCCAAAGAAAGTCAATCCACTGGTACCAGTTGAACTGGTCATCGATCATTCGGTGCAGGTTGATTTTTTCGGTACTCCCGATGCACTCCAACGCAATACCGAAATTGAATTTCAGCGTAACAAGGAACGCTACGAATTTCTGAAATGGGGGCAGAAGGCCTTCGATAATTTCCGCGTTGTGCCCCCCTCCACAGGGATCATCCATCAGGTCAATCTGGAGCATCTCAGTGAGTGTGTCCCCGCCCGAGAAGTGGATGGCGAATTGCAGGCCTTTGCAGATACCCTCGTCGGTACGGATTCACATACAGTGATGATTAACGGACTCGGCGTTCTCGGCTGGGGTGTCGGCGGGATCGAGGCAGAGGCCTCCATGCTCGGCCAGCCCCTCGATATGCTGCTCCCAGACGTGGTCGGTTTCAAACTCTTTGGCGAAATGCAGGAGGGCGTCACCGCCACCGATCTTGTTCTGACCGCCGTCCAGATGCTGCGTGAGCAGGGTGTGGTCGGTAAATTCGTCGAATTTTACGGCCCGGGCCTGGACAGTATGTCGCTCCCGGACCGTGCGACCATCGCCAATATGGCCCCCGAATACGGGGCAACGATGGGCTTCTTCCCGGTGGACGAGGAAACCCTGCGCTATTTGCGATTAACCGGTCGCTCCGAAGAGACGATCGAACGCACCAAAGCCTATCTGACAGAACAGGGCCTTTTCCGGACCAGTGAAACCCCCGACCCCGAGTTCACCGCCACGCTTGAGCTTGATCTCGGCACAGTTGTCCCCTCTCTGGCCGGGCCAAAACGCCCGCAGGATCGAATCGCATTGACCAATATGAAGCAGGAATTTCAAAAAGCGCTGACCGCCGAAAAAGGTTTCCACGGTTTCGGTTTGAGCGCAGATGAAGCAAAGAAAAAAGCCACTGTCGGCACCAATGGCGGCGGTTATGAACTCGGTCACGGCGCACTGGTCATTGCGGCGATCACCTCCTGCACGAATACCTCCAACCCCTCGGTTTTGGTCGGGGCGGGGTTACTGGCAAAGAAAGCGCTCGAATTGGGGCTTGAGGTTGCACCGCAGGTGAAAACATCCCTCGCGCCAGGCTCACGCGTTGTGACAGAATATCTGCGGCAGGCAAATCTGATTGAGCCCCTCGCCAAGCTTGGCTTCGGGATCGTCGGCTATGGCTGCACAACCTGCATCGGTAACTCTGGTCCGCTTCCCAGCGAGGTGGCGAAAGCAGTCACCAGTGAAAAGCTGATCGCTGCCGCAGTCACTTCGGGGAACCGAAACTTTGAGGGCCGCGTCCACCCGATGGTGCAGGCGAGTTATTTGGCCTCCCCACCCTTGGTCGTCGCCTATGCGCTGGCTGGCACGGTCGATATTGACCTCGCAACTGAAGCGATCGGGACCGGGGTGGATGGCAATCCTGTCTATCTGAAAGATATCTGGCCCTCCACCAAAGAGATCATGGATGTGGTTGCGGAGAGCGTCAAGGCGGAGATGTTCAAAGAGAAATATGCCGAGGTTTTCGCCGGTGATGAGCTCTGGAATGAGATCAAGGTCAGCGAGGGCGATCTTTATGCCTGGGATGAATCATCGACCTATATC
This sequence comes from Candidatus Desulfolinea nitratireducens, assembly GCA_014382535.1. Lineage (GTDB taxonomy): Bacteria > Chloroflexota > Anaerolineae > Anaerolineales > Villigracilaceae > Desulfolinea > Desulfolinea nitratireducens. The sequence goes on along the minus strand of JACNJN010000133.1, from coordinate 11,932 downwards.
CAGCATCCCCCCTTCTTCCAATCCTTGACGTTGGACCTGCCACCGGTTGAGGACATCCATGGGGCCCGCGTGCTGGCCCTGCTAAAGGATTCGATCACCACCGATCATATCTCACCGGCCGGGAATATCCCCGCGGATGGGCCTGCCGGAAAATACCTGCAATCAAAGGGTGTCAAGGTCAACGATTTCAACTCCTTTGGCTCACGGCGCGGCAATGACCAGGTGATGGCACGCGGTACCTTTGCGAATATCCGCCTGAAAAATAAACTCGTCCCCGGCGTCGAAGGCGGTTATACCCGCCACCTGCCGGATGGCGGGCAGATCTCCATTTTTGATGCGGCGGTCAAATATGCCAGGGATGAGACCCCGCTGATCGTGCTGACCGGCGCCCAATATGGGACCGGCTCCAGTCGTGACTGGGCCGCCAAGGGAACGCTTATGCTTGGCGTAAAAGCTGTCATCGCCACCTCCTATGAGCGCATCCACCGCTCAAACCTGGTCGGGATGGGCGTGATACCGCTCCAATTTGCGGAAGGCGAAAGCGCCGAATCACTCGGATTGACAGGTGAGGAAACCTTTGACATCACAGGCTTAAAAGACATTATGGCGCCGATGAGCGATGTGTCCGTCACCGCAACAAAGACAGATGGCAGCACGGTTGCATTTACCGCAAAGGCTTTGTTGAATACCGAGATCGAGGTAGAGTACTACCGAAATGGCGGTATTTTGCATACGGTGCTGAGGAATATGGTGCGATAGAAAGTAGGGAAGACGAAAAAAGAAAGAGAAATCCCCCGTTCACTTGTTGTGAATGGGGGATTTCTTGTTTTTATGATGTAGGAATGAGAATTTTATCTTCGCACAATTAGTCTCCAAACGTAAATCTAAAACTGTTGTAACGCCCATCACATTCACGAACCATATATCCTGAAGAGTTCATCTCTATCAGATCTTGATAACAAAGTATGAAATTCTGAGAATCGGGCTTTACTTCAAAAACAACTGTCATCTTTGCCTTTTCTTGATAATAGACTCTGATACTATTCTTAAAGTAAGAATAAGACCTTTGAGCTTCGTATTCAATATAATTATCGTCTTCGTATGCATATAGATAAAACATATCATCAAAGACACTATATCCAGGGGTAAGCCTTTCAACTTCTAACTCTATAACTAGAAATTGAGTATATCCGCCCTCATACCCACCATTAAAGCCACGGGGTCCCTCTGGTTTATATCCGTTGATAGTGTCTATACGGTACGCGTTTTTTAGTATTGCAGAATAATCTTTTTGTGTCCAAATCCATCCTATGTCTCCGCCATTGAGATATATTTTTATAGGGGTAGGTGTCGGAACAATAGTTGGAGGAGGTATTTTTGTGGGAACTACTACATCAAATTCTATCTTCGAAATAACTAATGCCCCACTCTCATCACGCATAACTTGGTCTCCGGTTAACCGCTCACCCTTTTTTCCGATTACTTTTTGAACATCCAGAGGTTGCACAGATGGATAAGGCATTAATGCTTCCGCGACATATTTTCCTCCACTCAATCCTCCATGTGGTCCAAATGCTCCAGTCATAAATTTTCCGTTTCTGACTATAGTTTTATCCTGCCCGGAGAAGCTATTGTGGATACCATTGACTGAAACCATGATGATTGTATAGTGAGGTAAATTTGTTTGACCATGAATGACAACTAAGTTCTTGTCAGTTTGTTCTACCTCAAGATTGATATATACGGATAATGGTGATGCTGTCGGAGAAGGTAGTGGTGTTGGAGGTTGAGACGATTTAATAACATTGGATACTAGTCCTGCAAGGATAACAATAACTATTAGGCTTATTGAAACTAGCACAGCTAAAATAACAAGTTGCAATTTTGTCATTCCTAGTATTTTTTTAGGCTTCTTGTACTGTTTTTTTGTTCGTTTCTTATTCGCTACCATCGTTTTTTCCTTGTTATTTTTTGTACTCCACTATTTGTCCTAAAAAACCTTTCTCAACTAACTTTTTGAACTTGTCACCGAGTAAGTATTTATATGTATTATCATAAACAGTAGATGGGAATAAAAATGTTGGAGGGATAGATACAATATCTAAGAAGTCTTTGGTAATTGGAAATTTAACAGAAGCTATCACCAGATTATTTAAATCGTAATTTTGGTAATTTAGATCTCGCAACGTTCCGAAAATTCCATGTTGAACATGTGTTCTTAGGCTCAAGGATGTTTGACTAGAGCGTAAATCACACCATTTTGTTTTTTTTCCTACTTCAATGCCTTCAGATGCTATTCGGTGCTTTGTACTGCATACTGGATTTTCAAACTGCAAGAAATATACCCATCCAAATTTATCACATTTTCTTGGGCAAAATGTGTATGGAGGTATTTTTGTCCTTTTGTGGCACGCAAACCACAGTGCAATAAACAAATTATCAACTAAATCAATCCAAGGGGTTCTAATCCCATAATGTTGCAATAATGCTCCTCCTATTTCACCGCCAAACCTGTTTGCTTTTGTAGTATTTCTCCATTTTACTGTTAAATTTTCATAAGCATTTATGCGTTCTTCAAATTCTTTCTTGTTTCCATCAACTCCCCGAAACAAGGAAGGCACCATACCTGCATAATCTTCATTTTGCCCTCTAAAAAACACTTTGTACGCTCCACCCAAATTGCTTTTTAAATATCCAGCAAAACGCGCAAGTAATAATGGGTCTTCTAAATATACATAATCGCGATTTTCACTTTCTTCGACTTTTAGAATATGCTTTTTCCTTAAGTATTTTCTCTTACAAAATTTGTATGCTAAATTATGCATCTGTTTTCTCCACTTTCTCTTACATTCATTTAGAACCACAAAATGCCTTATCTAAAGTATTATGCGAGATTAAATTCCCAGTGTGGTGTGCAATCTTGGTGTGGGCGGGTTGGTTTTCGTTGCTGTGTCCGCATGGACGTCAACATCCACGCTAGTTAGCCAAAGCCGGATAAATCCGACTCGGCGAACCAGTCGCCTTTAGCACGTGCGGATTAAAATCCTGCCTTAGTTCTTGGAAACCCCTATGGGGCTAAAATCGTCCAGTTTGATAGGGCTTCCGTACTCCTGACAGAGTACATTGTTCTGAGGGAGGGATTTATCCTGCACCGAACCCCTTCTCTGCGTCTTCTCCTAATGAAGAAGCATCTATTAAACCGCCTGCTTTTAGGCTCGGCTTCGAAATGTTTTTCAGCTTTAGACGAATTTCTCAAATGCATATTCTTTGATCTCTGTCCCTTCGTAACCACAAACTCCCGCGCGTGGAGAGTTGGATAAAGGCAGGAAACCTTCATCCCATTCATCATGTTCTTTGGCGTGCCTGTCACAATAAAAATTGTTTTCATATTCGAAAACGTTGAGCCATTGCGCTGGCTCTTCACCGCAAATACTGCAAATATAGAGAGGTGAAAAATTACGTGAGAGAATACGAATCTTTTTTCCACGCGGAAATGAGCCTTCTCGCTCGGCAATCATTTTCACCGACAGCTCGGTTGTTGAGCCGAAATCGTATTCGTAACGTATTTTTTTGTTGAAAGGAATGGCTTTCCCGATGGCGACATGGAGATCGTACTCTTCGGTTTTCCAGCTACCGAAGAAGGGATCGGGATCAATATAGGAGCTATAGTATGTCTCCCCAACGACAAATTGACTGAGATGTCCACAGCACTCCAGCCAAATATCACGCAAAAATTGATCGAGTTCTGCCAGTGTGGAATTTGCCGCAATCTCGATATCCAACCAATAAGCGGATTCATAAGGGTCTTCTATGCGAAGATGGAATATTCGCGTTTTACTGCCGTATTCGGCTACAATGGCGTCTTTGCGTGCTGCACAGGTTTTAAGATGCCGACCCATACCGCGTTTGTCGTAGGGTTTTTCGCAGGAAAAACAATAACCAGGGAGACTGGTTGTCTTTGCCATTTTTACTCCCTCCCTTTTGAGGGAACCGCAGCAACCACAGCAAGTTGATATTCGTTTTTTCTCTCAGTAACTCTGTACTCTATAATAGCGCGATTATCATTGGGAAATAATTTTTTCTTACGCTTGATAAGTTTCTTGATGAATAGTGTTATATCTTTACGAATTCCTTTTTCTGTTTCTGGCATGCTTTGAACAAATTGGGATATCAATTCATTTTCTTTATTTTTTGGTAGCGTAGCTGTAGTCCATGCCATGCAGGCCATACCAACCAGATTTTTGTAGGCGTGTAATGTTGAACCCATATCCTGATTGGGTTCTATTAATTTTTGTATTCTTTCAGAAACTTTTACTTCACCTTCAGGATTTAGGACAAATTTGCTGTCTTTGTATTGTGGCTTTTTCTGCATAGCACCCATTAATTTTTGTAGAGTAGAATCTGTTTTTTTTCCTTTCTTGCTCTTCTTTCCTGCTTTGTTTGTTTTCTCTTTTTATTTTTGTGTCGTTTTCTTGTCATTTATTTTTTCCTTAAACCTGATCGTAGAGTTTCGTCATCCTTGCGGGAAATACCCCCCCCAAGAGTCAGAAGGTTACTTTCCTCCCCCAAAAGCCTCCCGCAGGACGGCTTGCATCAACTGCTCAGAGTGGGTTTGATTTTGGGCCACCTGCGCTTCGAGTTGATCGCAAAAAGAGAGCGGTTTTTCAATTTTGGCGATGTTTTTTTCTCGGTGTTGAATTCGTACGGGTTTAAGCCCTGCCTCATGGTACGAAAGCCCGATAAATCCGACACGATGTCCAGTCGCTTTTAGGCGGCTTTGGCTTATTAGCACGGAGGATTCATCCCCGTGCGGTTATAGTGAAAAAACTCAACACACTCTCCATTTTTACGCTTTCACATGCCTGAGCAGCAAAAATATCCTTTTCTGGATATTGACGACTCGTGTCGTCCATCTTCTTTTTGTACCGTCATCCGCATAAGGGAATTTATCTTTCAGGTCTTTGATCCTGTCATATATATTTTTGATCAATACTTCTGTTTCCTGCCCGCCTAAAAACTCAAGATCCGTCCCGGTTAATGATGGGTAGCGGCGGATCTTTTTGGGGTTTATTCTCTTGAAATCAAAGGATATACTGCGCAGCCGATCATATTCTGCTGTGGATAGCTTGTCGATAATCTCCCCAACGGGAATATCCTTGTCAATCACTGCCCAAAAATAATTCGAGTTTTTTTTCAACTCTTCGATCAATTTCCAGGCATCTCTTGTGGTTGCCTTGCGAAATTCCGCGAAGGCTGTAATTGTCTTTGCTGCTGAAGAGAATACCTCGAGAGCAGTAGGAATACTGATCGGCATCTTGCGCTCCTTTCCATCCCTTGGATATTATACGGGATAAATTCAGATTTTCGTTCGTTGCCTATTTCAATCTTGATCTTATCTCTTCAAACTTGGCCAGCATCCCTTCTCGTTCTGACCATTTTTCGACTTCTTCCAGATCAACATTTTGTGATTGGGCCACATATTCTGCCTGTACCAGGCATTGGTGATCGTTCCAGTGATAGTAAGCTGCTAGCCTATCTTTGACACAATCTGTAGGAGAAATAATGCGCAAGGTTCCGGTTTCTACTTCCCTTTCTACAATATCGCTAATCACTTCCTCACCAATCGCAAGGGGGCCTGCAGGAAATTCAATAAAAAGTTCTGTATCCAGGTGCGTGAAATATCTTCCCTGCTCTTGAAAGCCAAGCTTTATCATTACACTTCGGATTTTCTTGTGATTGATAGCGTATCTATTTACTAAATCCAAATCTTTGGATACATATTTGTTATTGCTATAAATTGTTACTACACTTCCCCCAGAAAGAACAACGTCAATCCCTTCTTTCTCCAAATGGGCTTGGACAAAAGCACTTAATTCTGCTTCGTTCATCTTATTGATCTTTTTCATAATGGCTTCTCCCGCCTTCTAGGCCTACGCCGATCCATACTTAGTTTCTCACGAATCTCTTCGGGATAAAAAGAGTATGCCTTTTCAAGCAATCCTTTTAGCTCAGTAAGGAAAGGGTAGCGGGGGTTAAACTGATAAAGACGCGTCCTTCCAACCACTTTGCTGACCAGTACACTACCATTTTCCAGCTTTACTAGTTGTTTTTGAATAGAGTCTGGATCTGAATCAAAGAATCTGGCAATTTTACGGGCATACCCATCATTTCTAGCTAAGATATAAATCAATACTCTTTCAGCATTTATCGAACCTAGCAAGGGCATCAGCATTTTAATCACATCCTAGGAATTTCATATTCATTTATTATGTCAGAACATCGCTGACATAATAAATACATGTTCTGACAGTATAGCATGTTTTAATAATATGGGACAGACTTTTATTATGATTTCCCCCATTTCGCTTATTTGCACAAAATAATCTGTGCTAAATCAAATATTGAGAATTATATTATAAGGAATTCTATTCTCATCGCAGCGCGCAATCTCAATGCTTAGCACCGAGGATTTGGCTATTTCATATAGAGCTTCCTCAACTACCTCTCCATCTACAGATAGCGCTTCACCCGAGCACAATACTGAAGATATGGCTCTCCAAACTGCTCTTCCAGTTGACGCTCCTCTTGAAGTATCACGAAATAATGGGTGAAGAGGATCAGGATGGGCAGGAAGATGATCAGCCACCAGGTACTTATCAGCAGGGCTATCGCAATAAAAATCAGAGTCCAGGCAAAATACATTGGATTTCGGCTAAAGGCAAAAGGTCCGCTGAGGATGATCGTGGTCGGCTTCCGGGTATCCAGCTTATTGACAGCCGCAACTGCCCAGGCAGCGAGGAGAATTCCCAGGAGCAGGAGAGGCCATCCAAAAAGATGGGCAGGCCAAGTGGCTTGGAAGAGCGGTAGCGGGCGCCACAAATGCAGAGCGATACCCACAACAAGCAGTATCATGTGGCCTTCCGGAACAGGGATATTATGCCAATTAAGCTTATTCATAATTGGTTGGACTACTTTTTATATAGATTCTCATACTCCTCGTGCGGGATAACATCTTCACCGATCACGTAGAGGAAGATGTAAATGCCAGAGGGACCCATATATTTGAAGTCCTTGCGAATGGCCTTGATGGTGGCGTCGAAATCTCCATGGGAGCGCAGATATTTCTGGAACGAACCATATTCCTTGTCCAACTCAATAATTTTCTTTGCATTGGAAACGACAGCCGAAAGCTTGCGATAATGACGGATCACGCGTTTATCATTCGTCAAGTCGTCGAGATTCTTTTCGTGAAAGTTGGCGACGGTTTCAATATCAAAGTTGTGGAAGGCCTCTTTTGTACTCGGCCATTTGGCATCGACGACCTTCCAGGACATCCCAGATTGGAAGACGGATTTACTCATGATCTCCAGATAATCATTCAAGGATTGCGGGGTGATTTGTTCGGGCGGACGACCTTCGGGCATTTTTACTCCTTCTCTCTATTTCATTATAGGGATAAGAATTGAAATACAATCAATTTAGGACCTAAGATTTTTTATTGATCAGCAAGACACCATTCTGAGAGGGGTCAGCCAGAAGCAATCCGTTATCCACCTGGTTCGCGGGGATTCCTGCCGCGTCCACACGAGCGATGACTGCATCCAACGCGCTTTGATCGGGCAATCCAATGGAAAAATGGCGCAGCCCAAGCGCACCAGGAGGAGGCCCCGGAGCGCCCTCGCCCTGCCAGATATTCAACCCGATATGGTGGTGGTAGCCTCCTGCAGAAAGAAAGGCAGCACGCATGGCTGCTGATTTGCCCATCACGTCAAAGCCCAGTACGCCGTGATAAAAATCCACAGCTTCAGCGATATTGCGGACATGAATATGCATATGCCCGATTCGTGTTTCCTGTGAGATTGGCAGATCCATTTCCTCATCCTTTTTGAGATGGCTGAAGAGCTCATCCAGATCCAAAGCTTCACGCCCATTGCTGAGTGAGCCATCCGAACGGCGTGCGTAAAAGCTATTCTCGTCCATGAACCAGGCCCCATCTTCAGGAGATTCAGCGTAAAGTTCGATGCCATTCCCTTCGGGGTCATCAAGATACGTGGTTTTGGTCAGGATGTGATCAGTAGGAGAGTTTGGGTATTGTGCAGAAAAGAGACGTGCCATAGATCGGGCCAATTCGCGCCGATTCGGAAGCAGGATCGCGAAATGATAAAGTCCCGTCACACGTTGATAGCGTTTGGGATCAGGTTCCTCCACAAGGTGGATTAATTCACGGCTGCCAATCCCGAGACGGGCTTGCTTCGCCTCCCGCGAAAGGAGCTGGAATCCAAGCATCTGCTCATAAAAGGCGATCTGCTCCTCAAGGTTGGAAACTGTTAAGGAAAGGGAGGCAATTTTGGTATCGGGGTGGATGCTAAAATCTGTTTTATTTTCGGGTTCTGGGTATCTGCTCATTAGTTTACCTCTTTTAATATTGCGGTTTTTTGTATACAAAGCCCTGCGGTGCTGGCTCGCCATATCGCCAGGAGAAATATAAGAAATTCCAGGAAATTGCCCAGCGTTCATTTCAAAAAGCGATCAAAAAATTCGATCGTTCGCTCCATGGCAAGATTGAAATAATTCGAAATATTGTGATTATCCCCCTCGTATTTGTAGAGTTCCACATATTGATCATCATCCAGCATCTGATAAAAAAGCGATTCTGAAAACTCAAGCGGCACATCCTTATCGTTTGTACCATGGTGTAACTGCACTGGTCCCGAGATCTCATCCAGATAGGCGTTGGCAGAAATTGAATCCCAAAACTCAGGATTTTCCTCCCAGTCTCCATATTGCTGAAATAATGTTGTACGCCATGAATTGGGACGTGGTGTGGGGATAACCCTCCCATCGCGCCGCCAGTTGGTGAGCATCTCAGGATAGGTGGCAACCACTCCAGCCCAGATGACTCCGGCTTTAATTTCCTGGTTAATCACCATTGAGCGCAGGGTGATGTATCCACCCATGCTATGCCCCCACATTCCGATCCGATCTGGATCCGCGTCTGGATATTTCTTGATCGAGGCAACTGCGTTCAGGATATCGATTGTGTAATCGGGAGTGCTGTATGCGCCGCGCGCTTCCCCTTCAGATTGGTCGTGACCACGATAATCGGTTCGAAAGACGATATATCCGCTGCGGGCGATCAGGTCCACGTAGGCGATGTAGCGTTCGGTCGTACGGTAGATGTCCGGAGGAATATAACCATGATTGAAAACGATCACAGGCCAACCCTCGGCTGGTTTTTCTCCATTGGGCACAGTCAACAGACCGTAGATTTTCAATCCATCCGAAAGATAGGAGGCGTAATAACGACTGTAATTTGATCCGGTCGTAAGTGTTTCCTCGATGATGATATCGCTACCAGGATATTCACGAGCACGCATCCCAACAATGGAAAGTGGATGCGGGATAGCCGTCGCTGTTGGGATTGGGGTCGCTGTGAAGGTTGCCGTGGGCAACATCGTTGGAGATGGGGATACCCGTTTAGTAGGTGTTGGAAGGGAGGTTGGAACAGCCTGGGTAGTACATGCACCCATTAATAATAAAAAAACGAACGTGAATAACCCATTCCAAAGGAGTTTCTTTAAATTCATAGAAAAATTTACCAATAAAGTTGCTGTCACCTTGCCCCGTAAGACGATCGGTTTCTATCGATTCTTACCGGTAAGGAATTGTGAAGAGGCTAATTCTAATTGTTATTCTCGTTTTTATCCGACCAGACCGCATATTCATTTCCATTTGGGTCAGCAAAGTGGAAGCGACTGCCACCTGGAAAAGAAAATATAGCTCTCAAAATTGAGCCGCCAGCCGCCTCGATCTTCGTCTGGGTTTTCTCCAAATCTTTGCTATAGAAAACGATCAGAGTGCTGCCTGTTTTTATGGCAGCTACCAAATCAGACTTGTAAAAACCACCGTCCAAACCTTCATTTGAGAACGCGACGTAGTCAGGGCCGTAATCTTCAAAAGACCAGCCAAATACTTTTGTGAAAAAATCTTTGGTGGCAGCAATATCTTTCGCGGGGAACTCAACGTAATTTATTTTCTCATGCTCATTCATATCTTTATTCCTTGTTTAGCTGCATTTTTTTTGCAATATATAAGCCCCGATCAAAAAGACCTACTGGATCATACTGTACCGTGAGTCCGGCTTGTTCGAAGAAAGATAGCATTTCCTCCAACGTATATAAAGCCAGTTCATGATCTTCGGTGATATGCTCGACGCCGTTGGGGGTGCCGATCAGATAATGGAAGTGCATCTTTGAGATATTTCCTTCAAGCCCGCTACTATTCATCCGGCAGATCTTCAGACCGGGCTCGTCAATCGTCAGCACATGCGGGGAACCAACATTCCACTGTTCGGGGCTGAACCATGGTTCAACAAGAATAAGCCCACCCGGGTTGAGATGTTTTTTGAAACAGATCAGCGCATCCACAACCTGCCCGGCTTTTTTCAGATAACCAATTGAGCTGAACAAACACTGGACAACATCATATTGTAAGCCCAGCTCAAAATCACTCATATCCGCTTCCTGGAACCGACCGTTAGATACCTTTCCCTGGGCGATCCTCACAAACTCCGGTTCCAGATCAATGCCATCAATCTGAAAATTGTCAGAAAGATATTTGGCGTGCTCGGCAGTTCCACATGCCACGTCCAGGATGCTGCTGGCAGTTGGATGTTCCTGCGTGATCAAATCTTTTATCTGTTCGGCTTCTATAGCGTAATCTTTGAAGCTATAGATCAGGTCATAGTATTGGGCTGTTTTACTATACATGATGAACTCCTTCATAGGTTACTTATCAGATCACACCAAGATCAGTGACGGTCTTATCTGAATCTGTCTCGCCCGTATTCACCGTCTCTTTGGGCTCAAATAACAGGATATGCGCTTCCTTTTCAGCCACGGGTAGATGCTCCACACCTTTTTGAATAATATAAAACTCCCCTTCATTCAATTCAATATCGCCATCGCGGAGCTTAATGAGCAACTTCCCTTTCACCACTAAAAATAATTCATCTTCATTGTCATGATGATGCCAGACAAACTCACCTATCACTTTTACTAATTTCACATTTTGATTATTTAGCTCACCGACAATTTTAGGATCCCAGTAGCTCTCAAATTGAGAGAATTTCTCGGCCAAATTTACTTTATGCATTCTTTTTCCTTCCACGATAAAGATAGATCAGACAACCCAGTAATACCCAAAAAGAAATCGTGACGATAAATCCCCCGATGCGGTCGATTGCAAAGGAAATCCCGAGCAGCCCAAAAAGAGCGATATATTCCAGAATGATATAGGGAATATGCGTCCGTTTTTGGGTCCGAAAATCATATTTAAAGACGTAATCCAACAGCCATTCGACGAGCATATAAAAAAGGATGAAGCTGAAGTAGATCATGATCCAGGCAGCTTTGGAGAGAGCCCAATAGCGAATGTAGACCACCGTCAGTGGAATGGCGAGCAATAGCCAGGCGACCCCAAATTTGCGCACCAGCCTGGGGTTGGCCTGCTTCTGGGCAATAAATATCCCGGCGATGAGCAAATTAAATATCGTTGCTGAAAGAACAAATAGCAGATCAAATCCGTCAATGGCGAAGAGCGTCATCCTAATGCCGCCCGAAGAATATAGTTGCCAATTTCGTGATCCAAATTCAGTAGATCATGGATGCAATACAAGTACCTTGTAGTGGCGACTTTAGTCGCTTTTTTGAGAACGTACACGCAATTTTTAATGGCTAACACTAAAGTGTGCCAAGCGAAGCCATTACTACGACAAAATCGTGAACTACTGAAATTATATGTTTGGATCATACCAGAAAAGAAAAAACTTCCGAAGCTTTCAGAACTTCGGAAGTTTATATTTTAGAAGATAATTCTCTAGCCACCTGACACTTTAATAATTGAATAGTTGATCGGCATCAATTCTCCAATA
>JACNJN010000207.1 GCA_014382535.1 Candidatus Desulfolinea nitratireducens | reverse complement strand
TCTGGGAAGGGGTCAGCTATTATCTCGAAGCCGATTCTGTGGATGCAACGCTGGGCTTTGTACGTGATTTCTCTCATCCCGAAAGCTTGCTTGCCTTTGATTACGTTGTTCCGTTAACAGATGAGAATGCTGATGCTTTTGGAGTGGCTGGTTTCTTCGAAACGATGAAGAAAGAACATGGCGACGAAGCACTCCTCTTTGCGATTGATGAGGGCATAGCGGAATCCTTTTTGGCAGATCGCGGATTGAAAATGATCGACCATTTAGACAATGAAGAGATCGAAAAAAAATTCCTGACAGATGAGAATGGTTCCCTGATCGGGTCAATGACAGCCCATTTTAGATTTGTATCGGCTTCGCCAAAATAAGAAATCTCCGCCCTCTCCCTCAGGGAGATGGTACATAACCCTTTACGCCTAAGTTATATTTCTTTTGAAATTACCCCTTTTTCAAAATAGCGCCTGTCTCACCGAGAACATCAAAGACCCGATCCGCTATTTCAACGGTGGCAGACCCAAGTCCACAGGCGGGTGCGACTAGACTGCGGGAGGCGAATTCATCCGGGTGGATGGTGATTCCACGTTTCGCAGCCTTCTCGGAGATCAACTTGATCCCGTCTTGCAATTTTTTCGCCAGCGATTGGGGCGTCTCGTTAAATATCTGCTCGTTATTCGGGATCAATCCCCAGCAGATTGCCCCGCCACGATCCAGAAATCCCCGCAATTCCACAGGGTAGAGCGCCAGATTTTCGATAAAACTATAGGCATCCAGATTGAGGATATCGACTTGCGTACCAAGCAGCACCCCCCAATCGGTATTACCGCAGCAGTGAGTTCCGGTGATCGCCCCGGCGGTATGCAACGCCTCGTAGACTTCGTCCAGCCAAATGATGACCTGCTCTTTGCTCAAGCTGACATAAGCCGAGCCGAAGGAGGCCATATAAGGCTCGTCTACAAAGAGGATCACTTGCTCGCTGATATTTTTCAATTGGCTCACCTGCCAACGGGCATTGAAAGTCATATGCTTGATGAGCACATCCACCAGCATTTCGTTATATAAACAGGCCCGCCCATCCTGATCGGTGACGGTAAGACCGAAGCTGATCGGGCCCATCACCTGCCCTTTAACATATGTGGATGAATAGGATTTAAGCGAGTCGAGTAATGCGTAAAATCCCTGGGCGTAGTCTGGGTGCAGCGCAAATGCATCGGTATTATCGTCAATAATGGATTGATAAAAGCTTTCCAGTTCTGCATCAAAATTGGGAGAGCCTGTGTCGATGTGGGCTTTTTCTTTTTCTTCGTCCACAACCGCTCCGGGAAGTGTGGGTGCGTATTGTGTATAAATATTCTCGCGAAAATCACGACGCGTCAGTTGCAGCCAGGAGGGAATATCCAGGAGGGAATTGAGTTGGCTGGTTAGCCTTTCTGCTTCCAAATGCGGCACTGAGCCGACGTGGGTGGTGAGATAATTGAATTCAGGCACCTGCTCTCCTTTAAAGATATTGCGGGTATATAAGGATTATCATAACCTGATCTCACATTCATGGGAATATTTTTCCCGCAAATAACTCTGATTGGAAATAGTGTCAGCATAAAGCAAAAAGTGATGTCACCTCCATCGGCGACACCACTTTTATTTGGCTTCTTTATCCAGTTAGCCCAGTCTGGTATATAGCGATAAGTCTGAATTTATGCTGTTGGGCTTGGCTCAACTGTCCAAACAGGTTGTGGGCGGGTAAATACGTAGGTTGCGATGGCACCCAGATAAGCCAGGTACGCGATCACTTCTGTTAAGGATGGATTGCCGTTATATCCTACAAGAGCTTTCAGCAATAAACCAATTTGACCTTTATCACTAAGAATAGGGTTGATATCCCAGACATGTTCAATTACTGAAGGAATAATGCCTGCTTCATTAAGTTCATGAACGCCATAGCCAACCAGGCCAGCCGCAAATATGATCAATAAAATATTTGTGACTTTGAAGAAGCTTTTTAGATCAAGCTTACGGGTTGAGCTGAAGAGGAATAACCCCAGAACGGCTGCACCAGCTAGACCCAGAACCGCTCCCAACAGGGTTTGAACCGGGCTGGCTGTTTGTTGAACTGCCAGGAGGAAAAGAGCCAATTCAATTCCTTCGCGAAAAACGGCAAGAAAAGCTAAGATAAAGAGCGCCTTTTTACCTTTTCCCAGCGCCGCCTCTTTTGTCTGCTTTTCAATCTCTGTTTTAAGATTATCGGCTGAATTATGCATCCAGAAGATCATCCAGGTCAACACCCCGGCTGCCAGTAACATGGCGACACCCTCAAAGATTTCCTCGCTGCGGCCTTCAAATTCCATGCCAAGCAGGTTGAGCAGTATTGCAGCCAACAGGCTTGCAAGAGCAGCAATTCCCGCTCCAGCCCAAACAGTCTTGCTTAAATCCGTCCGCTTTAGCTTCACTAAAACACCGAGTACAATCCCAATGATGAGAGCTGCTTCGAGACCCTCTCGTAACGATAAAAGTAAACTTGCCAACATTATTGCCTCCAATAAAGTATGGGTAGCTCTTTCTTGCCTGCCCAATTTGATTGTGTTAAAATGGACTTAGCCATTTCTTATAGCAAACGTTAGTATACACTAACTTTTATTATAATCTCAATATAACTATTATCACAAGCCCCGGGTGAGCTATGTCACAACCTGAAAAATTCAAAAAAGCTTCACGACCTACCCCCACCATCGAAGATTATTTGATGACGATGCATGTCATGGAGCGTGATTTCGGTGAAATAGTTGCTGCTCGCCTGGCCGAACTGATGGGCGTTGCTCCGGCCACCGTGACCATGACTTTACGGCGTATGGGACGAGACAAATGGATCACTGGCCAGAGTCGCAGAGAAATCCATCTTACTGAAACCGGACGTGAGGCGGCCTATTCGGTAATCCGCCGTCATATGCTGACCGAATGGCTCCTGGTGAAAATTTTTAAACTGCCTATTTTTGAAACGCATGATGAGGCGCATCATATCGAACATGCGATCTCCCCCAAACTTGAGGAGCGGATGATTGAAATTTTGGATAACCCAAAATTATGCCCACATGGCAACCCATTTCCCGGGCATGAGGACCTAACTAAAGATTGGGTACCCTTGATTGAAATCCCTGTTAGCCAAGAAGTTATAATCCGCAGGATTCATGAATTTGTGGAAGATAACCAGGATCTGCTTGGTTTCCTTGGGAAAAACAGGATTGCGCCCGGCCAAAAAGCACAAGTGGTGGAAATTTTACCTTTCAACAAAACCTTGACGATTGAAATCGAGGGCAGCCCTGTCACACTTGGTTCTTCCACAGCCGAGCATATTTTTGTAGAATTCCCCTCTCCATAAAATCAAAGAGTGTGTCGCAAAATCTCCGCATAAATTCGGAGATTTTGTCATCCACAGTTATCTTGCATTAGATCATGCTTTTACCAACAATTAGAACTGCCATGGGGAATTTCGGATTGTTGTAGAAATCAGAATCCAGTATACTTCCAAGCTCGGCTGGCAAAACAGGCGACCCATTCTTTTTTCATATTTCTGGCGGGATTCAAAGGAGTACCCACGACCAACATGCGACCCAAAATTAATACCTGGTTGGCCAAAAGGACCAACGTCTTTTACGGCTGGATCATCCTACCTATCTCTACCCTGGCGGCTTTCTTCACCAGCCCTGGCCAGACTTATATGGTATCGGTCTTCAACCCCTCCTTGCGGGAAACGCTCAATCTCAGCCTGACCCAGCTTACTGGTGCCTATATGTTCGGCACGGTTCTGGCCTCCTTACCCCAGACCTTTATCGGCCAGATGGCTGACCGGATTGGCATTCGCAAGGCGCTCTTTATTATTGCCAGTTTATTCAGCCTGGCCTGCGTATTCATTTCCCAGGCCAATTCTTTGCCGATCTTATTCCTGTCTTTTTTCTTTTTGCGGATGCTCGGTCAAGGTGCGCTGGAATTGCTCTCTGTGAATATGTTGCCAATGTGGTTTCGGGATAAATTAGGTTCTGTCTCCGGAATCAAAAATGTGGTTGTCAACCTGATGATTAGTGTGGTCCCCGTAAGTATTCTCGCACTAATCGGTGTGGTCGGCTGGCGAAGGACCTATATGATAGCTGGTGCCAGTGTATTCCTGATTCTGATTCCAATTGTTTATTTTTTCTATATCAACCGTCCTGAAGAAATCGGTCAGACCATCGATGGGAATGGTTCGTCAAATGGCCTGCAACCAGTAAATTCTAAGATCCCAGAGAATGAATTCAATCTCAAAGAAGCCATGCGTACACGTGCTTATTGGATTTTGACTCTCTCCTGGTTTGCCTGGGCGGCCATTGCGACCGCGATCACCTTCAACCTGCTACCGATATTCACCGCCAAGGGCCTGACTGAAGGGCAGGCTGCAGCCAGTTTTACAATTCTGATGGTTGTTTCTGCTGTATTCCAGATCGTGGGCGGGGTGATTGCGGATCGCGTAGAACTGCGCTGGATGGCATTTGGTGCGCTGGGACTCTATGCACTTGCCATCGGCGCGCTGATCAGCGTACCGGTAACTTCGGTTATTCTGGTCTATACACTCATCCTGGGGTTTGCGCAGGGATTGTGGGGTGGTCTGGGCAACACCGTTTGGGTGCGTTATTTTGGACGTGAACACCTGGGGAAGATTCGGGGCAGCGTCTGGACCGCGGCTGTGGCCGGCAGTAGTATCGGTCCTTTCCTGATGGGAATCTCATTTGACCTGAGCGGGGATTTCTTTATCTCCCTGGCCGGATTCGCTGTGGTTCTCTTTGGTCTGGCCATCGCCGGGCTCTGGGCAACGCCACCAGAGAGAAGCGGAGCTAAGGCTTAGGCTATAATCCGATTTAGGGGCAATACAGGTTGTATTGAATAGACCTCTTGCATATGTGCTCCCGGCGGCGGCCCCGCCGCCGCCCTAAAGAATGCGATGCAAAGGACGGCGGCTAGAGCAGTGTCAAAAAGGGACTTTTACAAGAAGTCTAATATATTTTCCAAAATATTTTTGTTACTGAGTAGAAAAAATGAAATCATCCCGCACAAAACTAATCTTGTTGGGCACTGGCAATCCAAACCCTGATCCGAAGCATTCTGGGCCTTCGTTGATGATCCTTGTCGATGAGCAACCCTATCTGATCGATTTTGGGGCAGGATTAGTCCGCCAGGCTGCTGCACTCACACCAAGATATGGGGGCACGTTGGATGAACTCAAGATCAAGAATCTCACAGTAGCCTTTCTAACCCATATGCACTCGGACCATACGATTGGCTATCCGGATTTGATCCTGACTCCCTGGGTGATGGGGAGAGACAGGCCATTGGAAGTCTATGGCCCCGATGGCATCATAGAGATGACAGAGAATATTCTCAAGGCCTACAGAGACGATATCAAATATCGCTTATATGGACTCGAACCAGCTAATAATCAGGGCTGGCGCGTCAACGCGCACGAGATCAGTGAGGGGCTTGTATACGAAGATGAAAAAATAAAAGCTGAAGCTTTTCTGGTCAAACATGGCTCCTGGCCGAATGCCTATGGCTACCGCTTCACCACGCCTGATAAAGTGATCGTGGTCTCAGGCGATACCGCTCCTTGTGAGAAGATCATCGAGTACAGCCGTGGGGCAGATATATTGATCCATGAGGTCTATTTCAAGAAAGCCTTTGATCAGAAGGATGAGTTCTGGAAAAAATATCATGCGATCAATCATACTTCGACAATTGAACTTGCTGAGCTTGCCAATAAAGCAAACCCCGGATTGATCGTCTTATATCACACTCTCTTTTGGGGAGGCAGCGAGCAGGAAATTCTGGATGAGATCGC
>JACNJN010000205.1 GCA_014382535.1 Candidatus Desulfolinea nitratireducens | reverse complement strand
TGGGGCTTTTCTTCGAAATTCTCTCCTTGACTGCTTCGGCGGCGTGGAATCCGGGAAATAAGTAAGCATCCAAAACATCTTCACGATAGGTTCTGTTGAAACGCTCGATATAGGCATTTTGAGATGGTTTTCCCGGTTCAATGAAATCCAGTACAACCTGGTATTGCTCAGCCCATTCAGCTAACTTGTGAGAAATAAACTCCGGTCCATTATCAACCCGTATTTGCTGCGGATATCCATGCCACACTGCCAGCATATCCAGTGCGCGGATAACGCGTTCAGCGGGTAATGAGGTGTCAGCTTCGATCCAAAGCACCTCCCGGTTGAAATCGTCGATGATATTCAAGGTGCGAAATTTTCGGCCATTTTCAAGGCTGTCACTCATAAAATCCATTGACCATGAGATATTCGCTTTTTCTGGTTCCTGAAGTGGCTTCGGGTTTCGACAGGGGAATCGTTTTGATGTAAAATCATTGTATTGATAAGTTTTGTCTCATCAGGGAGCGGCGTTTATGGCAAAGAGAGTTGGCACTACACTGGGGAAATACAAGTTAATGGAACGCCTTGGTAAAGGCGGCATGGCTGAAGTTTATAAAGCCCACCATGAAAAACTGGATCGTTATATTACGATAAAGATACTGCATACTTATCTGTCTGACGGTGAAGAATTCCTCGCCCGCTTCGAGCGCGAAGCCAGGGCTGTAGCTGCTTTTCGCCACCCCAGTATTGTTCAGATTCACGATTTTGACCACGAAGACGATGACTATTATATGGCCATGGAATTCATAAATGGGGGAACTCTGCAATCACGAATGGCTGAATTATCTCGCGCTGGCAAGTATTTGCCACTTGAGCAGGTAAAAAGAACGCTGTATCAGGTCGCCAGCGCGCTCGATTATGCCCATAAGCAAGGCATCCTGCATCGTGATATTAAGCCCTCCAATATTTTGATGAATACAGAGAACGATGCCTTTATCACCGATTTTGGGATTGCCCGCATGATGAGCGAAATGCAATTCACCGCCACAGGCTCACTCATCGGTACGCCGACATATATGTCACCAGAGCAAGGTAAAGGCATGGAACTAGACAACGCCAGCGACATCTACTCTCTGGGGATCGTCCTTTTTGAAATGCTCACGGGAAAAGTTCCCTTTGCATCCGACACACCTTTGGCGATTATCCAGAAGCACGTTACCGAACCTTTGCCAAGACCATCTACGCTGCGTCCGAATATCCCCTTTTCATTGGAAAAAGTGATCTTCAAAGCCGTAGAGAAAGAACCGCAGGAACGCTATCAAACTGCACTTGAGCTTTATACCGCTTTTGAAAACGCGCTAGCGCCAGAAATCATTGCGCAATTGAATGGCTCGGATATGCCAAAATCTGTTGATATTTCATCGCTGCCGACCATGATAGAAGAAAAAGTGGATGAAATATCCGAGTTGCCAACCGAAATGATGGGCGAAGAAACGATTGCTCAATTGCTGGATGATAAACCCGCCTCGTCCGTGGACGATGAGCCTGCCTCCGCTATGGAAACAGTAGTCTCGGCAAGAGACGCTATGCCCGTTTCCCCCGAGCCCGAACCGATGCCTGAAAAAAAGATAGAATCAGCCCCCAAAAGTGAGCCGCCCAAAAAGAAGCCAGCTACATTAGCAATTGCAGGCATCGTAGCGCTGATCGCGATAGTGATCGCGCTTATTGCCTTCTCTGGCGGATTCGCCTCCTGCTCTACACCCGAAAGTTGTTCAGAATTGAGTAACCAGCAGATTGAGCAGGGTGATATGGAAGGGGCGCTAGAAGCACTCGACAAAGCACTCAGACTCGTTCCTCATGAAGAACAACAAGGTTATTTCTGGCTATGGTGTGACCGTGGTGGCTTGCTGGAAACGCTGGGCCGCCCGGATGAAGCCAACGACAGTTTCCAAAACTGTGCAGCTTGGGAGCATGGCGAGTAAAGTCATGACCACCCGCAAAGCGGGTGGCTTGACCTGACCCTATAAGGGTCTGTTACTTGCAGCATCTCAAGGTGCTCCTTTCTCTTCGTTCAAGCCTGGTGCACTGATTACCTAGCTACCCCTAAAGGGGTTTTCCGCTTCTTTCGTTGTGATCCGATCCATCATTTGATCATGTTTATCTTGCTCTCTTACGTACTTCGCTATTGTCGCTTCATTCAATCCTACTGTGCTCACATAGTACCCCCTCGACCAGAAGTGCCTATTTCCATACTTATACTTTAGATTCGCATGCCGATCGAAGATCATCAATGCACTCTTCCCCTTCAGGTACCCCATGAAACTTGAGATGCTATACTTCGGTGGAATTGAGACTATCAGGTGGATATGATCCACCATTGCTGTCCCCTCTATTATTTCTACCCCCTTCCACTTACATAAGTCTTTGAGTATCCCTACAATGCTTTCCTTATACTGGTTCTTGGATTCAAGTATCAAGTGCAACCGTGATTATTTAAGAATACCATAGGAGTAGCGAAAGACAGACATTTTCTAGGTCTCGTGTTCAATCTATTTTCCACGAATATCATATCCGCGCAAGTTAGATCGCCAAACCTAGTATCTTTAGGTATGTACTGTCGGATGAGTCCATTGGTGTTCTCATTGGTACCTCTCTCCCAGGATGCATAGGGATGGGCGAAATAAACCTTAGCCCCCAATGCTTTAGCAATTCCCTCATGATCAGTAAACTCCTTTCCGTTATCACAAGTGATCGTATGAACGGGAAAGTCGGCCAGCAATGAGATGATCATCTCTTTGACCGCTTCTTTGGTGCGCTGCCTTACCATGCCCATGCGCAGAAAACGGCTTTTGCGGTCTACCAGGGTCACAATCGCACCTTTCCTGCCTTTGCCGATGATCGTGTCCGCTTCCCAATCACCCAGCCTGCTTCTGTCTTCAACTGCCTGAGGGCGTTCATCAATCCACCTTCTGTTGGGTATTTGACCGCGTTTTTCATAGCTGCCGTAGCGTTTTCTGCGTTTCCTGCGGCATCTGAGGTGTTTCCAGAGCCTTCCCCCATTATGTTTATCCCGATAGATATACTGGTAGATCCATTCATGGCTGATTGGCAGTTCTTGTTCTTCCCGGCAATACTCGCTGATTTGCTCCGGGCTCCAATCCAGGCTGATGAGTTCCTCAATCATTTCCCAATCCCCGTCCGTTATTCTTGATTTGGCTTTGTACCGCCTCGTGTTTGCCAATTGATCGGCTTGTTTAGAACGATATCCCCTTTTACCTCTGTTGCGCTTGAGTTCTCTGCTGATGGTGGACTTATGCACCCCTATTGATTCAGCTATCTCTGTTTGATTCCATCCCGCTTTCAATAATGCATTAATATGGTATCTTTGATGGTAGGTGAGCTGTGAGTATGATCCCATGAGCGCTCCTTTGATGTGGTGTCTGAGAGGTGCTTATCTTACCGCAGCTTACCTCTCTACCACTTGCAAAGTTGCACTTATGAGTTGAATTCAAGGTTAAATATTATCTTTCGCCTAAACTTTGGTGTGAATACAATGTGATACTTACACATCCATTTTGTGTGTGCTAAACTTTTTGCCATGAAAATCACTCCTTGTAGTATTTGGTGGCTTGAACTTCCGCCATTCTACCGGAGTGATTTTCTTTCTTTAAGTTCTAATCTTCCACCGGCTTAGCCGGTGGTTTTTTGTTTCGGGCGTTCCGCCCTCAACTCACTAAAGTGTTAAAATCAAAAAATGAGCGGATTATCCGCTCATTTTTCTTTATAGCTAACGATCTTTCTCTGTAGCTTCTACCTCATTTTCTTCAGGAATATTTCTTGTGCCTTTTACGATATTTTCCTTTTCCGGTTTACACTTCCAACGGTGCATAATTACTCACCCAAAGACTTCGACCCAGTGCGTTCAATAACAGAATCGGAGGCCTCATCCCAACAACTGGGCGCCCAATCTAGCGGGATATTATGGTTTTGAACCTGGTCACAAGTGGGAATATCATGCCCGTGGTGAATGATCACCCAACGTCCATCATGCTCCTTGGCTGCAAGCCACATTGCTCCTCCCATCTCACCACCTTTGCTGACACCACCTTCCGCAAAGCGGTCGTCCATCCTGCCGATGTTGAGTTGTATCTCGGATTCGCTCCAGCCGAGTTCTGCCATCAAAGCCTGCTTGATCGCTTCCTCATCGTTCATCGGCTCTTCATGTGGCGGCTCTTCACCAGGGGGATGTTCTTCAGGAGGCGGTTCTTCGCCCGGGTAGAATTCCTCCTCTGGATGTGGTTCTTCGCCCGGAGGCAGGTTTCCTTCGGGTCCGGTGTTGGGAACGATTTTGAAGGGCATTGTACAAGCCATTGTGCTTAGAAAGATTGCCAAAATGCACAAGAGGACAAGATATTTCTTTTGAATACGGGTATTGGTTTTTATTTGTTTTCTCCTTGTTTAGTTCCTTGTGAGCTTCTCATACAAGATGATATTGCGGAATTTTGAAGGTCAGGACGTAAACCAATCCGCCGGGGTTGAGGTCACGCCAGACAGAATGAACTACTTGCGCCAATGTCTGTTGCTCTCCGGCAACTGCCAAACGAGCTTCCACTTCGGCGGCAAAGAAGTTGAAGGATTCTTCGGTCATCTCGTTCAATCCGGTTTGATCTTCTTCGGTAACTGCATGGCTGGATGTCGCCGCCCGTGTGTCGGCAAATAATGCGGCGCGGTATTCTTCATCTGCAATCGCTTTGCCGATCACATCCACTACGGCTCGTTCGCCTTCGTTCATGGCTTCAAAATCCGGGGCGGGCTCCAGTTTGACATCATCGGGCGAAAGTTCTCTTTCTCCGGTCAAGTCGGGGGGAGGAGGTGGATCATGCAGATCGCCGCCTTTTGCGATATTGACATTGGGAGACTCCCAATCATCTTCGCTGGCAATATTGCCAGTATCCCCAGGATTAGGCATAGGTATTGGGAGGTCGGACACATCTTCTTTTTTGACATCATCCGGTGAGAGAGCTACATCCACACCATCAAATGGATCGGGACCGGGTTCAGGCTCTTCGCCTAGTTTTACGTCATCGGGTGAGAGCACGACATCTTCATTCGCAGGCTGCGGACCCGGGAGATTAATAGGTGTAGCCTCATCTTTGTCCTCTGCCCCTGCAAGTGTTGCTTCGCTCAGGTCATCACGTACTTCAGGCGTGCGCCCAAGGACAGTATCTTCGTCTTCCAGCGGGTTAGCCATTTCAACGCTTTCGTGGGGTTCTTCCAGAATGCCGCTGCCGGGTGGCAGATCATCGCGGCTGGGACCACTGATGAGTTGCATATCGTCCTCATCTTCGGCAACCGGGCCAGGGAGGTTGATAGGCGTTACTTCATCTTTATCCTCTTCACCTTGATCGGATGTAATATCATCCAGATCACCGCGTATCTCGGTTTGTTCAGCCAGACCTTTTTCCTCGTTTTCCGCGAGTTCGGTCAGGCTCTTTTGAATTTCTTCCGCCTGTGTGTAATCGTTATTGTTTTCAACATGAGCACGCGGTTCGTAGGTGGCTTCATCGAGGTTTTCTTCGGTAGTATCTTGTATTTCATTCGCTTCGATATTCTTTTCGGGGGTATTTTCTGTGTTTTCCATTATCTTTTCATTTTCTCTATTATCTACTTTCTCTTTTTCTGCGTCTCGGCTTTCACCGCTTTCCAGTTGGCCTTCGTTTGAAAAAATATTTTCGGTATTCATTTCGATCTCTCCTTATTTGATCTTCAATTTTTACGTTTTTCTGTTTTGTTGATCGTGGTCGAGTTCTGGCGAGGAGAGTTGAAATGCTATTTGTTAGGAACCTCTGATATGAACCCGGGATTCCACGTTTCAATCATTGTACTCCATAATTTTTCAAAACAGTCGAAAA
>JACNJN010000203.1 GCA_014382535.1 Candidatus Desulfolinea nitratireducens | reverse complement strand
TTATTTTTTATCTTATTTTTATGCAAATATGAAGACTGCATGGCGATGAACCGACCGTGCTGATTTTGCGCTGTTGAGCGTTACTTTCATTGTTCAAATAATTATGTAAGTGCAAAAACGAGATCTACTCCCCGCCGGACATTTTATAGCGTTCGAAACTATCCAAGCTGCGTTGGATCTCATATTGTTCGCCGACCCGCTCCAAAATAGCGATGCTTTGAGAGAAATAGGCTTCCGGCGCGCCGAGATTGCTTTCTTCCCAGGCAGCGGCGATTTTGCCCAAAAGACGGTAAACCGCGCCGAGGTCTTCGTCGCTGCCGAGGGTTTCAGCGAGGGCTTTCGCTTCGGTCGCAGCTTCGAGCGCCTTCTCCCATACCCTGTTTTGAGCAAAGACCCTGCCTTTTGTGCGCCAAACCTTAACCGTGATCCAGTCTGTGCGAATATCGCGGCTGAGTTGATGGGCACGGTCGAGATGATCGAACGCTTTTTCTGTATCACCTTGTGAAGCATATGTTCTGCCGATATTGGCAAGGATCAGAGCCTGACCCTCCATTTGACCAGCAGCTTCATAATGATCAAAGGCTTTTTTAAAGGAAAGGATCGCCTCTTCATAGCGGCGTAAAGTGCGCAGCGCAAACCCCGTGTTGTTATAGCAGGTCGCGATGCCAACTTTATCCCCAACACCTTCGTAGACAGTTAGCGCTTCCTTATATAACGATAGAGCACGGTCAAAATCCTGCGTATGATAGGCAGCGATGCCCAGATTGCGCAAACCCGCTGCGCGAAGTTGGGGGACATCTGCTTTTGTGCCGAAGTCGAGCGTGTGTTGGGCATGGTCGGCGACGAGATGATATTCGCTGCGGAGATAGGCAAGGAAACTGAGCAAGTTATGCGCCGCCCCTTGCTCATCCCTGCGCTGACGGGTTTGGGCGTGTTCCAGGGCGAGTTGGAAATCATCTTCGGCTTGGGGGTAGTTGCCCGTGCGCTGGGAAATCAGTCCACGTTGGCGGTAGATCAGCCCCAGCACATCGAGCGGTAAATGCTCGGAGATGTCAATCTGTTCAAAGGGGATTAGACCACGCACCTTTTTGGGGATGAGAGAAATATCTTGGTGGGCAAGCAAGTTGAGGGCACGTTCGTACCACGTTAGGGCATCTTCGTCCATATAAAGCTCTACGGCTCGTTTAGCGGAGCGCAGCGTATATTCCACCGCAAGAGTTAATTCGTCTGCTTTTTCATAATGATAGGAAATTCGCTCGACTTCGTTGGCAGAGCGTTTTTCGAGGGTTTGGGCAATCTGTTTGTGGAAATTCTGTTTGCTTTCAGGTGGCAGGTCGGCGGCAAGGACATCGGCAATCTTGATATGGCTGAACTGGTAGTTTCCGCCCACTTGCTCGACAAGGATGTTCGCTTTTAGCGCTTCTTCAAGAGCTTGCGTCATGGTTGCGTCAGGGAAATCACCAGTGGCTTGAAGAAATTCGGCAGAGAAATCCTGGACAAGTAGGGATGCGAGGGCAAGGATTTGGCGGGTTTCTTTGGCAAGACGGCTGAGACGGGTACGGATGACGCCCTGAATGGTGGATGGAATGGGCAGTTCGGGGGTGTGGTCAAGGTCTATATGGTGGATGGCTTGTGCCATCTCGACGACGAAAAGCGGGTTGCCCGCCGTTTCCTGATAGATACGCTGAAGGAAGGCAACGGGATCTTTGGGCTGAAACGCAAGCGTGGAGAGAAGGATGCTGACTTCATCGAAGGAGAGACGCTGGAGTTCGATATATCGTGATAGACCCTTTTGCTGAAGGGCTTCTGCGGTTATCTCCCAGACTGGATTAATTTCGCTTGTACGCTGGGTACCAACGATAAAGAGAGGTAAGGTTTCGCCTTTTTCCAGCAAATAGGCAAAAACCTGCAAGCTGGCTTGATCGCCCCATTGGAGATCGTCAACAAAAATACAGAGAGGGTGCTGCGCTGTGATGGCGATAGTCCATTGGTGGATGGCTTCCATTAAACGCCCGCGCGCCAACTCAGAATCATCATAGCGCGAACGCGGCAGATCGGGGCGTTGGACATAAATTTCTGGCAGGATGCTGGCAATTTCACTCAGCCAGCGATCGGACAGGGAGAATTTTGTCATTCCGAACTTTTCAAAGGATGTACGCAATAACTGTATCCACAGATCGTAAGCGGTATTCTTTTGTGGCTCAAAGGCACGCACGCTCAGAAAAAGATGTTTGTCAAGGTTTTCCTGCCATGCTGAAAGAAGGCTGGTTTTCCCGATGCCTGGCTCGCCTCCCAAGAGCGTCATGCGAGCTGGTCCAACAGGCAAAACAGCACGCCAATGTTCAGAAAACTGTCTAAGTTCATTTTTTCGCCCAACAAGCGCGCCCTGCGCGAGCAAATAGAGACTTTCCTGCTCATCTGGCATCCAGGTTGCAATATGCAAGGCTTTATCTTGCAAAGCAAGGCTCTCTGCACTTGGTGCGATATTCAATTCGTCAAAAAGGCGCGCTTTTAGCTTGGCAAATTCCTGCAGAGCGGCAGAGCGGTCTCCAAGCATCAAATACAAACGAAACAGGTGCTGGTGTGCTTCTTCAGAAAGTGGGTCAAGCGAAACCAATTGACGCGCGGCTTCCAATGCCTGTATCCGCTTCCCTTGCATGAGCAATAGCTTACTTAGGCGCATCCAGCCCTCACGATAGATCAGAAAACTACGTTCACGCTCATGTGAGAGCCATTCATCAAAAGCGTGCAAATCCGCGAAAGAGATGCCGTCCAAAAAAGGTGCCCGCCACAATGTCAGAGTATCCCTGAGCTTGGGAATATCAACATGCACCTCATTAACGATGCGATCCATTTCCTTAATATCCACCCAAACAAAGTCAGACTTAAGCGCAACATAATGCCGTTCCAGCAAAAAAACATCCTCACCAAGTGCATCTCGCAAAAGGTAAAGCGCATTTCGCAAACTGGAACGCGCTCGCTTATCGCTTGTATTTCCCCACAAAAAAGTCGCCAAACGTTCACGGCTATGCCGCGTCTCATGGTTGGCTAAAAAAGCCAGCAACGCCTCCGCTTTTTGGGTTGGCAGAGAGATAACTTCCCCTTCCACTTCCAAGCGGGGAGCGCCCAGTAAAAAAAGACTGATCTTTGGATGCGACGCGGACATGAGAGCATTATATCAAGCAAAGGGATATGTCGAAACGACCACAACTTCGGCGACGCGCATATCAGCATTGGTCATTACCCGGTTGTTGAGACTGGCGAAGTGTGCGCATTGATGCGAACATGCTGCCTCGACCCAAGCACGGATTTCATCCGACGACTGCGAAGCGTCCCCGGCTACTGTCGGAAAAATTCTCAAAACCGATAAGTGACACTTTGATGTGGATGTTGATACAGTCGAGCATAGAACGGGGAATCCTTTTATCCATCAAAGACCATCGGACAGATATAGGGTGAAAACTAAGAATCACTCTCGTAAACAAGAAGAAACCGCTGGTAAAAAACGACCAACGGCTTCTAACTTTCATCTACAAATACGGCGGAAAAAATCCATTCCAAAAAGATTCTTGTTTGCCGCCAACGTTGCCGCCTACGTTTGGGGTCGAAATTTATACCCGTATATTTGATTTATACCGCGCTGACCTTATAACGGTGATGTCTTAATGGAAAAAATGAGATACAGATATATACATATTCGCCATCAAAGGCAATTGGACAAGTGTGGCGAAAAACTAATTGAGCCTCCATGAGATTCTGTCCGAAACCTTTGAAGACGTACAATTAGCAAGTTTGTCGTTTTTTCTTAATTTCTCAATTGTTATGTAGGGTAAAAATATTGCTACTCCAATACCCAAAAGAAAAACTAGCATCAATGCTGTGGACATCCATAATATGTCAAAACAGAGAAGATGGTTAAAAAAAACAATACTTCCGTCTCACGTTCGCGTTCAACTTGTAATTCAACTATATGACCTGTTTTTTTCTAACAGATATATGCTACATGTGGTGAAATGATAAGCGGTTCACCCAATCTCTATGCTGGGCCTATTTTTCCACAATTTATTTCTCGGTCCTATTTTAAAAACGCCAAAATTTCTCTCTAAGTTTGCTTCTACTTGTGATGCCAACCGTATCTTTTCGCAATCTACTGGAACCGCAACAACAAGCCAGAAATAGTGAATACCTAAAAGCATTTTATCTTTAGGGCGAATCTCCCATCGAGGTTTTCTTTGATCTTGTCCTAAAAACCCAATCACGGTCGGAACTATTTGTCCTAATGCGATTTCTGTTCCTATTTCACCAATAGATGCACCTATTTGATCTACTGTGATTTCCGGGGAAAATTTTACAGATATTTTTTGAGGTTCGCCTTCGTATAACTCTCTGGGAAATATATCAAAAACCCAAGGGGCCGGTTGTTTATCATCCCTTGACCAAACAAAAGCTGAACATTTTGCAAACGAGAATCTGTAATTCTTATCGATCTCAGTATGAGGAATGTCAAATTCAAATCCAATTTTAACTTTAAATAATCTTATTTCCTGACCGGATACTATGAAAAGTTTTCCCTTGTTTAATACGTCCCACACTGGCTTTTGCACTCGCACTACAGCATGTGGTATATCCCCCACAGAGACACCTAAAGATATTGTATCTTGGTTCAACTTAATCTCATCTTGAGTTATTAGTTCTTCTTCAAACCAAAGATTTTTACTGTCCATATCATATTCTCCATGTACTTCTTAATATATAAAAATCTAAAACAGAATCAAAAAGATAAGATGCTCCCCAATGTCAAGGAAAAACAAGGTGATAAAATCGCACATTAAAAATTGAAATATACACCTGCGAGGGTCTGGTCGTTTACAGACTTTTGGCTGCTTCCAGGGCCACTTCAGATTTGAATTGAGCGCTTTTCTGGTTCTTTTCCGTGTCATATCTGCATCGTAGACTGGTTTGGGGAGGCAATTTTATCATCTTGTGGTCTGTTTCTGGGGCATTATACTATTTGAGGTTCCTTATAGGTGCTTGACTAAGTGCTAGTATTGCTAATACCAATGTTATAAAACCTCCAAGAATAAATACTACTTCAACACCATAACTTTTTCCAATATACCCTGTGATCGAAAAACCAATAGGCGCCAGTAGCCAAGAACCCAGATAATCAATACTCGCTACCCTTCCTAAT
Source organism: Candidatus Desulfolinea nitratireducens (assembly GCA_014382535.1). GTDB lineage: Bacteria > Chloroflexota > Anaerolineae > Anaerolineales > Villigracilaceae > Desulfolinea > Desulfolinea nitratireducens. Next base: position 712 of record JACNJN010000203.1, on the reverse strand, counting down.
TTATCCTTTGGTACCTGTTCTTGCAATAGAGAAAACCAAACTGTGCTGAATGTAGTTGCTCCTATACCCATTAAAAAGCCTCCGATTAACGCAACCCCAATAATGTTAGTGCTGCCAATAAATAGTAAAGCAAAACCTTGAAGTATGATAGCGATATACAGAAACCACCCTGGTTTTTTTAATTTCTCTAATTGCCCAATTGTTAAAGTCGTTACAACTACACCTATACCACTAAAGATATAGATGTAGCGTAAACCAACAAGTCCTTCATCAAGCAATACATCTCCAAGTATTGGGAGGCCTATATTCCAAGGGCCATATACACTGACATTGATAATTAGAAATAGAGAAATAGTTATCCATAACCAAGGGATTGTTTTAACAAATTTAAATCCGTCACTTAACTCCATCCAAGATTGAACGATGGAGTGTGGTTTGCGATTTAAATATATATCAGGTTGTTTTATAAAGCATAAACTTATTAATCCAATTACACATAGAACCCCCAATAGAAAATACGTGGAGAATGTACTCACAATTTGAATTAATTCATTTCCTATGATTGCGCCAAAAACCAGAGATCCACCAGCTACAGAAGCGATTAGAGCATTTGCATGTATGATGTCTATATTATCAACGATATTTGGCAATATAGCTCTGTTTGCAGGGATATTAAATGCATTAGCTATACCCATAACAAATGATGCGATAT
>JACNJN010000202.1:4216-5941 GCA_014382535.1 Candidatus Desulfolinea nitratireducens | reverse complement strand
TCAAATCAGAAAATCAAGCCGAAATGAAGACAGGAACAGAAATACATGAAAGCCACGGTCGCGAAGTCGTCGCTGCAGGATTGATGCGTACTTTGGCGATCATTCTCCTGCTGGCAGCGCTGGTGATGATGGTTTCTTATTGCACGGTGCAATTACTATAGGGGTGATCGATTCTTCGCTCCCACACATAAATGTCTATGATTTATCTATCCCTCTTTCTCCTGCTCCTCGCCCTGCTCCTCTTCTGGCAATCTGGTCGGAAACGGAGGCAAACCGGTCTCCCGGGCGGACGCGTCATCTATACCGACACGAAGAGTTGGGGAAAAGTCGAAAAGCCTCTTTATGATAGCTCAATGCGTTTAACCGGCAAACCAGATTACCTGGTTGAGCGTGGCGGGAAGATCATCCCCGTTGAGGTTAAATCGGGGCGCGCTCCCGATGCTCCCTATGATTCGCATATCTATCAATTGGCTTCCTATTGCCTGCTTGTCCACAAAACGATGGGGAAACGTCCGCCCTATGGGATCATCCACTACAGGAACCGGGATTTTGCCGTTGATTACACGACCGCTCTGGAGGTTGCCCTGCTTGATATTCTTGCAGAAATGCGTCGGGATGAAAACAGAAGCAGCGTGGATTGCTCGCATAATTCTGCTTCCCGTTGCCGTGGATGCGGCTACCGAAAAATCTGCGACCAGCGCCTCGCCTGATTCCAGTATAATAGGGGCGTTATGTCTTCATCATTTATTCCGAAAAAACTCGTGATTGCCTTCCACCCAAGATTTCCTGCTGTGTTGAATGAAGCGCAGTCAATTGCGGGTCATCTCAATGAATTGGGGATTGATGCGCCAGTGGGATCGCTTCACGACGAAGATTTGCGCAAGCGCGTCAAAGCAGGTGAGTTTGAGATCTTAATTGCAGTCGGTGGCGATGGGACGATGTTGCGCGCCGGACATCTTTGTGCCCCCTGCCAGATCCCAATTCTGGGAATCAATATGGGCAAGCTTGGCTTTCTGATCCAGGTCAAACACGATACCTGGCCCGCTATGCTCGACCAAATGTTGACCGGCGACTTCTGGATTGAAAACCGGCTAATGCTCCGGGTAGAATTATTTCGGGCCGGCGAACAGCAGGGTGTCTGGCACGCGCTGAACGAGGCCGTGGTCAGTCGGGGACAATATCTCAACCCCATCCATATTGCTGCCAGCGTTGACGGACAAGCATTGACCACCTATGTTGCTGATGGGCTGCTTGCCTCTACCGCAACTGGTTCCACAGCCTACGCGTTGGCCGCCGGAGGCCCGATCCTGCCGCCAGAATTGCGTAATATTTTAATTGTGCCAATCGCGCCCCATCTCTCTGTAGACAGAGCCGTTGTGCTTTCAGAGGGAGCCGCTGTAAACATTATGGTACGAAGCGATAATGCTGTGCTAAGCGTAGACGGGCAAAAACCGATCGGGCTGGACGAAGATGACCGTGTTGATGTTCACGCGGCGGAATACTCCGCCAAATTTGTGCGCTTTGGCGACCTGGGTTATTTTTATCGTAATCTGACCGCTCTTATGAATCAAAATCCATCTACAGGACTTACAAGATGACCGAAACACTTTATTGTGCCAATCACCCCGGAAGAGAGACCTCCCTTCGTTGTAACCGCTGTGAAAAATTGATCTGCGCCAAATGTGCAGTCCACATGCCAACAGGCTATCGCTGCAAGGAATGTGT
>JACNJN010000202.1:0-3735 GCA_014382535.1 Candidatus Desulfolinea nitratireducens | reverse complement strand
ATGCTTACAGAAATTCGGATTGAAAATTTTGCAATTATCGACAAACTCGACTTGAGTTTTGGACCCGGTCTCGTCATTCTCACAGGAGAAACAGGCGCGGGAAAATCCATTATTCTTGACGCGGTCGAAGTTCTTGTTGGCGGGCGAGCCGATACCAGCATGGTGCGCTCAAATGCGCAGCGGGCTGTTGTTGAGGGTACTTTTCACCTTGCGGGGAATGAGCGAAAAGCTATTAACGAGATGCTCAAAGCTGAAGACCTGCTCGACGATGAAAATTATCTTACCCTTAGTCGGGAGATCAAGGCCGAAGGACGCAGCATAGCACGTGTCAATGGCCGAACGGTAAAGATCGGGATGCTGAAAGCATTGGGAAGTTTTCTGGTCGATATTCATGGCCAATCAGAACATCTTTCCCTGCTCGATACGCGCGCCCACCTCGGCTTGCTCGACCGCTATGCAAACGTGGAGCCGGCCCTCAACACCTACCACACAACCTACAAAAAACTGACCGCCCTTCGCACCGAACTCACCAAGTTGCGCCGGTTGCAAGAAGATTCCGAACGCCGCGTAGAATTGCTAAGCTATCAGGCTGAGGAGATCGAAGCCGTCAAACCCGTACCTGGGGAAGACGAGACTCTCAAGGAGGAACGTGATCGCCTTGCCAACGCCGAAGCGCTCGCCTTCCAGGCACAGGAGGCACTTTCTGCCCTCGACGAAGGGACGCCCGAATCCGCTGCGATCACCGACACCTTTGGGGAAGCAAGCCATCATCTCGCCGCCCTGGTAAAAATAGACGCCTCCCAGGCTGAATTATCTGAGCGAGCCGAGCTGCTTCTCGAGAATCTTACCGAACTTTCCCGAGACCTGCGTGCCTACCTGGAGAATATCGAATTCAGCCCCTCCCGTCTTGAAGATGTGGAGGAACGCCTTGCGCTGATCCAGAGCCTTAAACGAAAATATGGCGGCTCGATTGAAGCTGTGATCGCTTTTGGCACAGATGCTCTCACGCAGTTGGAAAATATTTCCACGGCCTCCGAGCGGATGGATGAACTCGAAGGTGGCGAGAAGATTTTGCTCAAGCAACTTGCTGAAGAGGGTAAAAACCTCTCTGATTTGCGCAAAGTTGCATCTCAGAAAATGAGCAAGGGTATCGTCGCGGAGCTGGCTGATTTACGCATGGCCGCCGCGAATTTCGCTGTTGATTTCAAAACTCTGCCGGATGATGCGGGGCTTCCGCTAAATGGGGAACGTGTTGCTTTTACAGAAAAAGGCTTTGATCAGGTCGAGTTCATGCTTGCCCCCAATCCTGGCGAGGGGCTTAAGCCTCTTGTCAAGGTCGCCTCAGGTGGCGAAACCTCGCGGATGATGCTCGCCATGAAAAATATCCTCGCCCGCGCGGATGAGATCCCCACGCTGATCTTTGACGAAATTGACCAGGGCATCGGCGGAAGGATCGGGATGATCGTAGGTGAAAAGCTTTGGCAACTGGGGCGGCAGCATCAGGTCTTTTGCGTGACCCATTTACCTCAATTGGCTGCTTTTGGCGATCTGCATTTGCAGGTCCAGAAATTACTCAAAGATGGACGCACGCTGACACATGTTGAACCATTGGAGAAGGAAGCCCGGCTTCTTGAACTGGCACAGATGCTCGGCGATGTAGGCGAAGGAACGGTGCGCTCTGCGCATGAGATTTTACAAAACGCACAGGAGATCAGAAAAGCCTAGCCCTTGAATTCTATTTTCATGGTACGATGATTTTTTGGAGGGGTGCGCCCCTCCTTTTTTATTGGTTTTTTAAGCGAGAAGAATTATGCTGAATATTCGTTTACTTGGCCCGCCCCTCGTCTACCTGAATGGTGAACTAATTACCATTGATAGGCGTATGACGCGGGCCTTGCTTTTTTATTTGGCAGCCTTTGGAAAGCCAGTTGGGCGAACTCAATTGGCCGAGCTTTTCTGGCCGGAAGAAAGTGATGAAAAACAACGGCGTCAATTACGTGGGACATTAAATAAGTTACGTAACGCCTTACCTAATAGCGAGTATATTCAAACATATCAGGATACGATCGCTTTAGATTTTGAGCGGGTTTCAGTTGATGTGCAGGAATTCAGAGAATTGATCACTGGTGCGGGTAATTTTCTCATAACCTGGCATCAAGATCAGTCTTTGCCCGTTCATATTTATCAACAACTTGTTAAGGGAGCTAAACTCTGGCACGGCTCCGTCTTTATCCATAGCGAGGTGATGTCTGTCTCGCAAGCATTGGAACAATGGTGGATGCAAACAGCCCAAAGTTTGGAGCATCAATATATGTCTGTGCTAAAGAGTTTGATCAGACATGAAAATATTATCGGCGCGAATGAGAAAGCCCTTCCCTGGCTGGAAACTGCCCTTGAGATTGATGATCTTGACGAAGAACTTCATTATAGTTTACTGATCTGCTTGCTAAAAATTAGTCCGTCTGAAAAAGTTCGCCAACATTACGCTGGTATAAGGACATTATTTAAAGAGAAACTGGATGCGCCGCTTCCGGAGAGAATCCGCTCTCTGGAGCCTTTGATCTTCTCGAATAGGGAGGCAAGCTCCTCGCGCGCTCGTGCCGAATGGCCGATCAGGTCAAGCATTCACGTTCCCTTTGTCGGGCAACAGGATGCCGTTCAAACCCTAAAAAAGAATTATCTAAATGGAGTGGCAACTCTTATTTTGGGAGAAGCGGGGGCGGGAAAAACTCGACTTGTGCAGGAGGTTTACCAATCATTGGAAGTTACACCCCGATTATTGCTTTTGCCCTGCTATCTGGCGGATGAAAATCTCCCATACCAGCCCTGGGTCGATATGTTGCGTAATTCTATTGATGAGCATATTTGGCAAGAGCTTTCGGCTTTATGGGCTGAACCACTGACAATGCTATTACCCGAGTTGCGTGAAGGACGGAGCGATTTGGGGGGAAGGTTGGGAGACTCTTACGCGAGATCGATAATTTTTGAGGCAACTAAAAACCTTTTAGCTTTGGTCTCCAAAGAAGAAACCTGCCTCCTTTTTGTGGACGATGCACAGTGGGCAGATGATGCCACCCTGGGACTCTTGATGTATTTGGTGAAGCAATCATCTTCTGATCTGGGAAATCTGCGCCTGGTGATTACTTCTCTTATCGAGGGGAAAACATCTAGTCGGGATCAATTATTGATCGGGGCACTAAAAGATCAAATAGAAGTTATTGAAATGCTTCGATTGACTGAAAAAGATATTTCGGATTTGGCTTTTCACTTATTGGATGAAAATTTATCATCAACAGTTTCGGGGCGCTTATTACATGAGACAGGCGGAAATCCTTTCTTTTTACTGGAGATATTATCCGCGATCTGGGCATTGCCGGATCGAGGAAATCTGGAAACCAGCCTGCCAGTGCCCGCCAGTGTGAATAGACTAATTTTGCAGAGACTGGAACCTCTATCAAAAGACGCTAAGGATATTTTGATCCTTGCTGCGATACAGGGCAATTCCTTTGAGCTTGCCCTTTTAGAGAAGTCAGCTGCCCTCTCCTCAAGTGAAATTACACCTATTATCAGCGAATTGATAGGTGCGCAATTGATTCGCAGCACAAGTCAAAAATATGGGCTTGAATATGCCTTCGTACATGAAATAATTCGGGAAGTATTAATTTCTTCCCTGACTCCAATCCAAAGCCGCTTATTGAATAAATCAGTGGCCCAGGCATTAGAAGCACAGAGCGG
>JACNJN010000138.1 GCA_014382535.1 Candidatus Desulfolinea nitratireducens | reverse complement strand
TTTCCATATAAGAGCTTTGCGAGAATATATATTTTTAAATATACTCATTTAACGTTGTATAACTGATAACCGGGATCAAACTTTCGGAGTTTCCTCATATGCATATCCTTGTCACCAATGATGATGGCGTTCACGCCCCCGGTTTGCTTGCCCTTGTTCAGGCCATGCAAGGCCTTGGCGATGTGACCGTTTTTGCACCCGACCGGAACTGGTCGGCCTCTGGCCACACAAAAACCCTCGGACGCCCTTTGCGCGTGGACGAAGTCCAGCTCGCAGATGGTACGCCTGCCCTGGCAACCGATGGTGCCCCATCTGATTGTGTTTCGCTGGCCTTATTGGGATTGATCAAACCTGTTGACCTTGTCGTGACCGGCATTAATCCGCATGCCAATATTGGCTCTGATATTACTTATTCGGGAACAGTCACCTCGGCGATGGAAGCTGTCATCGGTGGCGTTCCCGGGCTGGCATTCTCTCTGGAGACTCCGCTTGATCTGGCGGAAGCAGATTATTCCTCCGCGGGTGAGATCGCGCGACGAGTCGCAGAAAAAGCCATCGCCGAAGGGTTGCCAAAGGATACCCTCCTGAGTACGAATATCCCTTATTTGCCATTGGATGAGATCAAAGGTTTCCGGATTACTCGTCTTGGAGAGCGAATCTACCTCGATGAGCTTGTCAGCCGTGAAGACCCCTTTGGCCGCCCCTACTACTGGATCGGTGGCAAGCATCCAACCGGCGAGTTGATCCCTGATACCGATTTTGGCGCGATCAGCGAGGGTTTTGTCTCCATTACACCCATCCAGATGGATATGACTGCTTACAGCGAGATGAAGAGACTTCAAAATTGGGTGTGGTAATTTTGCCCCCACCTGGCCTTCGCGTAGCACCGTTCGTCCAGCTTGACTGGATACTCACAGAGTGCCCCCACAAGCAGGGGAGGAAAAGGAATGAGCTATGCCCCGTTTTACTTCACCCCCCAGTCAGCTTGATTATCATTTGCAGGTTTGGGAGCTTGCTCGCCAAATCCCGGAGGGCAGGGTCTGCTCCTATGGCCGCATCGCGGGGATGATCCCGCCGCCCAATAATATGGACCCGAAAAGTTATCTTGCCTTTGGCCCGCGTTGGGTTGGCGGCGCAATGGCGCAATGCCCGGATGATGTCCCCTGGTGGCGGGTGGTCAACGCTCAGGGAAAGATCAGCGCACGTCCGCATGCAGCGCGGCAACGTGAATTGCTCGAAGACGAGGGGGTCGTTTTCGACGAGCGGGAAAAAATTGATTTTAAGAAATATTTGTGGGAAGGGGAAAACTCGGAATCATCCCAGCAACTCTCTCTGCCTGACGACTTCAAATAACATCACTGCCCCCGCAATAGCCGCGTTTAACGATTCCATCTCTCCTGGCATGGGGATATGAACAGACATTGCAGCCAATTCCCGCGCGAATTGGCTGGCTCCCTCTGCCTCTCCGCCAATGACGAGCGCAGACGGCGACTTGAAATCTGCCTCCGTATAAGCGATATCTCCGGCCATCACAGCCAGCCAGACCTTTAATCCCCCCACCCGATCTTTGATCTGATCCCAATCTGCCGAGAGTATTGGCAGGTGGAAATGCGCCCCCATCCCGGCACGGAGAACTTTCGGAGAGAAGGCATCTGTCGTTTCGGGGGGCAGAATGACGGCATCCACGCCCGCAGCGGCGGCTGTTCGCAAAAGCGTACCAAGGTTGCCCGGGTCACGGATCTGGTCGAGGATCAGTAAAAAATCGGGGGAGTTGGGCATTGGGAGTTGGGATTTGTCCAATACCGCCAGGATACCCTGGGATGTTTCGGTATCACCGATGGATTTTAGCAGCGCAGAATCCACTTCTTCGGCGTCCACATCTTGCAGGGAATTAAGAAGTTCCTGCCCTCGCTCATTCAGATTATTAGCATAAAGCACAAAACGGATCGGCCATTTCGCCTTCACAGCCTCTTCGAGCAGGCGCACGCCCTCCACAAGAAAGGCCTTTTCCTTGCGGCGTGTTTTGGCGCGTCCTTGTAATGCACGGACGAGTTTGAGTTTGGGGTTTTGGGGAGATGTGATCATGATATTTGATGTTAATCCCCCCCGCAAACAGAGGGAAGTGGGGGAGAATGCCCCCATTGTATCGTTAAAAAGTAAGGGCGGGTCTGAGACCCGCCCTTACTAAAAAAATTATGCTTCGTTGGCTTGAGCCACAACTGCGGCAAAGGCTTTCGGATCGCGTACGGCCATATCGGCCAGCATTTTACGGTTGATCTGGATATCTGCTTTTTTGAGCAAATGGATCAGGTTGCTATAGGTGACGCCATTTAGGCGAGAGGCTGCGTTGATGCGGGCAATCCACAGCCTGCGCAGATCGCGTCGGCGGACGCGGCGGTCCCGGTACGAGTACCAGAGACTCTTCAGCATCGCTTCATTGGCTCGGCGGAAGAGCTTGCTCTTCGTACCGCGCTGACCTTTGGTCAGCTTTAATATCTTTTTATGTCTTCGTCGTCCGTGAGGACCATTTTTTACACGTGCCATTATTTATCTCCTGCGCACCCCTGGGCGTCGGTACGGGGGCCTTCCCCGCAGCCAGTTGCATACACCCAACAGCCGCACTATAAGCTAAAAAACTATTTCATATTCGGCGCAAGGCGCTTGATGCGCTTGAGCAGACCACTGCCTTTAACAACAATCATTGAAGAGAGCAATGCCTTTGTACGCTTGGATGTGCGACGACGGAAATGGCTTTTTCCGCCTTTGGTCCGCACAAGTTTCCCAGAACCGGTCAGGCGAAAACGCTTCGAGGTCGCCTTGTGGGTTTTGAGCTTGTATTTTTTGGTTTTTACTTTCTTTGACACAAATTTTCTCCTTTCATAAAAATATCGCAGGCCGGGTCGATCTCCTGCGGAGATTAACTAATTAAGAATAATTCCTATTTGACTAGCGGACCCATAACCAACATCATAACGCGGCCTTCCATTTTAGGCATCTGTTCAATCGTGCCTATATCAGATAGTTCTTCTGCGATTTCACGCAAATCTTCGAGCGCAATTTCGGGGTAATCCATTTCACGTCCTCGAAAACGGATCGTCACTTTGACCTTTTTTCCTTCTTCAAGCCAACGTTTTGCGTTTTTAACCTTGAAGCCGCGATGGTGCTCATTGGTTTTCGGTCGCAAACGGATCTCTTTCAGGTCGATCCTGGTTTGGGCCTTACGCGCTTCTTTATCTTTCTTCGATCTTTGGTAAAGGAATTTACCAAAATCCATGACACGGCAAACGGGTGGTTTGGCCCCAGGCGAAACCTCTACAAGATCAAGGTCTGCCTCGGCAGCAAGGTCCATTGCCTCTTTAAAGGTCACGACCCCGATATTCTCACCATCAGCACCAATCAGGCGGACCTGGGGGCTGCGAATCTCTTCATTTATTCTAAAATCGTTTGCGCCTATGTGCTTCTCCTTCTTTCATAATAGAAATACAGACAACCAGCCAATGGGCTGGTTTGCGGATGGATGATACCACAGACCGAGAAAACCCGTCAATCGAAATTAGCCAAATCCTCTCTTGAATTCAACTTGCCCCCCTTTAACGGAACCAGGTTGACCTTTTAGAGTGTCCCGTCAACCAGCGCACAGAGCGGGCCTGATCCCAAAAATTCTCGTCACGGATGCTCATCCCCAAAAGGCCGCATTCGATCAGAGAAATCGAATCTGGCACGGTATCTGGCACCACGCAGGCAAAGCGAACGGGGTCTTGCAGCTGATCAATAAATATGCCTCGAAGTGCATTCTCTTCGTTTGGGGTGGGGAAACAGTTGGGATTCCAGAACCCATTTTCAGGAAAACGGCACCAGGATTGGTCTGCCTCTTTGACTACAGTATAGGTAAGGACATCGACGATCTGGCTATTCGAATTGAGCAGGCGGACGGTATCGCCGCCATCGCTCAGAGAGATATGCGAGGTATAGCCAAAAATCGCTATTCTGGCTCCTGATTGCAGGCTGACGCTGGGAAGTCTATAGGGGTCGGAACCGAGATCTTTTTCATCATCCAGTTGCCAGCCCTGTAAATTTACGGAGGAGACGCCTCGATTGATGATTTCGATATATTCATCGTTGACATCAACCACACCATCTCCGTTCCAGTCGTGACCGGCGCGAGGCAGAACCTCGTTAAGGACCACAGATTGAAAGGGGTAAGACGTTGGCGTTCCTGTCGGCGAGATCGGGGTTCTGGTCGGGATGGGAGAGGGGGTGGCAGTGACGTTGATCGCCCAATTGGCTTCCCCGGGTGAACCATTGATGGGTTTGTTAAATGCATCCAGATAAGCACTAGGTGCCCCAGCAAAGGTAAACCAGGCCGAAGAACCATCGGCTACCACGCCGCTCCGCTCCATGCTCCCAAAATCTGGCAATGCGCTGCCCGCAGGCCAACCCCCTCCATCATTATTAGCAGTATCAACCACTTGGCCTGTTGGAGAAATTAATTTTAGAAATTCCCCACCCTCTTCAAGAGCTTCAGTATAAATGAGGTCCGCGGGAATACCTACAACAGTGTCCTGAGTGCGCTCAAGGAGAAAATACCCTCCTTTGGCAATAGTACAGTTAGGGTTCGCACAATCAGCTGAAAGAAAATCAATCGTTGGCGTGCCATCAGCCGCTGTAATCTGCCAGTTCAACAAGTTAATGTCACCATCACTTGTATTGTAGAGTTCTATCCATTGATGGTCGCTTGAAGCTTCTGTTCCAGCCCAGGCGACTTCGTTAATCATTACGGTTCGTGAAGCTGTTGGAGTTGGCGTAATGGTTGGTGTTGAAATAGGGGGAATGGAGGTATGGGTAACAATATAACCCCAATTCGCCTGCCCAGGTGAGCCGTTGATATCATTCCCGGCGGCGTCTTTTCCATTTTTTACGGTACCGATATTGGTCACCCAAATATCATCAGCATCTGCGGATGTTCCCATCCGCTCCATGCTGCTGGCAGGGGATAGACGACCATTGGGCCAGGCGCCACCATTGCTGTTGGCAGTATCAATTATTGCGCCATCGGGGGCACGTAAACGAAGGAGTTCTCCTGAATCATCTAAGGCACCCAAAAAGATTTGATTGCTACTACCACCATCAAAATCGCTATCTCCGATTTCAACATTTTCTTCGCGCCCTCGCTCCAACAGAAAGTACCCAGATGCTGAAGTCACACCAGAAAGGATAATATCCGGGCTGCCATCTTCTGCGACAAGCCGCCAACCGGTTAGATCGAAACTTGGGACACCAGGGCTGTAAAGCTCGATCCATTCATCGTCAGAGGAGGCAACAGTCCCTCCCCAGGCAACTTCATTGATAAGCACATCCAAAGCCGCAGCCTGATGCGGCGCGGCCTGTACCCTCCAATTTAAAGAGGGGAGCAGCGAGCCGAGCAGGAACCCCGCCAGGAGAAAAACTGCGCTCCAGCGCATTTTCTTACGCGAGTGCTTATCTTTCTGCTCGGAGTTCATGGGGAAATAGTATCATATAACATTACTGATTGTTCAAGATAATTTTGTTTACCACAAAAATACAATTAGTTTAAATAAATCCTGCAATGATTCGTGCACACAATTGGTTTAATAAAGTTCTGCTCTTGAAGGCTTAACAATATTTTCTACCTCAATTCATTGTTGCGAATGCGATAATAACCTGAAAGGGTTTGCAATAAACAGCAACGCTTTTGAATTGAGAAAGATCTGTGTTCTCCGGGATTTCATAATCCTGATCGCCTGAGATCGCTGCAAGCGAACTTATCTCCAGGAATTCACCAAGTTCAGCGTACTCAGCAGAAGATGGTTTTCTGACAAAGAAAACATATAGATCCGGGCCGCAGCAGACAGAAAAGTTTTCCAGGTTCAAATAATAAGTTCCATCCGCCCTTTGGTAAATTGTTGCAGTGCCAGCTCCGGTATGATCCTGATCAGCACCTTCAAATTTACCCTGCAGCAGAATCACAGCGGCACTTTCAGTTGGTTGAATT
>JACNJN010000201.1 GCA_014382535.1 Candidatus Desulfolinea nitratireducens | reverse complement strand
GAATACTCGGTTCATTCATATTAAGACTTTAGACCTTAGGTATTAGACTTTAGACTTTAGACTTTAGACTTTAGACCTCAGACTTTAGACTTTAGACTTTAGACTTTAGACTTTTTTCTCTGCCACAACAATGATACTCTCTCCCCAGCGCAATGGCAAAAAGGGGATTCCGACAATTGCCTGGAATCCACCGAGTGAGCCGAAGAAGAGTTTTTGGAGCATCGCCGGAATGATGGAAATATAAGGTACATCCCAGAAGCCATCCGAAAAAACTTTGAGCGGACTGAGGTCCGCACTACGGATCATAGAGAGCCATTCGGCGGGAGGCTTGAGGGCGATATGAGTCGGATCCTGGTAGCCAATCCACGCATCGCCTTTGAGGGGTTTGAGGAGCGAATCCAGGTTGGGGGTGGCGAGGATCAGAATCCCGTTGGGGGCGATGATCCTGCCCAATTCGGAGATGGCAAGTTCCGGGTCACGCAGGTGCTCGACAACATGTTTGATGATGACCACACCGAAGCTCGCATCCGCAAAGGGAAGGCGTTCCGCACTGCCGGTATTCAAATCCGTTGTATCGGTAACCTCACGAGATTGAACCAATGCCCAATGATTGACATCCAGCGCACTGGTATCAAAATCCGCTTCAAGATCGCCAATCAGGTGTCCCATCCCGGACCCAATCTCCAGCAAGCGGGAACCACGCTTTCCGTAACGGCGCGCCAGAATCGCATAAAAACGATTCGACCACCAATACATGCTGTATTTGGCGAAGCTGATATTTTCGTAGGTGTGTGTGGAAAAATAATTTTCGTCGAAGGACATAAGATCGGGATTCGATATTCGGAATTCGGGTGTGCATCCCAATATCGAATATCGACCAAGGCTATCGCTTTTTCGCTATATAAAAGGTAAAAGTGCCATCATCAACCGGCTCTACTGAGGCATATTTGCGTACAAAACGCTCTGTAAAGGCCAAATTCCAACGGGTGGGAGCAAGCATCCATTTGCGCGTCAGCACATGGACGATCAGCGATGGCAAGCCAAAATAATGTCCCCATTCTAACACGCGCATCGCCTGCGGCGAGAAATAATGCCACCAACGCACCAACTCAAAACCGGCCTCGTTGAGCCTTTTTTCCCAAACAACCGGCCCATCGGCATGCTCCACCCGTGAGATAAAGCGGAACCATTCGGTATACAAATCTGCCAGTTTTTTTAGACCGATTTGACGGAGGCGGCGGGGGATATCAAGCTCGGATAGATAGCGTTCGTTGGGGACACAGAAGACGAAGGGCGCGCCCGCTTTTAACGTGCGGTTTGTTTCCGTTAAAACAGCATCGAGATGGGGGATATGCTCCAGCACCGAATTACTCAGCGCACTGGCAAAATATCTATCTGGAAAGGGACTCTGCGCGGCATCTCCCTCGATAAGCAGATCGTAGACATCCCGGGTTCCCGCCTCGTGGATGGGGCCATGCCAGGGATCGAGGCCAACGTCTATCTTGCGGTCAAAGGTGAGTTGAGCAAAATGACCATCGCCGCAACCCACATCCAGGGTTGGGGAGGGCAGGTCGAGGTCCTGATAATATTCCGATTCCACGCCCCGCACGAGGGCGCGGAAGTAGGGCAGGTCGCGGAGATGGAGGAAGATGTAATCTTTTGGAGGAAGGTTTGACATTATTTCATCTCTGAAACGTGAAAAGTGATGCGTGAATCTTTCTCACGTTTCACTCATCACGCTTCACTGTTTTACTGTTTCCTGATCCCTATTTACTCATTCCTGAGTTCTTCAAACAACTTCTCATACTTCTCCGCCACGCTGTCAGGATCATAGGTCTGCGCGAGGGCAGCTGTGTCACAGCGATATTTTCCTTTATCTGCAAAGATCTTGAGCAACCCTCCGGCAAGTTCATCTGAACTTCCAATAGCGGCAATTTCTCCCATCCCATGCATCAAGACAGGCTGACGAACACCCGGCAAGGCCGAGGCCACACAGGGAACGTTATTGAGCATGGCTTCGATCTGGACGAGGCCAAAAGCCTCGGTCGCATTCAGGGAGGGGACGACGAGCGCATCCAGAGCAGGATAAAAAGCGGCCATTTCTTCAGGATTGAGTATGCCGAGGAAAGTCCAATGTCCACGGGTTTCATATTCTTTGATCCGCGGCATCAGGCGGTCGGCATAGTCCTGTTCGCTGAAAACATCCTGATATTGCCCTGCGAACAGCACCTGGGCATTGGGGTATTTTTCGAGGATTTGCGGCATCGCATCCAGAAGGATGCCAACACCTTTTTCGGCGGCGAAACGAGTTGCCATCCCGATGACGGGATTCTGGTCAGCGATTTTGTGTTTCGATGCAAAGGCTGTTATCGCATCCTTGCCAGGATCAGGCAATTCCACAGGTGGAAGAAAAGTGCGCAGCTTATCTTTGTAGCGTGAGAGATATGGCGAATGGTCGGCGTAATCCTGGGTATAGGTGACGATTCGATTTGCCAATAAACCCGCCATACTATTTTGAAAATGTACCACGGTATTGACAATGCGATTGAATAATCCTGAGGGGAGATTTAGGTCGCAATGATAGGTTAGCACAGCCGGTTTGCCAAAAAGTCGGCCACGCAAGGCCACCCCCGGCGCATCGAATTGAGGCAAATGCAGTTGGACAACATCGTGCTGCCAAACCAGTTTGGTGGCAACCAGGCCAAAAGTAGGAGCGATGACACCTTTGCTGACTCGAAATGCTACGGGAACGCGCACAACACGGACACCATCCATCATCTCCTCACGAGGCAGAGATTTATCAAACTGGGTGGTCATCACGGTCACTTCGTGTCCCCGTTTGACCAGCGCGCGTGCCAGTCTTTCCGCGTAGATGGTCAGCCCCGAGGTGTGGGGGCGATAGTAGGTGAGAACGGTTAAAATCTTCATAAGCGGGCTGAATTATAACGCAGTCACTCCAATGGAAAAGCCTCTGAGAGTTTTTTCAGAGGCCAGATCTTTACGCTTTCTTTTGATTTTACCGATGATTCTATTCAACAGATTTCAGAATATTTCTGGCAATCAGAATCCCTTTTGCACAGATTTTGTGATCAGGCTCATAATGCGGCAAAACATTGCTCAATGGATATTTTGAGGGAAGATAAATTGAATCCAAAAATTCGCAATCATCTTCAGAGATATCAACTTCAAGTCCATTTTGCAAAAGAATATTTCTGAGATCTGAAATACCGTGCGTCCTTTTCAGCTTGATCGAATTTTCAACAAGTAATGCTTTCAACGCTTTCTCTACACATTGCTGGATATTTTGCAAACAGGGATTAAATAACTCACTCTCTGACAAAACAACAGCCGATTGAAAATTTTCTTTTGCATATTTCAACCATATAATTGCTTCATCTTTCATAGATCAACTCCCCAGATTCTATTTCAGATAAGAAGCTGCCATCTGAGACATTCGCCCGAATAGGAATAATATCTATCGGGATCTTACGAGTAATTTCTCTGATCAATTTGCGATATTTCAAGGCCAAAGAAAGATAATTTTCATTGCTGTCCTGAAAAACAGCCACATCAATATCATGCGGTTCACTTGAATTTAGAAAAGAACCAAAAATAACTATTTTTCTGATTTCTTTTTCAGATTTCAGTTTCTGAATAATTTCTTCTTTTAATTTTTCTTTCTTTTCTGAGTTCATCAATTTGACCTCTTCGCTACATAAATGCGATCATCAATATCATACCACTTTTGCCTACCTTCCCCGCCACTCTGCCTTGCGTTTTTCAACAAAGGCTGTCATGCCCTCTTTCTGGTCTTCGGAAGCAAAGAGGAAATAGAAGGCGCGTCGTTCAAATTCAAGGCCTTCAGTAAGAGAGAGCTCATAGGCTTTATTAACCGCCTCCTTTGCCTGACGCAAGGCCAATGGCGCACGGGTCGCGATTCGCTTTGCCAGCTTGAGGGCAACATCAAGATATTCCTCGACAGGGACAACCCGGTTAATGAGACCAAATTCGAGGGCCTCTTTGGCAGATAATGTGCGGTTGTTAAGAACCATTTCCATTGCAATCGCCTTGCCAACTGCATGGGTGAGCCGCTGGGTCCCCCCGGCTCCGGGGATGACGCCAAGATTGATCTCAGGCTGTCCAAATTTGGCTTTTTCGGAAGCAATGATCATATCGCAGGACATGGCTAATTCACATCCACCGCCTAACGCATATCCCGAAACAGCCGCGATGATCGGTTTTTTGATCGCGCGGATGCCATCGAAAAGTTCCACAAAACTACTTTTGACCATCTCCACAGCAGACATTTTTGCCATCTCGCTTATATCTGCGCCAGCGGCAAAGACACGCTCACTACCCGCTATGACGATTGCGCCAATTTGCTCATCCGCATCAAAGACAGAAAGCGCGTCAATCAATTCTGTCATCAGAGTACCGTTGAGGGCATTCATCGCGTCGGGACGATTTAGAGTGATCAGGCCAACGGTTTTATGGTTTTCTGCAAGAATTGTTTTGTAAATCATCCTTTACCTCCAGAATAAGTTTGTATCATTTTACACGAGAAAGATGTTAAAATTAGGATAACATCTTTAGCAAATAGGACTTACCCAAATCATCTTTATCTCGCAGCAATGCTCTGCGTTGCTGCTTGTCTAAAATACCCCAACGCAGAGCATTGGGACAAGGACAATAAAAATACGATAGTCCTATCAAATCAGGAGCAAATCATGGAACTTCTTCTAAATATCCACTCTGTCATCCGCTGGCTGATTGTATTGGCTGCGCTGCTGGCCCTTGCTGTTTTCGGTTATGGGTGGCTGGCAAAAAAATCCTTTCCCAAACTTGCCCGCATTTTGCCTGCCGCTTATAGTGGCTTGCTGGATACCCAAACCCTGCTCGGATTCATCTATTTCTTTGCGACAGGTCTGGCAGGCGCTGGCTTTCCCCGCTACCGCATTGAACATTTATCGATGATGTTTCTTGCTGCCATCCTAGCCCATTTGCCATCCCGCTGGAAAAAAACCGGAGATGGCCTGCGTTATAGAAATATTTTCTTCGTGGTCATCGGCACCCTCATTTTGATCTATCTTGGTGTGGCTGTGCTCCCTGGTGGCTGGAAGCTCTAGATGGAAATTCGCCCCTATCAAGATCAGGATAAAGCGGGACTTCTTGCCTTGTGGGAAGAGATCTTCCCTGCTGGATCACCGCATAATGATCCACAAACCTCGCTGGAGAATAAACTGCGGGTCGACCGCGACCTTTTATTTGTTGCCCTCATAGATGATGTGGTCATCGGCTCTGTCATGGGAGGCTACGACGGTCACCGCGGCTGGATCTATTCCCTCGCCGTCAGCCCCCCTCTCCGCCGACAGGGAATCGCCTCCGCCTTGATGCATACCATTGAGGAGAAGATTAAATCTCTTGGCTGCCTCAAGCTTAATTTACAGGTGATCGCCTCCAATGATAAGGTAATTGACCTCTATGAGGAGCTGGGCTTTTCCGTTGAAGATAGAATCAGTATGGGGAAAAAGTTATACTAAAATCAGGTGACTGTCACTTCTTTAAACACAGGAACCCTTCCCTTGGAGGGACGGGTTCCTGCAAACAAAAACGCGCTCCGTACGGAGCGCGTTTCCTTTATGGCGGGGAAGGCGGGATTCGAACCCGCGGTCGGGTTTAACCCCGACACCCACTTAGCAGGCGGGCCCAATCAGCCACTCTGGCACCTCCCCAATCTAATGTTAACGCTCGGGTGGACAAGCTAAAGGCGGAGGGAGTGGGATTCGAACCCACGTAGGCTTGCACCTAACCTGTTTTCAAGACAGGCGCCTTCGTCCACTCGGCCATCCCTCCGAGCGGGACGATTTTACCATAAAATGAAAGTATATATTCATCAGGAAAACCAATCCTGTATAATTAAAATTGGCATTATCCAACTATGCCTAACACAAATGTAAGTATCTGCATTTTTTCTTGGTATATAATGGAATAGAATATTTGAAAATATCATTTCTTTATTTTTTTTGGAGAATATTATGTCTTTATCCACAAAACATCAAAA
>JACNJN010000142.1 GCA_014382535.1 Candidatus Desulfolinea nitratireducens | reverse complement strand
TTCATACCAATCATCTTACTCGCAACCCTACATCTTTATCAAGTTGGAGTACTAGATCACCCGCACTGTTGATCCCTGATCCCCTTTTTCAACAAAGATCTGGGTCGGGAAAGCATCCTTAAGCGATTCGAGATGCGTGATCACCAGGATTTTGGCAAAATCACCCCTGACCTGGTTAATGGCCTCGATCAGTCGCTGACGTCCCTGTGCATCCTGCGAACCAAAGCCCTCGTCAATGATCAGGGTTTGCAAACGGGCCCCTTTGCGCTGCGAAAGGGCTTTTGAGAGCGCCAGCCTGATCGCAAAATTGACCCGAAAAGCCTCTCCACCAGAGAACATTTCATAATCCCGGACGCCCGCGCTATCACTGATCTGGATATCGAGGGTTTCTTTCATGTCGTCGCGTTTGAAATCTTTAAACGAAGCCTGGGTCACAAAACGAATCGACATCTGCCCATTGCTCAAACGGTCGAGCAGATCATTGGCTTTTTCTTCGATCTCGGGCAGGGCCTGTTCAATTAAAAGGGCCGGAACGCCATCCCTGCCGAAAGCGCGCTCCAGTTTTTTATAACGGCTGATCTTCAGAGATAGATCTTCTCTCTGGGAGGCATAATCCGATTTGCGGATGCGCAACCCCGCAAGCACTTCCACCTTTTGGCGCGCTGCACCGACCTCCTGATTGAGTTGATTCTCTTTCTCCTGGATCTGCAATAGTTCAGCATAGGCTGCGGTCTCGTCCGGCGCCTGGGATTCGGCTGCCGCGAATGCAGCCAGGGTCCCCTCATGCTCGATCTGTTGTTGGTCAATTTCTTTTTGCAGCTTTTTGCTTTGCTGGTCGAGATTGGCGATCTCCTCTTCAAGAGGTTTTAACGCTGCCCGGGCCGATTCCAGGGTGAGGAAGTCATCTTCGGCCACACGAAGTTCACCTTCCTTTTTTCGGGCGGCATCATGAGAGGCGGCGTCATAGCCCAGTTTTTTTAATTCCTGATCCACTTTTGCCAATTGGACCCGCAGATCCTTTGCAAAGCTTTCTTTTTCAAGAATTTTGTACAATTCTTTAAAGCGTTTTTCGCCTTCCTGCGCCCATTTTGAGGCTCCTTTCTGGATCGTGGAGAGACGTTCGCTAAGTTGGGTCAGTTTTGTTGAGGCAGATAAACGTTCCTGGTCAAGAGATTCAAATTCCTTATTGCGGGTTGCATAATTTTCCACCTCTGCAAAGATCGCATTCATCTCGGAGGTATTGGCACGATATTGATCACCCTGGGCCTTGCCATCCTTTTCCATTTTCGTCAAAGTTTCAGAGCGATGATCTTCGCTTAATTCCTGACCGCAAAGGGGACAGGCGGCAGTCTTGATTACTTTGAATTCCTCGATCCTTACTTTGAGCGCGTCCATTTCTGTTTTGAATTGTCTGTTCTCCACCTGCAGGACGGCATATTTTTCACGCGCTGAAGCCTGTTCACTTTGGAAAGCATCCCGCGCTATCACTCTTTTTTCCACCTCTTCGACACTCTTTTGAGCAAGCTTAATCTTATTCTGTATTTCCCCGATCTCCACTCGCTGCGCTTCATTTTCAACGCTCTGTTTTTCCAACCCATTCAATTCCTGCTCAAGGCGTGCTTTTTCAGCATTGATCGTCTGCAGGAAAGGCTGCCGCTTCGCATCCTGCTCATGGAATTGGGCAGCGGTCTGCTCCCATTTGGCAAGAGCCTCACGGGATTCCTTCCAGGCTGTATAGGATGCATCCACTTCAGCGGCGCGGGCAAGAAGATCGGCATAACGATTTCGTTCGGTATTACGCTCAGCGCGACGGGATTGCAGATCTTCCTGGGCGCGTTGGGAACGGGACAAGGCCTCTGACAGCGTAGCCACCATTTTCCGTTGCTCATCGAGGGAGGCGGTTAAACGACGAATATTTTCAAGCACAGATTCCTGTGTTTTACGGGTAGCAGACAAACGTCCAAGCTCGCTTTCGAGTGTTTTCAGTCCTTCTTTTCGGGCATCCTCCTCAGCAAGTTCCGCGTCAATTTCTGCGACACGTCCATCGACAGTATCCAGCTCCTGCTCCACATCCCGACGACGGGCAGCCGAGCGCATTTTATATTCATCCCAAACTTCCAATCCCAAAATACTGCTCAAAACATCCTTGCGTTTGCTGGCGTTTTGCTGGGTAAACTGGTCCGCCTTACCTTGCAAAAAAAAGGCGGCGTTGACAAAAGTTTCGTAATCCAAGCGTAAAATTTGCTCGATCCGCTCCTGCGTGGCGCGCAAAGAATGCTCAGTGAGCGGACGCCATAAATCATTATCTTTGACCTGAAATTCAAGCAATTTCGTCTTTCCACGTGTCATCGTCCGCTGGATGCGATAATGATTTTCCTCATAATCAAAAATGTAAATAACCTCTGCGGTTTTTGATTGCAGGTTGATGAGGGCCTCGTCACGTTTTCGTGCCTGTCCAAAAAGCACCCAGGTGATCGCATCGAGCAGGGATGATTTTCCGGCGCCATTATTCCCGGAGATACAGGCCAGATCAAAATCCTGAAAATCGAGTTCGACGCTTTCCTGATAAGAAAGAAATCCAGTGATTTTTAAAGAAATTGGAATCATAGTTGAATTATACCGTTATAACTTGCTCTGCCATCTGAGTAATGTTATTATCAGCAAGGAGAAATCATGGATACTTATACCAACCCTGGTGCACGCCGCCGCTTGATTCTAATTTCTATCATTCTTGCAACCATTCCCTGTTATTGCCTGGGATTTATTGCGGTTAGATTAGCACCCGAACCGGGAATCGGTACCCCCAACGCAAGCGGTACAGCCTCCCCCGAGCCTGTTATCGTGACCCCAACCTTGGGGACGCCCGCATCACCCACCTCCAGCCCCACCCCTACTGCCACTTCCACCTTAACGCCCACGCCCACACTAACCTCTACTCCATCGTCAACACCCTTCCAGCCTCATACCGCGACGTGGACGCCTTCTCCGACCTTTACTTCGAGCCCAACATCTACTTCCACGCATACCTATACACCTTCCCCAACGCCCAGTAAAACAGCTACGCCTACTTTTACATCCACTCCAACCTCTACGTATACACCAACGAATACATCAACCCCAACAACTGCGGTTGAGACAGGCTCACCATAGTTATTTTTTTAAATATCCCTTATTATTTTGAAATTATCCAAAACAATTGCCCCGTTATCCGGCGGCTTGGAAAGAAATTATGGGCAACACTAAAAAAGTGACTTATGCTTTTATAGACAGTCAGAACCTTAATTTATCTGTCCTATACGATCTGACAAATAAATCAGGAAAGATAATTTATCAAGGCTGGAAACTTGATTTCGAGCGCTTTTTTATCTATCTTAAAGACAAGTACAAAGTCAATAAATCTTATTTATTTATTGGCCGTGTCGATGGCAATAAAAAACTATACAGGTTTCTTAAGGGCGTAGGTTACGAGTTAATTTACAAGCCCACGATTGATTATGGGGATGGAAAGAAAAAATTCACAAAGGGCAATGTTGACGCTGAGTTAGTCTTACATACAATGATAGAATTTCCCAATTATGATAATGCTATTATAGTTTCAGGTGACGGGGATTATTTCTGCCTAATTGAATACCTTGAAACACTCAATAAACTATCACAAAT
Organism: Candidatus Desulfolinea nitratireducens; assembly: GCA_014382535.1. Taxonomy (GTDB): domain Bacteria; phylum Chloroflexota; class Anaerolineae; order Anaerolineales; family Villigracilaceae; genus Desulfolinea; species Desulfolinea nitratireducens. The sequence goes on along the minus strand of JACNJN010000142.1, from coordinate 2,458 downwards.
CGTTATCCCCAACAAATATAGCTATTCATCATTGCTTAGAAAATACCGCCCGTATATGGTATTTGTTACTGACCTGAAAGCAAAGTTGGAATATAGAAATTAAAAAAGAGGGAGTAACCTTCGGACGAAACCTTAGGTGTGCCCTCTCATGGTGATTACTTACATAATATATCTTTACTAACATTTTGTCAATAGTATCTCATTGAAATATGTCGGATTTGATGACACAAAGGAATATGGGCACCTACTTCGCTATCCAGGCCATCGAAGATAAAACAAGTACTATAATAGTCCCCTTTCTTTAAAACAGGAACTTTCATAAATAAACCGATGTCAACCGAATTTCTAAAATCCTTAATCTCAACCTCCGGGCTCTCCGGGTATGAGACTCCTGTAACGGGCCTGATAGAAGAAGCGTGGCGACCCCTGACGGATGAACTCAACCTGAGCGCCCTTGGCTCATTGCATGGATTGAAGCGTGGAGACGGGCAGGAACCGCGCCCCTCTCTGATGATCGCCGCCCATATGGATGCGATTGGCCTGATCGTGACAAAAATCTCCGGTGAATTTCTCCACCTGACCCATATCGGTGGAATTGATATCCGCGTTTTACCGGGGCAGGCTGTCACCATTCATGGAAGAAGCGATCTGCCCGGGATCATCGTCCAGCCGCCCGCGCATCTCCTTCCCGAAGGAGCGGCAGAGGGTGCTGTTGGCATTAATCATCTTCTTGTAGATCTGGGGCTCAGCGCAGGGCAGGTCTCTAAAAAAGTTAAAATTGGAGATTTGATCTCCTTTGCAACCGAGCCAATTGAGATGAGCGGCGGGGTATTGGTCGGTCATTCCCTCGATAATCGCGCATCGGTAGCTGCACTGACGCTTTGCCTTGAAGAGCTGCAATCCCGCCAGCACGCCTGGGATATCTGGGCTGCGGCCACCGTCCAGGAGGAACTTGGACATATGGGGGCAAGGACCTCCGCCTTCCAACTCCGCCCCGATCTCGCCATTGCTGTGGATGTAACTTTTGCCAAGGGTCCCGGTGCGAATAACTGGGAAACATTCGAACTCGAGAGTGGCCCCACCATCGGCTGGGGATCTGTTATTCATCCATTTTTATATAAAGAATTCAAGGAATTAGCTAAGAAACTGGAGATGCCTTATGGGATCGAAATCCTCCCTGGCAGATCTGGCACCGACGGCGACGACCTGCAACTTGTGGCAGAAGGTATTCCCACTGCATTGATCAGCATTCCGATCCGCTATATGCATTCCCCGATAGAAATGGTTGCATTGAAAGATATCCAACGAGTGGGACGCCTGCTGGCAGAATTTATAGCCATGCTTGAACCAGATTTTCTTAAAAAGATCGTTTGGGATGATTGATGATGTTAAAAATCAGAAACCCCCAAATTAAATTTTTGGAAAAGCTAACCAATACCGTGGCCGTCTCGGGCGATGAGGGTGCAGTCCGCAAGATCGTACGAGCTGAGATAGAATCCCTGGTCGATGAGATCAAAGTTGACACAATGGGCAATCTGCTGGCCACCAAACGCGGAAAGGGTAAAAATAATCTCAACGTGATGCTGGCCGCCCATATGGACGAAGTCGGGTTTATGCTGGTCAATGATGCTGGTGATGGCTTATTTGAATTCACCACCATCGGTGGGATCGATCCTCGCCAGCTTGCCGGAAAACCTGTCTGGATTGGCAAGGAGCAGATTCCCGGCGTGATCGGGGTTGGGCCAATTCATTTAGTCGCATCAGGTGCGCACAGCAAAACAGTCCCCGTCAGCGCGTTACGGATCGACGTTGGGCCGGGCAAGCCAAACGTCAAGGTTGGGGATCGGGCGACCTTCGCCACCAAATTTCTGCGGATGGAGTATTCCATCCGCGCGAAGGCATTGGATGATCGTCTCGGCGTCGCCATCCTGATCGAGCTATTGAAAAATGCCCCCTCAAATATCAACCTGCTGGCTGCCTTCACTGTCCAGGAGGAACTTGGGCTTCGGGGCGCAAAAATAGCGGCACACACTCTTGACCCGGATTTGGCGCTGGCAATTGATTCGACGCCCGCCTATGACCTTCCGATGCACGACGATAGCGAGAATATCCGCTATAACACAAAGCTCGGGGGTGGCCCTGCCATTTACACAGTGGATAGAGGCACCCTCTCAGACCCGCGAATTATCCGCTGGTTGAGCGAGACCGGTGATAAAGAAAATATCCCCTATCAATACAGGCAACCGGGCGGCGGCGGGACAGATGCGGGTGCGATCCACATCTCGCGAGCCGGGATCCCGACTGGCTCTGTCTCTGTGCCTGGACGATATGCCCATACTGCGATGGGGCTTTGCCGGATCAGGGATTGGGAAAACACCCTCAATTTACTCCATGCTGCCTTATGCAACCTGACGCCAAAATTATTGGAAAAACCCCGATGACTTCTATGAAATCATTA
>JACNJN010000200.1 GCA_014382535.1 Candidatus Desulfolinea nitratireducens | reverse complement strand
CCCCAGCAATCTGCAATCTTCAACTTGACGCTAATAAACAAGGATGATAAACTTCAATTCCCTGAATAATCAGATTAATGGAATATATCTAATTAATGTTCACAAATCTTTCTGAGTTTTTGAAATATCTTGCCTCTCCTGAAGAGGCAAAAATAAACGGAATTCCCCCCTTAGACAAACTTAGCGAGGAATTGGGGATTAATCGCGCGTCATTACGAGAGCAAGTCGCAGTCGCGCGTGCATTGGGCCTGGTTGCCGTTAAGCCACGTACAGGAACCCAACAATTACCTTACACCTTTACTCCTGCCCTTCAACAGAGTCTTGGCTATGCGATCCTGTGTGACCGGAATAATTTTGAGAGCTATTCTGATTTACGCACTCACGTAGAATCCGCCTATTTCTGTCAGGCGGTTGAATATCTTACTGAAGATGATATTCAAGAGCTTAAGGCACTGGTCGAACAAGCGTGGGAAAAATTGCGAGGCAATCCAGCTAAAATACCCCATCAGGAACATCGCGATCTGCATTTGCTGATTTATCGTCGCTTGAATAATATTTTTGTTACTGGAATATTAGAAGCTTATTGGGAGGCTTACGAGGCCGTTCATCTAAACGTATTTACTGACTATACCTATTTAACAAATGTATGGACATACCACTCTGATATGATTGATGCAATTGAACGTGGTGCATATAAAACTGCACATCAATTTTTGATGGACCATACCGAGTTGATTGCAGCGAGACCCAATCCGCAAAGTTTCAAATGAGGAAGCTATGAAAAATAAAATAATTAATGATTTTTCAATTACTGTTGGAACATCCAATGGATCCGGAAGCCAAACATCTAACCTGACAATCCTGCGAGCCCTGTTTAAGATGGGCATTCCGGTTACTGGAAAAAATATGTTTCCATCCAATATTCAGGGACTACCCACCTGGTATACCATTCGCCTGAGCAAGGAGGGCTATACTGCCAGCAGGGATGAACACGAGATCGTAGTTGCAATGAATCCAAATTCCTTCGAGCGCGACCTGAATGATGTAATCTCCGGTGGTGTTTTCTTTTATGACAACTCGATCAAGATGCCGATCGAGCGCGATGACATTACCGTTTATCCAATGGATGTCAAGAATATCGTCAAAGATGCGGAGATTCCCACCAATTTGCGTTCGATGGTTGCCAATATGGTCTACGTCGGCATAGTGGCTCAAGTTCTGGGTATAGAGATTGAAAAGATTAAAATGGCGCTTGATTTTCATTTCAAAGGAAAAGAAAAGCCCGTCTCCATAAATATGGGCGTGATTGAAGCCAGTGCGACCTGGGCAGCTGAGAATCTTGAAAAGACCGACCCGTTCTACATCGAGCCGATGAACAAAACCGATGGTCTCATTTTGACAAATGGCAATACTGCGGCTGCGCTGGGATCCATTTATGGCGGCGTTCAGGCTGTCGGCTGGTATCCTATTACTCCAGCAACCAGCCTGGTCGAAATGATGAATTCATACTTACCTGAATTACGGAATACAAAAGATGGCAAACACACCTATGCTGTCATACAGGCAGAAGATGAACTGGCGGCGGTCGGGATTGCAATCGGCGCAGCCTTTTCCGGGCTGCGCTCAATGACATCCACCTCGGGACCCGGGATCAGTTTGATGGGCGAATTCGTTGGGCTGGCTTATTTCTCCGAAACGCCTGTGGTCATCTGGAATATCCAGCGCATGGGTCCCAGTACCGGTCTCCCCACCCGAACATCCCAGGGTGACTTAAAACAGGCCATGTCACTGAGCCATGGCGACACCAAGCATATTGTCCTGCTTCCAGGCACAGTCAAAGAATGCTTTGAGTTTGGTTGGAAAGCTTTAGATATGGCAGATAGGGCGCAAACCCCCATCATGGTGCTCAGTGATCTTGATCTGGGCGAGAACCAGTGGATGAGCGAGCCTTTTGAATATCCAGATGAACCGATGGATCGAGGCAAACTCCTCTGGGAAGAAGACTTTGAAGCCTTTGAAGAAAAACATGGCAAGTGGGGGCGTTACAGGGATGTTGACGGTGATGGTATTCCTTATAGAACCGTTGCCGGCAATCGTCAGATTAGCAGCGCCTATTTTGCACGCGGAACCGGACATGATAACTTTGCCAAATATAGCGAAGATCCTGATGTCTGGTTGGAAACGATGGACCGCTTGAATCTAAAATATGAGACGGTTCGGCATTTTGTTCCCGACGCCATTGTTGACGAAACCAATAATGCCAATGTCGGTATCATTGGTTTTGGCTCAACTGACTCTGCCATAGAAGAAGCGCGCGACCTGCTCGCAAAAACCGGGCTAAAAACAGATTACCTGCGCTTGCGGGCTTTGCCAATCACAGAGACCGTTAAAAAATTCATCCGCAAACACGAAAAGAACTATGTTGTTGAAATGAACCGTGATGGACAATTAGAGGAGATCCTCAGGCTTGAAGTCCCATATTCAGCCAATACCCTCTTCTCGTCTACATTGAACAACGGTTTATCTCTTACGGCCGAATGGATCAAAAATGACATTCTGGCGATGGAGGAAAAAAATCATGGCTAAAACAAATCTAATTGGCCTTTCAAAAGGCGATTACAAAGGCGCTCCCACAACACTTTGTCAGGGGTGTGGTCACAATTCCATACTCAGCCAGATCATTTCTGCCTGCTATGAAATGGATATCGCTCCCGAAGATCTGGTTAAATTCAGTGGAATCGGCTGTTCCAGTAAGGCTCCGACCTATATGCTCGAACGCACATTTGGATTTAACAGCCTCCACGGACGTATGCCTGCTATCGCTACCGGAGCAATGCTGGGCGACACAACATTAACCGGTATCGCCATGAGTGGAGACGGAGACTCCGTCAGCATCGGCATGGGGCAATTTAAGCATATTATCCGACGGAATGTCCCCCTGGCATATATTATTGCAAACAACGGTACCTACGGACTGACCAAAGGCCAGCTTTCAGCCACGTCTGAGGCTGGGTTGGCACTAAAAAAACAGGGCATCAACGAGTTCGATGCGATCGACATCTGCATTGAAGCCATGGCATCCAATGCAACCTTTGTCGCGCGCTCCTTTGCCGGTGACCCAAAACAGGTCAAGACCCTGATCAAAGCCGCCATGGGTCATAACGGAACAGCCATTCTCGATATTATCAGCCCCTGTGTCACATTCAATAATCAGGACTCCTCACGTCATTCCTACGCCTGGGGTCGTGAACACTACTCCAGCCTGCATGATATGACTTTTATTCCTGCACGCGACGAGATCACCATTGAAGATTTTGAAGAGGGAACCTCTCAGGATGTGACCATGCACGATGGTTCAATTATCCGCCTTAAGAAGTTGGAAAAAGACTATGATCCCACCGACCGTATGGCCGCCGTTCAAGTACTGGAGGAGGCAAGAGCAGGCAACTATCTGCTGACTGGGCTGATCTATGTTGACCCGGATCGCCCTTCGTTGATTGATATCTTAAACCTGACAGATACCCCGCTAAACCGATTAACGGAAAAAGAATTACGCCCCGGTCGAGAGACAATGCAAGCGATCAATGACGCAATGTTCTAAATTTCAACATAACTAAATATCCCTCCTAAAAATACCCCGTAGTAGCGACTTTAGTCGCTCTTTACGGCTGAAGCCGTTACTACAAAAGAATTTTAGGATAGAAACTAAATCTAAAACCCCATCCAGCAAATTAATTGGATGGGGTTTTAGATTTTGCGCTTATAATTTATGTCCAGCCGCTCAAAGGATATTTCATGAAAAACATCACACTCGGCCTTATTTCTGGCATTGCAGCAAGCTCAATATGGGGGGCAATGTATGTGGTCAGCAAATCGGTCATGGCTGTCATTCCACCCTTCTCACTAATCCTTTCACGCCTGCTTCTTGGCATTATTCCATTGCTGATCATCGCATCTGCACAGAAAAAGTTGAAGATCAGCAAAAATCAGTTCCGGACCCTGATAGGGGTAGGTTTTGTCGGTTATGGCATTTCTTTAGGTTTTCAATTTGTCGGCACGAACCTGTCATCTGCCTCGAACGGATCTCTCGTCACCTCAGCAACTCCGGCATTTATTCTCATCTTCGCCGCTCCGATTCTCGGAGAAAAAATCACATTCAAAAGTATTATCGCCCTGTTCATTGCATCTCTGGGTGTTCTGGCCGTGATCGACCCACGCACTGCAGAACTTGACTCGTCTCTTTTTTTGGGAAACTTGAGCCTCGTCGCCGCAGCTCTGACATGGGCCCTATACTCAGTTCTCGTTCGCAAAGTAACCAGGGACGTGGACGTCCTTACAGTCAGCTTGGTCGCGTTTGTCGGCGGATTACCGACGAGCATAGCTTTTAGCGCGTGGGAAATATCCACACTGGGAATTGGTGAAATTACCCTCGGCGTCATCGCGGGAATTCTTTTTCTGGGTTTTATCGCTACTGCCCTAGCTATGTATTTGTGGAATAATGCATTCGCCCTTCTTGATGCAAACATCGCCTCATTAACTTTTTTTGCCCAACCAATCGTTGGCACTATTTTAGGGGTGATCTTCCTCGATGAAATCATCACTCCGCTATTTCTCTTCGGGGGGTTGCTTATTGGAATTGGATTGGTAATTGCAAGCAAAGAATAAATCCAGCATAATCAGGTAACATTAGCGATGGTGTTGAAGGTGTTTTTTAAGATTTATTGAACGAATAACTGAAACTCAGGAATAGTCAGCAATGTTAAAAGCCGATTTTAGATTAATAATATGAAATCAAAAAGTCGCCTTTTTAGGCGGCTTTTTTCATAGCGACCACGGGGAGTTGAAATCTTCACCAAGCGTTTCGAATGATCCGGGATTTTTCATTGCGGGACAAAATCTAGGGTGAAAATACTTACGCCTTAGTTACTTCTTTTTTCTGCATACATCGATTTATCGGCCTGGTTGAGGAGGTCGTCAAGTGTACAAGGTGCTTTTGGATCGTAGGCTGCAATCCCGATTGATGCCGATAACTTAAAGGAGAATTCTTCTCTTTCATTAAATTCAGCGAGTACCCTTCTAAAACGCTTTTTAATAATAGCAACCTCATCTGCTATTGTTCCAACCGGTAAAATCACAAACTCATCTCCCCCAATCCTGGCAATAATATCTGATTCCCGATAATTCTTTTCTAAAAGATCAGCAAAGACCTGCAAGACACGATCCCCTACGGCATGGCCTAATGTGTCATTGAAATTTTTGAAATTATCCAGATCAATATACATCAAATAGATCCCAGTCTGGTTTCGAAAAGCAATTTTCAACAGTTGATCTGCCAAAAAAAAGAAACCTCGTCGATTTTTCAATTGGGTCAATTCATCAGTGATCGCCTGGGCCTTGAGTTCATCCTTGATTTTTTGTTGTCCAGCCAAACCGGCTCTAATAGCAGGTGGAGCTACAATGAGCGAAATAATGATTGAATCAATGGTCCCAATGATCAACAGGTCAACTGAAAATTTTTTGTACCAAAAGAAACCTTGTGCAAGGTTTAGCAGGGCCGTAGAAGAAACCACAGCAATCATCACAACCCAAACCAGGTGCATTGGATTCTGGCCAATCAGCTTTTTTGTGCGATTTATAATGTTCATTATCACTCCCTAGCACAGGTCAAATCGTTGAAATATGCTAAATAGCTAGTCAATTGTTAATAAATTGCGAGAACGAAATTTAATATGATAGCCGGGTAGGCATGAAATTTACCCTAGGTATCTATGGGGCAGTCGTAAATTCAGCAGTTTCAAAAGAACCCTGGGCTGTGTTACAGGCATTTTCAATTTGGGTCCCAGCCATTATATAATATGTCATGCTTGGATTCAGATCTACGTTTGGATTGAGCGTCACTGTGTCGTTGGCATAAGTTGTAGAGGAAATAATTATCGCAACTGGCGACACAATTTGTCCGCATCCACCATTTCCGCACAAAGCAACATGAAACTTATCATATTGGTCCAAAGAGGCGTAGTCCATATCCTGATTGAAATAAATTTTTGGTGAAACGGCCACGGGTACCCCAGTTTGTGTGTCAATTGGGTCGTAACTGCTCACAAAACCACTGCCCCCGGGAGCGGCGCAGGGCGTCACCGTGATCGTCACCGTGGCTGTATCCGTGTTGCTATTATTATCCGTAATCGT
>JACNJN010000106.1 GCA_014382535.1 Candidatus Desulfolinea nitratireducens | reverse complement strand
GCACCTCGTTTACACCGAGGGGGTCGGGGGTTCGAGTCCCTCAGCGCCCACAAAAAAAGTCAACCTGATGGTTGGCTTTTTTGTTTCACCGAAACATTCTTGAAGGAGTTGGAATTTCCCTCGAGGGTGACGAAAGAGTCCCTTCGCGGAGCACCGTTCGTCCGGCTCGACCGGATCCTTTGGGGCAGCGCCCACAAGATTTTTGGAAACCGCCAATAGATAAAATTGAGCGGTTTCTTGCTATGATGCAGTTCAATGACAGGGGGAAATTGGCGACTTTGAAAAAACTTCTAAATGCAAAACTATTTCTGTTTTGAAAACCTGGTTCGAGTTCCATTCGTAATTCTTACTCCCTGATCGGATGTATTGGAGATGAACATGCCCGTAGTGATGTATTTCTAATGGACAAATTGTTTGAAACTCGTACAATGTCACGTCTTTGCGAACCCCGATGCACTTCGGGGTGAAGCAATCTCCCTCTCGGCGAAGGAGACTGCCGCGCTGCGTAAACTCCGCTCGCAGTGACGTAGGATTGTACGAACTTTATTTGATTTATCCATAAGATACGGGCGGAAGTAAAAAAGTCACAACTGGGCTATTCAGGAAAATGTGACGCTCCGGTAAATTTCGGTGTCTAAATAAGTACAAGTAACCATTTAACCACTTTCAAAAGGAGATTTTTTATGTTTGACCAAATGCTTTCCCAATTGATGGCTCTCGTCGGCGAGGACATGCTCAACCTGCTGGCTGGTCTGGCTATCCTGATCGTGGGCTGGATCATCGCCCGTATTATCAAATCGGTGGTTTATCGCCTGATGAAGCGCACCAACCTGGACAACCGCCTGGCGGGTACAGTAGCTGAAGGCGAAGAGCCTACCAAGTTAAATATTGAGAAATGGGTTTCAATAGCTGCGTTCTATCTGGTCATGCTATTCGTGCTGGTCGCTTTCTTCCAGACCGTGCAACTCCCGGCTGTGGCTACCCCGTTGAACGCTATACTGGAGCAGATTGCCCTGGCTGCCCCTCAGTTGCTTGGTGCGATATTGATTCTGCTGGTTGCCTGGCTGGTTGCTACCCTTGCCAGGTTTATCATCCAGCGCACCATGCGTGTGACCAAACTCGATGAGCGCCTGGCTGCTCAAGCTGAAATCGATGAACCAATAGTCAGCGTTTCTGAGTCGCTGGCGAACGGCGTTTTCTGGCTGGTCTTTCTGCTCTTCTTGCCTGCTGTGCTGAACGCTCTTGGCATGCAGGGTCTGGTCGAGCCGGTTACCGGCGTTGTAGACACCATCTTGGGTGCCATTCCCAATATTTTTGCAGCAGCCATCAGCCTGTTTGTGGGCTGGCTGATCGCCCGCATTGTGCGCCAGATCGTGGTCAACCTGCTGGCTGCCACCAACATCGACAGCTTCGGTGATCGTATTGGCGTCAGCGGGGAAACACAAACCCAGCCGCTTTCCAAGATCATCGGCTCAGTGGTTTATATCCTGATCCTGATCCCGGCGGTTATCACCGCCCTCAACGCTCTTGGCGTAGAAGCCATTTCTGCTCCTGCCATTTCTATGCTGACCGCGGTTATGAACGGTGTCCCGCTGTTCTTCGGCGCAGCAATTGTGCTTCTGGTCGCTTACTTCGCTGGTAAACTGGTCTCCGGTTTGGTCAGCAACCTGCTGATGGGTATTGGCTTTGACAAGGTTCCCGAAGTGCTGGGATTGCGCCTTGCTTCTGACAAGAGCCAGCGTACGCTTTCAGAAGTTGTCGGCTATATCGTTCTCGCCGCAGTACTGCTGTTGGCTGGCATCGAAGCTGCTGACATGCTCGGTTTTGGCTTCCTGGCTGATATGCTGGCAACCTTTATGGCCTTTGGTGGACAGGTGCTACTGGCACTGGTCGTCTTTGCAGTTGGCTTGTACCTTGCTAACCTGACCCGCAATGTCATCTTGGCGGCTGGTGGGAACAATGCCGGCTTCATGGCCGGATTGGCACGCATTGCCATTCTCGTTCTGGTGTCAGCAATGGCGCTCCAGCAAGTTGGCGTAGCTGGCGAGATCGTCAACATCGCCTTTGGTGTGCTGCTAGGTGCAATTGGTGTAGCAGCCGCACTGGCTTTTGGCTTAGGTTCGCGCGAAACTGCTGGCCGTATGGTAGAAAATTGGATCAATAAGCTGGAAGCAAAAGAGTAATCACTTCCACCTGAGTATTTCCAAAATCAACAGGTTGCCTCTATAATCATCAAGCCTGCCTCGCATTTGACAGTTGGCAGGCTTGATGCCTATTATGGATGATCTCAGCCACCTCACAGACACAGAACTTATATCACTTTGCCTGGCGCGCAGCAGCAAAGACGAGCGCCCCTTTGCCGAGATTTTCCATCGGCATCATGCCATTGTAGCGCGCGTGATCTTCCGGTACTTTCCGCACGAGCAGGATGTAGAAGATCTGGCACAGGAAGTTTTTTTCAAAGCTTACCGCAGCTTGGAACAGTATGAAGGACGCTCTTCCCTGAAAACCTGGCTGTATAGCATTGCTACCAATACCGCCAAAAATGAGTTGCGCAAACGATCTCGCCGCCCGGTGGTGGTTGATCAATCGTTACAAGAAATGGAAGAAGTTCTTCCTGACGAAGCAGAGGCACTACCCAAACACAACATCCATCAGCAGCAAACCTTCCAGCAAGCCTTCTCTCAACTTAGTGCACCAGAACAAGAAATTCTCTTGCTAAAAGATGCCGAAGAATTGACCTATGAAGAAATTGCGGGCCAATTAAACCTATCTGTAAGTGCGGCCAAGATGAGGGTCCAGAGAGCGAGGCTGGCAATGAAAACTTATTATCAGGAAAAAGATCATGTCCAACAATCATCTTAGCGCGGAAGAAATCCAATCCTATATCCAATTTATGTTGAGCGATGATGAAAACGAGCATGTTATTGCTCACCTGAGCGAGTGCGATGCCTGCCTGTCGCGCGTCGATATAGAATGGGAGGGCGGTTCTCAGCCTGTATCCAATCTGGCTAACTCCAGGCTTGAAAAGCGTTTAATGAATAGTATCAATCGCTCCAACCTGGCAGGAAATCTGATCGGTCTGGGCGTAAAGGGATTTTTGGGTGTATCAATTGGTATATTAACCCTGCTGTTGAATATCGGTTCCACCAAGCCACCTCGTAAAAGAAAATAAGGAGAAGCTATGGATACTAATCTTCTAAAATCTGTTTTGCTACGTATATCTACCAGTTTTACTGAAAATCTACCCTCGATCATCACTGTTATTCTGATCATCTTGATCGGGTGGATTGTTTCGCGCCTTGTAGCTGGCTTTGTGAAACGGGTTGTAACCCGCACAGGATTGAACAAGGCTTTCGATCACTCCGGTTTTGCCCAGGAGTTGGATAAAATCCAACCGGGACGCACTCTGGCAGATCTCGCTTCAAGTGTGACGTTTTGGCTGCTCTGGCTCTATATCATTTTTGCATCCCTGACCGGCTCGGACCTCAACCTGGAAGCTACACCTTTTAACGCAGCGCTCTCCTTTCTGCCGCATCTGTTCGTTGCCTTCATGATATTAGTTGGAGGCGTGTTATTGGCGCAGTTTATCGGGCGATGGGTGCAGGTTGGGGTAGCTGCCACTGGTGTGGAATTTCACGAAACACTTGGCAAAGGCACACGCCTGTTGTTAATTGTGATTGTCATTATCACAGCTATCGAAGAGCTGGGCATAGACTTGACCCCATTGACTAACGCCCTGACCAATATCATCACCATCTTTGTTGCAGGATTGGCTTTGGCTTTTGGCATCGGTGCGCGTGAAGTAGTTCACAATATCCTGGCCGGTTATTATGCCCGCGAGCATTTTGAACTGGGCGATCAGGTGCAAATTGACAATGAAACCGGTACACTGGATGCTATTGGAACTGTGAGCGCAGAGATAACCTTGCCCAAGGGCCGGATCGTTATTCCCAACAGTGATTTGACCGAAAAGATGGTCAAGATTTACACGGTGGAGTAATTCAGGCTTTCCTTTAGAAGAGAAGGTGCCAAAGCCCATTTCACCCCCAGGCATCGCTGACCGATTTGCAAACATTTGGGCTACCAGAATGGATTGACCTGAATTTTATCAGGAAGATGGTTTCAGAAACAAAATCCACTTGTATTTTTGTCCACGACTCCGGTCATGAAAGCGCATTAGTGTAGATAACATATCCCGTTTCCTTGAAGGCAGCCATGCTATACTACATTATATATATACGTTACTGTTATTGATAAGTTCACTAATAAAATCATCCAATGAGCAAATTAATTATCGAGATGAATAACCCAATTAACCAAACCCACTTGGATAAATTGCGCTCAACCGCAGGAAAAGGCCCTGTACTCATCCTGACGCACGATAACCCAGACCCGGATTCGCTGGCTTCTGGCAAAGCGTTAGCAACTCTGTTTCGAGAAGCCTGGGATATTCCCAGCCAACTTGTTTATAGCGGTCTGGTTGCCCGTGCAGAAAACCAGGCCGTTCTTAAACGCCTGACCCCTGAATGGGAACACAGCGACATATTGCCTGATCTGAGGGGCTATACCGCAGTAGCACAGGTAGATACGCAACCGGGCGCCGGGAACAACCGCCTCAACACAGTCCACCCGAAACACATTGTGATCGATCACCACTACCCGGTTCGGGAGATGATCGATACGGTGTCATATGCCGATATTCGTACGGAGATGGGCTCGACGGTTACGATGTTATTCCAATACATGGAAGCCTCTGGAATTCAACCCGATCCGATCCTGGCAACAGCGATGTTCTATGGACTTAAGACTGACACACGTAGCCTGTCACGGGGCGCATCACCTGCTGATGAAGTAGCCTTTTTAGAATTGCTCCACTACCTGGATCAGCAGGAATTAGCCAAGGTTGAACTGGCCAGCTTGAGCCGTGGATATTTCCATGCCTTAAGCCGAGGGTTACATGCGACTCGCTTGTTCGGAAAGGTGATCGTAGCGCGCCTCGGATTGATGGAGCAGCCAGACTTTGCCGCTGAAATGGCAGACATCCTCATCCGCTTGCAGAACACCCATGCCGCGCTTTGTCTGGGGCAACACGAAGACACCCTGCATCTCTCGCTTCGTACCGAACCGATGGGACAAAATGCTGGCAATATCATTCAACAAGTCATTGTCCCGCCCGGAAAAGCAGGCGGACACGGAACAATGGCCGGTGGACAGATTCCCTTACAAGGGAAGGATATGGAAACTTTGCTTGCAGAGATCGAAGGCCATTTTTTAATTGTTATGGGTGAAACGGATAGTGGTGTGGAGTTGATTGTCTAATCCTTAAAAAAGAAATCCCCCCCTTTAGAAGGAACTCACACCGTTCTATACGGTGTAACCTGGTAATTGAAAGTTCGAGTTTTCTTTTACTAAAAACAGGTAACACTGTCATTCCTTGACGCCCCTCAGGATACAATTAGAATTTAGAAAAGGTAACCCCTTTGTACCGTATTTTCTACCATTTCCAAGGATGGAAGTGGTTCGAGATAGGTCCAATACTGCCCACTTGATATTCAGAAACCGCCAACAGTTGATGTTGAGCGGTTTCTTGTTTTGATCCAGTTCAAATCTATCAGGTAATTATGGGCTTGACAATTTCTAATTACAAATCAATTCTTTTGTGAAGAATTTGGCTCGAGCTTAATTCTAATTCCCCATGCTACAAGGAATTACTAAGGAATTATGTAGGCGTTGATAGTAGCTTTGTCCTCATCCGAGGTTCTTCTTAATTGGATAAATATAATTTTTAACGAGTTCTCATGTCAGGTAATGCTTTTATCCAACTAAATAGTATCTAAAATGGTTAATACGTGTTATAAGTAGAGAAACACCAGAAATCTCAAAAAAAATAAAGCTTGTTATGAAAAAATGGACTTTTTCTAAAGCGTTCTCTTCCAAAAATCCCTATTAAGATCAGGGATTTTGTCTTTTGTTTTAATATTTGTCTAAACAAGTTTGACAAAGGAGGTGCCTATTCCAAAATAAGTAGCATGTATTTTCGAAATTTGTTCAAGAGAAGCTTATTCCGTATAAACTAAAGGAGAAAATAATGATAGAAAACGTTTGGCAACTAGAAGAAGGTGAAGTTCGCAAACCTGGAATTGTCCACGTGGTTATGCTGGCCCTATTCACGGGTATCGGTATTGTTGTTGGCACCTTTGGTAGTCTAGTGCATAATCAAGTGGATAATTTGGAATTGGCTATCCATGGCAAAACTGGCT
>JACNJN010000123.1 GCA_014382535.1 Candidatus Desulfolinea nitratireducens | reverse complement strand
AAGAACTCAATTTGGGTTGGTCTTTTTCATCTACCCCAAATTATTGAGATGATACCGGAAAAGTATATAAACGCTTCACGCCAAAATCCGGACCTTCCGGAAGTTTACGTGAGCGTGATCTCCCTCCTGTAATTGCGCCACAAAGCCAGGTATCCACGGCTTTTAGATAAAAATAATCCCGCACTAACCCTCGGCGTTTTTTGTTCAATCGATAAGAGGCTTCAATAATCCAACCTGAATTATTTTTTTCAATACAAGCAGCCCAAAACGCCCCTGTAATTTGACAGGCATCTTTTAAAGCAGTTTCGATGAAGACTGAATTTGCCATTTCTTCTTTCGGTTTGGGTAAGATAGTAGTCACTACTATTATACAACAGAGAAGAAACATTCCGATGATAAAATTGTCCCATGAAATCCATAACCATAATTGGCGGAGGTCTGGCAGGATGTGAGGCTGCCTGGCAGGCAGCCCAGCTTGGCCTCCACGTAAAACTGTATGAAATGCGCCCTCAAAAAAAGACAGGCGCCCATCAAAGTGGCGACCTTGCTGAATTGGTATGCTCAAATTCGCTTGGTTCAAATCTCCCGGACCGTGCGTCCGGATTGTTAAAAAACGAGCTTCGGCAGATGGGATCCATGCTCCTAAATTGCGCCGAAGAAAACGCTGTTCCGGCTGGGGGGGCATTGGCTGTTGATCGGGAAGGATTTGCACAGGCTGTTACGGAAAAAATAAATGCTCATCCAAATATTGAGCTCATCCGCAAAGAGATCACCGATATACCTACAGAACCAACAATCATTGCCTCTGGACCGCTCACTTCAGAAAAACTCTCAAATGCAATTTCTGCGATCACTGGAGAAAACAGCCTCTATTTTTTTGATGCCATCGCGCCAATCGTTCATTACGAAAGCATCAATATGAATATTGCGTTCCGAGCCTCGAGATATGATCGCGGTGAAGAAAGCCAGGGCGACTATATCAACTGCCCCTTTACGAAGGATGAATACGATTTTTTTCTAGAGGCCCTCCTAAATGCCGAGCGGATCAAACTTCTTTCCTTCGAATTAGAAATAAAAGAAGGTGTAAAAGCGGGAGCACATCATTACTTTGAAGGCTGTCTTCCTGCCGAAATAATTGCCGAACGGGGTCCAAAATCTCTTGCATTTGGCCCTCTCCGGCCAGTTGGCCTGACAGATCCACGCACAGGCAGACGTCCTTATGCTGTTCTACAACTTCGCCAGGATAATCTGGCAGGCGATCTCTATAATCTGGTTGGATTTCAAACGAATCTGAAATTCCCCGATCAACGCCGCGTTTTCCGAATGATACCAGGGCTAGAAAATGTTGAATTTGCCCGCTATGGGCAAATGCATCGGAATACATTTATCGCCTCCCCTCAGCTTTTACGGCCAACTCTTCAATTTTGCCATCGCGACGATCTTTTTTTTGCCGGGCAAATTACTGGCGTTGAGGGGTATATCGGCAATGTTGCCACGGGTTTGCTGGCAGGGCAAAACATCTCCCGTCTGCTATCCGCAATTCCCCCTCTCCACCTCCCGCAAACGACAATGCTGGGGGCATTATGCCATTACATCACACATGCGGCCGCCAAAGATTTTCAGCCGATGAAGGCCAATTTTGGTATCCTGCCACCGCTGGAGCAAGGCAGCAAGAAAAGAAATAAGCGCGAAAGAGCTGGAGCCTATGCAGATCGTGCTTTAGGCGATTTGAAAAAATATCTGGATGAAAAATAGTACATATTAATGGTTATGCGCAGATCAAACAGTTTATGATGAAGAGGCGGCCTTGGTTTTTCTTGTTATTATCGATTTCTTTTATGGTCGTTGGCGCTTATCTTCTCTGGACAGAATTACCGCTCCGCACCCGACCTGAACTTGCCCCCGCCAAATTTGACGGAGAGCGTGCCTACCAGGATATCATCCGCCAAACAGAGCTTGGCCCGCGTACTCCTGACTCTGAAGCACATGCCCAGGTCCGCATCTGGATGAGGACTGAGCTTGAAGAGGCTGGCTGGGACGTTGAGGTTCATAATTTTGAGAGTCTCGGCCATCAGGGATACAATCTGATTGCCTCACGGGGGACCTCCTCTCCGCAAATCATTTTTGGGGCTCATTATGATAGTCGCATCCACGCCGATCAGGACCTCGATCCTCACAAACGCGGGCAAGCCGTTTTAGGCGCGAACGATGGCGCATCGGGAGTGGCAGCCCTCCTTGAGCTGGCGCGCAACATCCCCCAAGATTCCCTCCCCATCTGGCTGGTCTTTTTTGATCTTGAAGATAATGGCAATCTCCCTGGATGGGATTGGATACTAGGCTCAAGAGCATTTCTTCAAGAATACGCGCCCAATCCGGATGCGGTCATCATCCTCGATATGATCGGGGACGCAGATTTGAATATTTATCTTGAACGGAATTCGACCCCGAAGATCCGCGAAGAAATTTGGTCACAGGCCTCAATGCAGGGATTTGAGGCATATTTTATTGCCAATGAAAAATACAGTATCCTTGACGACCATACACCATTTCTTGAGGCTGGGATCCCTGCGGTGGATATAATCGATTTTGATTATCCGTATTGGCATACAACAGAAGATACACTCGATAAAGTTTCCGCTGATAGCCTGCAAATTGTTGGCGACACCATTCTGTCCTGGCTTGAGTGGAAAAACAAGGAATGATCAATTGGTAAGTCATCTACAGTGGTCAAAAATGGAATCATCGCTTAGACTATAAGTCAATGAATATTCAAACCCTTCTTGAAACAATACAAGATGCCTGGGTACATCGTGTCACCCACGATCTGGCGCGCGGCGCTGGCGTACGAGAAAATGTTAAAAAAGAGCTCTCCCGTTTTTTCAATCTCCTCGAGCAAGCCGTTCTGACAGGCGATCCCTCGTGGATAGACCCTGTACTTTTTGATTGGTCGAGAACTCCAACAGAAAGCGATCTTGCCGATGGACAATACAGCCTTTCAACCATGGTTTCAAGGGCAAATGCAATCACCTTTGAGGTGGCAAAAGAAAGGCTTTCGCCAGAAGAGTCTCTCGAATTACTCAGCCTAACCTCCGCAATTTTCTCTTATGCGCTTTCCAAAGCAGCTCAATACGAATTTGACACACGCATTTCACATGCCACCAACGAACTTAGATCTGCTCAGGAAAAGATGGAAAAACTTGACCGCAGCAAGTCAAATTTTATTTCGGTCGCGGCCCATGAGCTAAAAACACCCCTTACTTTGATCGAAGGATATTCGGGAATGATGAAAGACATTCTTGCTGTGGACAATAAAAACACAGTGCAACTTCTCGAGGGTATCCAGAATGGTGTCACTCGCCTGCATGAGATCGTGGACGATATGATTGACGTCTCGCTGATCGACAACAGTCTGCTCTTGCTTAATTTTCAACCACTTTGGCTTGGGCAAATCCTTGGCTTATTGCAAGGCGAATTACAATATATTTGCGACACTCGCAAGTTAAACCTGGAAATCGCTTCCTTTAAAGGAAGCGAACAGCAAATCTTCGCTGATCCGGAGCGAATCTATCAAGCCCTGCGCAACGTACTTACCAACGCCATCAAGTTCACGCCTGATGGGGGAAAAATTACTATTGATGGACGAAAAATGCCGGGTTTTCTTGAGATTACAGTTACAGATACAGGGATTGGTATCTCGCTCGAAGATCAGATGGGAATCTTTGATAAATTCAGCCAACTCGGCGAAACATCAAAACACTCCAGCAGCAAAACCAATTTCAAGGGTGGCGGACCCGGTTTGGGGCTTCCGATTGCCCGCGGAATCATTGAAGCACATGGAGGGAATATCTGGGTCGAATCAGAGGGTTGCGATGAAATAATATGCCCGGGCGCCACTTTTCATATTTTGCTGCCTGACCGCAGCGAGGCGACTGACCCCAATGTTGCAAGACTCTTTAACGGTGAAACTCACCCAACCACAAATGATCTATCTCCCCAGGACGAGGTATAAATACTTAAATGGCAAATAAAACCAGTCAACCAACCACCTCCCCTCGAGAACGTGCCTTTTTGATGGGCGTTGAAATCTATGGCCAAGAAGGCTTACTGCCTCTTGCTGATTCTCTCCAAGAGTTGGCATTATTAGCAGAAACCGCCGGCCTGGAAGTAGTTGGTGAACTTACCCAACAACTTAACCGTCCCCATGCCAAAACCTTCATCGGCTCAGGGAAAGTTAACGAACTCAAGGCTTTTGTTGAAGAAACCCTTGCTCAGGTAGTCGTATTTGATGATGAGCTTTCTCCGCGCCATCAGCGAGAATTGGAAGTATTACTGGGCAAAGACGTTCGTTTGCTCGACCGCACATCTCTGATTCTTGATATCTTCGCCCAACATGCCAAAACCAGCGATGGGATGCTCCAGGTCGAGCTGGCGCAATATGAATATTACCTCCCTCGCTTGACGCGGGCTTGGACCCACCTCGCCCGTCAAGCAGGTGGCGGTGGCGGACGTTCAGGTGCTGTTGGTGGGGTCGGCTTGCGCGGCCCTGGCGAAACACAACTCGAAGTAGATCGCCGCTCGATCAGCAAACGCATATCGCATATCAAGAAGGAGCTTGAAAGAGTTCGCGCCCACCGCCTGCGACATCGTGATAGAAGAAAAAAATCGCTAATACCGACCGTCGCCCTTGTTGGCTATACGAACGCTGGAAAATCAACAGTGCTCAATCAATTGGCTAAAGCAGATGTATATGTTGCCGACCAGCTTTTTGCCACCCTTGACCCGACCACGCGTCGCGTGGAGCTACCGGGCGGCTATAAGTCCCTCTTCACCGACACGGTCGGTTTCATCCAAAAGCTGCCAACCACATTGATCGCAGCGTTTCGCGCCACTCTGGAAGAGATTGCCGAGGCTGATCTACTGTTGCATGTTGTTGACATCTCTCATCCTAATGCTCTAAACCACTTTGAAGCAGTAGAGGAAACTTTGGTTGATATTGACGCGGGTCATATCCCTGTAATAACAGCCTTGAACAAAATTGACCTGCTAAACGATCCAGAAAAGGCGCAACTTGCAGTGGAGCATTATCCGCGGGCTATCGCAATCTCAGCTTTGGAGAATACGGGTCTGAAAGAGCTAAAAGCCCTTTTACAAAAAAGCCTTTACGAGACATATACGCCGATTTTGGTACGCCTGCCTTACCAGGAAGGAAATCTTATATCCATCTTCCATGAGGCCGGAAAGATCGAGAGGATCGAGCATGAACGTGGAGGCGTAATGATCCAGGGACGCTTGCCTGGCCGCCTGATCGCTCAATTTGACGGGTGGGAGATCCTTTCAGAAGATATCAACTCGAAAGATGAGGTAGCATGAAAAAAATTCTCTCCGCATTTTTAGATTGGCTATCCGGGTTTCTTGCCCCTCGAAAAGGGCTGATCCCTCTGATCGGGATGGGCTTGATCTTCCTAAACCTGCTAATTCAGTTCATATTCCCCAATGGTTGGCTCGCCACCACAAATCTATTTTTACATTTCGGTTTATTGGCCGCAATTTTTGGCCTGATGCTCGCCTGGGCCCTCTAAATCCCTCTCAAATCAGGAGTATAAATGGCAATCTCTGCACCCCCTCGCTGGGATCTCTCAACTATCTATCCCGGTCTTGATTCCCCCAAGTTTGAAAAATCGCTAAAAGAATTGTCCGCACAACTTGGTGATTTGGAAAAATTCTTCACTGAAAAAATATCGGCTGCCAATCCAGATACGCCTATAGCCGAGCTTGCAAAATTAGCCGATGGGCTCATCACCCGCTTTAACGAAAGCAGTCAGTTGGCGGAGGTTATAGGTTCCTATATTTACTCATTTATTTCAACCGACTCTTTCAATCAGCTTGCAAAAAAAATACTCTCTCAATTTGAACAAACCGAAGTTCGCCTCCAAATGTTGGATGTTCAGGCAAAACAATGGATCGGCTCTATAGCGGATTTGCTCCCTGAGCTCATCAAAGCATCAAAACAGGCTCAAAAGCATAGCTTTTTCCTGCAAGAGACAGCCGAACAGAGCCATTATTTGATGAGCGAGACAGAAGAAGCCCTTGCAGCAGAACTGAGCCTGAGTGGCGCAAGTAGTTGGAGTAAATTGCAGGGAACCGTCACCTCGCAAATGAAGATCGAGTTTGAGTTGGATGGAGAAATACAGGAACTTTCCTCCCCGGCTCTGATCAACCTGCATTCTCACCCGGATGAAGATGTGCGCCGCCGTGCCTATCAGGCTGAAATGAAAGCCTGGGAAGCCGTAAAAGAACCACTGGCGGCATCACTGAACGGAATCAAGGGTGCTGTAAATACGCTCAACAGACGGCGAGGCAGAGAAGATGCCATCCACTCATCGATTGATGCAGCCCGGATTGACCGTCAAACGCTAAACGCCATGATGGAAGCCATGAAAGACTCATTCCCAATGTTCCGCCGCTACTACTCTGCGAAGGCAAAACGACTCGGCAAGGACAAGTTGCCCTGGTGGGATATCTACGCTCCGGTCGGAATATCTGAGAAAACATATTCTTTTCAGGAAGCCAGTGAGTTCATTCTGGAGCAGTTTGGCGAGTTTTCACCCACATTAAAAAATCTCGCGCAGCGCGCATTTAGCGAAAACTGGATTGATGCCGAGCAGCGGGTTGGAAAACGCGGCGGGGCATTTTGCATGGGAATCTCAGCCGTAAAAGAATCACGTATCCTGAGTAACTTTGACGGAACTTTTGACCAACTCTCCACGATTGCGCACGAATTGGGTCATGCCTTCCACAACGAATGTATATTCAGTGCAGATAAAACTCCCTTGCAAAGCGCAACACCAATGACGCTCGCGGAAACAGCCTCGATCATGTGCGAAACAATTGTTGCCAACGCAGCCATCGAAAAGGCCAATGATCCTGATCAGGAATTAGCGATCATCGAAACCTCCCTGATGGGGGCCAGCGCAGTGATCGTTGATATTTATTCCCGTTATCTTTTCGAAAAAGAGGTCTTTGAGCGGCGTGCAGATGCTGAACTCTCAGCCGAAGATTTCTGCGAGATCATGGAGAACGCCCAAAAGGCGACCTATGGCGATGCGCTGGATGAACGGTATCTGCATAAATATATGTGGACCTGGAAACCGCATTATTATTCAGCAGGGCTTTCATTTTATAACTATCCTTACGCTTTTGGATTGCTTTTTGCGACGGGACTCTACGCGATCTACCAGCAGCGGGGCGACGAATTCGTCCCGGACTATATCAACTTGCTGGCCAGCACTGGCGAAGGGCGCGCAGCCGAGTTGGCAGACCGCTTTGGAATCAATATCCGTGAGAAAAAATTCTGGGAAGATAGCCTGAAGATAATCGAGAAGCAGGTCAATAGATATTGCGAACTTTAACTAAAAATGGGTCGGCAAAAAAGCTGACCCATTTTTTATAAGACTTACACATTCTTAAAATCCCAGTCTCAATTTTCTGCATTGGTGTAATGAAGACCAGGGGCAACGCAGAGCATTGCTGCCAGAAATTAGGTATTTTACGTAAGTCTTATTCATTAAGTTTATTTACCACGCTGCCTTTACTCACATTCGAATTTCCCTGCTTCAGGATCAGATGAGAGCACCCAAATGCGATCAAATTCCTGAGTATAGAGCTTTGCAATTTCTGCATTATCCACAATTAAAACATTTTCATCGTTACTTTCGTTCGCATTATCTGAAAAGTTCAGCGATCCTGTGATAACGATCCTGTTGTCCACAACTATTACTTTATGATGCAGGAAACTGGGGTTTTCGTCTCTTCGTGCTGCCATCCCTGCGCAATACATCATTCCCAGCTCGCTATATTCAGTGCTGCTACCGGTTTTCTCAAAAACTCCCATCACATCCACGCCAGCATCTGAGCGGTTGCGCATGGCTTCCCCCATCGCATCATGAGTAAAAGAAAAAGCCAAAAAGCGGATGCTGGTTTGCGCAGCTTCGAGATAGGGCAATATGTGCTCTGCAACATCATCCTCTGATGAAAAGAGGACCTGCAATTGAGTACCACTCACTATAACACTCTGCTCATCAACTGTGGATGTTGAGGTCGGACCAAACTCGCCATTCCACATTTCGTCAAATTCGCGCTCATAGATTTCTGCCAATGCAGGTGAATGGACAACGATGACATTATTATCCTGTTTAAAAATTCCATTTTCTGTGATATTTGTCGAACCTGTCCAGACAATTTCCCGGTCGAATATCCAAAATTTATTATGCATCAATGCACCGCGTTGATCGTCTTTGATTTCAATACCGTCATCTTCGAGCATTTCAAATTGTCCATGACCGGGTTCTTCGTCGGCTTCGGTCCCATGTTCGTCATCCGTGACCCAGCGTACGTCCACGCCGCGTTCGTGCGCCCGGATAAGCGCATCGGCAACAGGGGTCAGGTTGAATTCAAAGGATGCAATATGGATCGATTTTTGAGCTGCATCAATTTTTTTAATAATGACCTCTTCGATTGAGCCCCCGTAATTCTCAGGATCAGTCATGTTGATCGGATCCGCAAAATACACTTCCCACCACTCACCCTGAGAGGCAACCTCCACTACCGGCACAGAAACTGCTGCCGGTGTGAGAGTAGGTTCAATTTCTATCAGTGATGCACTTTCAGGCAAAGATTCTCCCGCCTCTGTAAGGATATCTGTAAATAAACCAAGTGGATCTTCCCCGGTATATAGAAAATACCCACCCAAAACTATAACCACAACCATTAGCAGCAGAGTTACCTTTGAGTTTGTCTTCTTTGTTTTCTTAGATTTTGCTCTCTTCTTTTTTGTAGCCATTTTATATTTTCTCCTAAAGCATTCTGTTATTATCAAGCCATTCCAGCAAGTTTTTGATGAATTCAGCTTGAGTATCTCCTGAAAATTTACCTGGTGAAGGAAGGATTAGATCCTCTCCATAGAGTACTTTTGCCCGCTTCTCAATTTTTCCCCAAAGCCTCTCTCGTTCATCTGTTGGTACATCTTTTTCATGCTGCACCCAAACACGGATAGCACGCATCAGCCGCCGTGAAGCCTTCAGATGAGGATACATGGCTTCTTCCGCTTGATCATCACTAAGCGTTTCTGTTTCCGCTGCAATACGCGTGACGTTTTTTATTCCCCATTGCTGCAAAATATACCCAGCAGATTCGTCCAAACCACCTGCCAGAGCCTCATTATCTAAAACGCTTTCAACAGCTCGCTTGATTCGCTTGCTTAGGATATCCATATCCATTCTCCATCTCCAGAATCAGCAATCTGAACCTAGTTATTTTACCAAAAAAGGAGAACCATCTGAAATGACGGTTCTCCTTTTTATCAATTTGCCAAAAAATTCTATACAAAAAATTCTTCGAAATCTTTACCTGTTCCAAGTGGTATCCCTTTTGTTTCCCTATCAATTCGTTTTAGCATACCCGTCAGCACACTGCCACTGCCTAATTCCACAAAAGTGTCTATACCCTGCGAAATCATATATTGAATGGATTCTGTCCAGCGGACACGTGAATTGAGCTGACCGTGTACATCTGCCAGGATCTCATCTGCCGTAGATAAGGGTAATGCAGTCACGTTTCCAACGACAGGCAGGCTTGCCTCCGTTATTAATGCGTCTGATAATGCCTCGGCAAATTCCGCTTGAACAACGGCCATCAACGGAGAGTGTGCCGCGATGCTGACTGCCAGGGGCATCGCCCGCCTTGCGCCAGATTCTTTTGCCAACTCCAGAGCGCGCTCCAACGCAGGTTGTGCGCCAGAGATAACCACCTGGCCGGGGCAATTATCATTGGCAACCTCTACAACTTCATCGGTGCGGCTGGCTTCAGCGCAAACTTTCTCCAGGGTGGGGATATCCAACCCAAGGATAGCAGCCATTCCTCCGGGAGCAATCTCTCCAGCGCGTTTCATCAACTCACCACGTCGCCGGACAAGACGAAGCCCATTCTCGAATGAGAGTGCGCCGGCAGCTGTCAACGCGCTTAATTCGCCGAGAGAATGCCCGGCAACCGCAGCTGGCCTGAATTCCGGGGCGTATTCGGCAAATATTCGCAATGCCGCAATTGAGTGAACAAAGAGAGCGGGTTGGGTATTTACGGTATCGTTTAATTGATCTGCTTCATCACTCCACATCAGTTCTGAGAGAGAAAATCCCAGGATCTCGTCAGCCTCTTTAAAGGTATCCCGTGCAATCGGATATTTTTCAGCAAGGTCACGCCCCATGCCAGGTGCCTGAGAACCCTGGCCGGGAAATAGAAAAGCTGTTTGACTTGGATTAAGATTCATAAATTCTCCTATGCCCCCTTAAAACACAAACGAGCCGCGCAGGTCACGACTCAGTTTGAGATAATTCAATTTTCTATTTTTCTTTGCTTACTTCGATGACTTCGCGTCCCTTATAAAAACCACAATTTGCGCAAACGGTATGCGGCAAACGCATGGAGCCGCAGTTGCTGCAGGTGGTCAGATTACGGGGTATCAAAAAGTCATGCGCACGGCGACGATCTCGACGTCCCTTGGAAATTTTACGCTTTGGCAGTGGGGTCATGCTAAACTCTCCTTCATACAATCATCGGGCTTTGCCCAATGTCATTTCTGTTTTCTAAACAAGCGGGGGTGATTATAGCGGCGTTAACTAGTGACGTCAAGCCCAAATCGTTGTACAATCAGGGTATGGAAATCAAAATTGGAGCAGCCAAAATCAGAAAATATGCCGTCTCAAAAAGCGGGGATACACTCGAGGTTATTGAACGCCCTAATGGCGGTCTTTCTGTCGTATTGGCAGATGGGCAAACTTCAGGACAAGGAGCAAAAGCCATCTCGATGATGGTCGTTCGTAAAGTAATTGGATTGCTCGCCGAAGGCGTACGGGATGGGGCAGCAGCACGGGCGGCATCAGATCATTTATATACTGAAAAAAGGGGGAAGGTATCCTCCACGCTAAATATCGCATCCATAGATCTGAAAACAAAAACGGTAGTGCTGACCCGGAATAATCCCTCTCCCATATATGTTTGCCACGGAGATCAGCTTGATATTTTGAGTACGGAAAGCTCTCCAATCGGGATCGCGCGCCATATCCGCCCTTCGATCAGCGAGATCGCCCTGAAGCCGGGGCTGACGATCATCATTTATACGGATGGGCTAACTCATGCAGGAAAACGGATCGGCCAACCCATGGATATTGGCGCTGCCATCCAGGCGATGCTGAGTGACGAGGATCCCTCCCCTCAAGAGATTGCCGATTCTCTTTTGGCCCATGCCGTGCGTCTGGATGAAAATCGCCCAGCAGATGATATTAGCGTGGTCGTGATCCGCGTAATATCTGAAGAAAAAGATAATGTGCGTCGCATGAGCGTTAGCTTACCTTTTGGGGCCATTTAGCCCAGGACGGGCAGATGCATAGGAAGCCTAGAAGATGGCGAGCGTCATTCCAGGATACCAGTCTTTACCTCAAAGAATTCAGCGCCCCTTTGCTTCTGGTTCATGACAAACACTAAGAAAGAGTTGTTGATCGGGATCGTCGGCCCCTGCTCCTCAGGGAAATCGACTTTGGTTGCGGGGCTGAAAAAACACATGGTTCACGCCAGAAATATTGCCCAGGAGCATTCTTACGTCAAGGATATGTGGCGGCGATTAATAAATCCGGATCTGTTGATATTCTTACAGGTTTCCTACCCCATCGCCCAAATCCGTCGAAAATTAAATTGGAATCTGGCTGATTATGAAGAACAAGGGCATCGATTAAGACATGCCCGCAAATTGGCCGATTTTTATCTTGATACTGATCTACTAACCCCTAAAGAAGTTCTGGAAGCGGCACTGGACTTTATAAAGGAGAGTTCCGATGCGTAAAACCCTTGCCTACCTAATCCCCTTGACCTTTTTATTATCAGCTTGCCAGTCACCGCCCATCGCAAATCAAGATAACCCTGCGCCGGAACCGCTCAACGCCTGGACTGACTGGAATGATCGGGAAATTTTTAAGAGTGGCTTGCTTCCTTTATATCAAGAATCCCTCGATGAATTACCAGGAGCCAGCATCTACCATATCGATTATGAGATCGCAGACGATCTCGTTCACCTCACAGGAAATCAGGAGGTTCGCTATACCAACCAGGAGGATATACCTCTGGATACGATCCAGTTCCATCTATTTCCCAACCTCCTGGGCGGAGAAATGCTCATCTCTGATGTGAGTGTGGGCGGTGTATCTGTCTCAATTGAATACGCACAAAATAACAGCATCCTGAGCGCCCCCCTCCCAGCGCCTCTGCAACCTGGGGAAAATATCCTTATTCAAATCAGCTTCGTTACCACTGTGCCTACCGAGCTTGAGAGCAACTATGGCATCCTGGCATCCACGGAAGGCGTTTTGGCTTTGGCTCATGCCTACCCAATGATTTCGGTTTATGATGACGAAGGCTGGAATACAGAGTATCCCTCAGCCCAGGGTGATGTAACTTACGCGGACGTCAGCTTTTATCTTGTCCGGGTTAGCGCACCAGATGATCTCGTCATGGTAGCATCTGGAAATGAGATCCAGCGCAAATCAACGGGCGACCGCCAAATCGTCACTTTTGCTGCCGGTCCCGCGCGGGATTTCTATCTCGTAGCCAGCAGTGAATATGTTCTCGTCAGTGGAAAATTTGGAGAATACACAATCAATAGTTATGCTCCTGAAGATGCAGGCGAGGGTTCGCAACTGGCCCTGGATGTCGCAGCAGCAGCGATTGATTATTTTGGAAAAAGCTATGCCCCTTATCCCTATACAGAATTTGACATCGCTTCAACGCCCACCTATGCCCTTGGCATCGAGTACCCGGGCATGACCGCCATCAATGTAGATCTCTATGATCTATCATCCAACTTTGGGGGAACTCCAGCCAGTATTTATCTTGAATCAACCATTGCGCACGAGGTCGGGCATCAATGGTTTTACAATTTTGTTGGCAACGATCAACTTGACGATCCTTGGTTGGATGAATCATTGACCCAATATGTCACCTGGCAATATTATATTGACAGATACGGGGCAAATAGCGGCGCAGAATTTGCACAAGCTCTCGATGGGCGCTGGCAGCGGATCGAAAGCGAAAAAATTCCTGTTGGTCTGCCAGTAACTGCCTATCAGGATGGAGAATATAGCGCAATTGTTTATGGGCGTGGTGCCTTCTTTTTTGATGTGCTGGCAGACCAAATGGGCGCAGAAGCATTTGAAGCCTTTCTTGCCGACTATACACAAAGCCATCAATGGGGGATTGCTACTAGTGAGAGTCTCCAGGATATAGCCGAAGAGCATTGTAAATGTGACTTAAACGATCTCTTCACAGATTGGATATACCCATCACAATAACCTATCCATGCCCCTTCAATAGGGGTATAATCTTTCCGCCGCCAGAGCATTGGTGGTATTTTTATGAAATGGAGCAGATTCTATGGTAAGAAATCAAAGCACTCGATTGCTCGTGATCGCCCTTCTGGTTGCCTTTGCGCTCTGGATTGGGTTAAGCGAAACGATCTATATTAGTAATCCATTTAACGGAGAGGTTATCTACGATCGCAACGTCAAGCCACAGCTTGGCCTTGATTTGCGTGGTGGCTTGCAGGTTTTGCTCGAAGCCGATCTTCCCGAAGAAACGGAGATATCAGCCGAATCGATGGAAGTTGCCCGTAGCGTGATCGAAAACCGTACCAACGCGCTTGGCGTGGCCGAAAACATCGTCCAAATTGCGGGGGACCGACGCATTGTCGGAGAATTCCCTGGATTGGAAGATACCGAAGGCGTAATTGCAATCATCCAACAAACTGGTTTGCTCGAGTTTGTGGATACCGGAAACACCCGTCCTCCTGCCGGGACCATCATCGAAACTGATCATGGATTATCCACCGAATCTGTTGAAGAGGTGGAGACTGATGGTGAGGAAATTCTGCCAACCATCTACCACACGGTCATGACCGGTGCAGTGCTGGATGATGTCGGGGTATCGCAGGATCAGGTTGGACAATTCCAAATTGCCTTTGCCCTTAAAGATGAGGGCAGCGATATTTTCGCTGATTACACCGCTACACATATCGGGCAGGTTCTCGCCATTGTTTTGGATAAAGTGGTTATTTCTGCTCCAACTATTCAAAGTGAAATCTCAGGCGGAAGCGGTGTCATCACAGGCCAATTTGACTACGAGAGCGCTAATAACCTCGCTGTCCAATTACGCTATGGTTCCCTTCCGGTGCCGCTCAAAATTGTTGAAAGTCGCATCATTGGACCGACACTCGGTGAAGATTCCCTTCAGCGTAGTTTGCAGGCCGGCCTGATCGGGATCATCATCGTGGTTCTCTTTATGGGGATTTACTACCGCCTCCCTGGCATCACGGCAGATATTTCAATTATTTTCTATGCGATTATCGCCTTCGCCCTCTTCAAGTGGATCGGCGTGACTCTCACCCTCCCCGGCATTGCTGGCTTCATGCTCAGCACCGGCTCAGCTCTTGATGCGAATATCCTCGTCTTTGAACGTCTAAAAGAAGAACTTCGCCGAGGCAGATCACTAAAACAGGCCTTCGATATGGCCTGGTCGCGAGCATGGCCTTCGATCCGGGATTCAAATGCTGCTGTGCTGATCACCTCCCTGATCCTCTTCTGGTTCGGGAATGCGTTCGGAGCGAGCATTGTCAAGGGCTTTGCTATCACACTTGCCCTGGGTGTCTTGATCTCCCTATTCTCCGCCCTCTATATCACCAAAACCCTGCTGGCTGTTGTACTTGATAAGATCAAGATCAATAACTTCCAGCGCTGGTTTGGTATTTAAAAGGAGCAAATCATGAATTTACTTGGTAAACGCTACCTTTTCTTTGCTCTTTCGTTCATCATTATTGTCCCCGGCTTGATCATACTGTTCACAGGCGGGATTCCCCTTTCGATTGATTTCACTGGCGGAAGTCTCCTCGAAGTAACTTTTGAAGGCAATGTACCACAACCTGCCCAGGTTCTTGCCAGCTATAAAGAAGCCGGGATCAAAGATCCCCAGGTCCAGACCACTGAAACAGGCGGGATCATCATTCGTTCAGAGTTTCTTAATAATGAGAAACGTGATGCAGTTCTCACTGCCTTAAGCGAGGCCTTTGGCGAGACCACCGTGCAACGTTTTGACAGCGTCGGCCCCAGCATCGGAGAGCAGGTTACCTCCCGCGCTGCAATGGCCGTTGGGGTATCATCCCTTCTGGTTGTGATCTTCATCGCCTGGTCGTTCCGCGGGGTCAAAGGCGCTTATCGATATGGCATTTCTGCTATCCTCGCCATGCTCCACGATGTAGCCCTGATCTTTAGTGTGACTGCATTTGGGAGCATCTTCCTTGGTTGGGAAATTGACTCCCTTTTTCTGACTGCGTTGCTGACAGTGATCGGTTTTTCGATGCAGGACTCCATCGTTGTCTTCGACCGCATTCGTGAAAACTCCAGTTCCCTGCGTCGATTGGACTATGAAACCCTCGTCAATCACTCCATTGTCCAGACTCTGCAGCGCTCGATCAATACCCAGCTGATGACGGTTGAATTCTTACTTCTGGCATTAGCCTTCTTTGGCGGAGTCACATTGCGTGAATTCGTCGTTATTTTGCTGGTCGGTCTGATGAGCGGAACTTACTCTTCCATCTTTATCGCAGCCCCAATTCTGGTGGTCTGGGAAAACAAAGAATGGCGCAATTGGTTCGGCAGAAATAAAGCCGCAGCATAAAAAGAATGCTAAAATGGCGCATCATTGATGCGCCATTTTTTATTTAACAAGGATCAAAGATGAAACGGATATCTATACCCCTTCTTGCTCTAACCCTCTTTATAACGTCTTGTTCGTTCCCGGCGGATAACACATCGATCCCTCCGCCACTTCAACCTGCTACCGTACTCCCATCAACTCCCCCGCCCACGCTACCTCCAGCTACGCTCTCCCCAACAGAAGCGTCAACAATTCCCACGCTGCCACCGAAAGAAATTTGGTATCCTCCCCTTGGTAGTACTTTTTCGTGGCAACTCGGAAATAGCGATGAGATCAACACCAGCTTCGATGTGGATATATACGACCTCGACCTCTTCGAAACGGAAGCAAGCCTGATAGCAGGTTTGCACTCGCAAGGTAAAATGATCTTTTGCTATATCTCCGTTGGCAGTTGGGAAAATTGGCGTCCCGACGCTGCTGACTTTCCATCAGAAATAATAGGCAAAGATTATTTGGGCTGGCCTGGCGAAAAATGGCTTGATATAAGCCAGATAGACCTACTCGCCCCCATCATGGGGGCCCGCCTCGATCTCTGCGCCGCAAAGGGCTTTGATGGCATTGAGCCAGATAATATAGACCTGCACTGGGCTGATACTGGATTTTCGATTACTTACGAAGACCAACTCGCTTATAATATTTGGCTATCCGAAGAAGCACACGCGCGCGGACTGTCTATCGGGCTAAAAAACGATGATGACCAGGTGGAGGATTTGCTCGACTATTTCGATTGGGCGCTTACTGAAGATTGCTTCGATGGTGAATGGTGCGAGGAAATGCTACCCTTTATCGAAGCCGAAAAACCTGTTTTTGCCGCAGAATATACAGATTTGATCGATTACGAAGAATTTAAAGGTAAAATTTGTTCGCAGGCGGAAGAATTTGGCTTTTATGTCTTCCTGAAAAATCGCAATCTGGATGCGTTTAGAGAGGCTTGTCCATGACATTGATCGATGAAGAAGAAAAATCTCGGCTAACTGCTCCGGACGCGTTGCGCGGGTTGATTATGATCCTGATGGCCCTGGATCATGCCAATCACTTTATCGCCCAAAAACACTCCTCTGGGGAATACTGGGGCGGTTCCTTCCCGGAATACCACGATCCGTTATCCTTTCTTACACGCTTGTTTACACATCTCTCAGCTCCTGGATTTTTTTTCTTGATGGGCCTGGGGATGCATCTCTTCACACAATCCCGTCGAAAAAAAGGTTGGCATGATATAAAAATTATAGGGCATTTTCTTCTTCGGGGTGCGCTCCTGGTTGCGCTGCAACTCTTCGTCATCAACCCTGCCTGGGAGCTTTCCCCAGGTGGCTGGGCATTGGATACCTATATCGGCGTTCTCTTTGCCCTCGGCGGGACGATGATACTGGGCAGCATGCTCCTTTGGCTTAAGCCTCAATATCTCTTTGTGCTGACAGTTGCTCTTTTCTTTAGCGATGCATCTCTGCCACCAGACCCAAATCTTTGGGGAAATAACTTCTCTCTCCTGGATCGTCTGGCTTCCATCCCCGGTGGGGATCTGAGCTTATGGGTTAATTATCCGGCTCTGCCCTGGCTACCCGTTGTCACTCTCGGGATGCTCTTCGGATACTGGCTTAGCGCTGACAAGAAAAAAGCCCTGGAGAGTGCCCTGTGGATCGGTGTGTCATTTCTGGTTGCATTCCTTATTCTCCGCTCTTTGGACGGCTTTGGAAATATTCGGCCGCGAGCGGGGGATACCTGGATTGATTTCTTCAATTTGGTCAAATATCCGCCCAGCCTGAATTTTATTTTACTTACAATGGGAATTAATCTGACCTTGCTTTGGGCATTCTCAACAGTCGACAGCAAATTCCTTGAACCGCTGGTTATTTTTGGGCGGGTTCCTCTATTTTTCTACATTGTCCACTTATATCTCTATGCCGGGTTGGGATACATATTCGCACCCACTGGCACCAGCATCCTCAAGATGCTTCCATTCTGGATTTTGGGATTGGGAATTCTTTATCCAATTTCTTTGTGGTTTGGGAATATAAAAAACAAAAAAGGAGCCACAAGAACCTTACTTCATTTCTTCTAGGAGTTTCAGTTTCTGATCAATTAATTTTTCCACTAGCTGATAATTTTTCGTTTTTCTCTGGTAAAGATTTTTATGGACACAACCAAACTTTTCTGCCATGACCTGCCATCAACTCCTGTCCCGGAAATTGGAAAAATTCTGGTTACAGGAGCTACTGGATATATCGGTGGCAGACTTATTCCGGAGCTATTGCACAGAGGTTACGATGTCAGGATCATGGTCAGAGCGATGTCGCCCGAATATGAAGGGCGATGGCCTGGTGCTGAGATCGTTGTTGCAGATGTGCTGGAGGAAGAGGCCTTAAAAGATGCTCTCGATGGTATCCATACAGCTTATTATTTGATCCACTCCATGTTATTGGGAAAGGATAATTTCAAATCCGCAGACAGAAGGTCAGCAAAAAATTTTGGACTTACTGCAAAGGAAAAAGGAATTCAAAGAATAATTTATCTCGGGGGTCTCGGGGATACACAAACTTCACTATCACCGCATCTTCGAAGCAGGATAGAGGTTGCCGATGAACTCAATGGGAGCGGAGTGCCGACTACAATCCTTCGAGCGGCAATCATCATTGGCTCAGGAAGCGCGTCATACGAGATTATTGAAAATCTTATCAAAAATTTACCACTTCTTTTAATTCCTCATTGGGGGAAAAATAAGTGCCAACCAATTGGCATCCGGGACGTGATCAAATACCTTGTTGGTGCACTCGAAAAAGCAGAAACATCAGGAAAACCTTTCGACATCGGAGGGAGTGACGTCCTGACCTATGAGGAAATGCTCAAAAAACTTGCACAGCTATTTGGGAAGAAAATGATATTTATTCCCACTCCTGTATCTAATATAAGTTTTTTGGCATATGTTGCCAGTCTCGTCACCCCCGTGCCTACCCCAATTATCAGATGTCTTATGGAAGGCCTAAGGGACGAGGTTATTTGTGAGTGTAAGGCCTTGCCTGAAATATTACCATTCGATGCATTGGCGTACGAAGATATGATTTTACGGGCAATGTCTCGTGAGGAACAAGACAAGGTCTATACCCGATGGTCAGATGCCTATCCCCCTGCTCACGAGCTTGCACTCAGGCTCCATGAACTTGAAGAACCACCCAAATATACCAGTTCTTATTTTGCCCACACAAAAAAGGATCCAACCTCACTTTTTAATGCCTTCTGCAAGATTGGTGGAAAAGAAGGCTGGTTCAATAGCAACTGGATGTGGCAACTTAGAGGCGCAATGGACAGGCTTCTGATGGGCGTTGGAACAGCACGTGGAAGACGAATGGCATCAACCCTGGCAATTAATGATGTGATTGATTTCTGGAGGGTTGAAAACCTGGAACGGAACAAGCTGCTTCTGCTCAGAGCTGAAATGAAGCTTCCTGGCAGAGCATGGTTGGAATTCAGAATTGAAGAAAAGAGCATCGGAAATAATTTGCATATCAGGGCTTATTATCAAACCCAAAGTATTTTGGGAATCATCTACTGGTATTTGCTTCTGCCCTTCCACGGTTATATATTCAAGGATTTACTCAAAGAAATTATCCGGCAAAGGTAATCCGTAGACTCAATTTTCAACAAATAAACAAGTGAAAAATATCTGGGATTAATACCAGATTATTCCTTTTCTGGCGTAAAATCATTCTACCGTCAAATACTCATCGAAGTTTCCTGAAAGAGGAGTAAATTGTTATGATTGAATGGCTTAGCACACTAAATCCCGTTATCCAGGCTCTCATGGGCACATTATTTACATGGTTCTTAACCGCCCTTGGCGCTGGTGCGGTTTTTACCTTCAAAACCATAAATCGACGTCTATTGGACACCATGCTTGGCTTTGCTGCCGGAGTAATGATTGCAGCCAGCTTTTGGTCCCTTCTGGCTCCAGCAATTGAGATGAGCGAAGAAGGATCACTTCCCAGGTGGGTCCCTGCGCTCGTAGGATTTTTAGTGGGTGGCGCTTTCCTTTGGGGCACTGACAAATTGTTACCTCACTTACATATGGGAATGCCCACCAGTGAAGCCGAAGGTGTCAAAACTTCCTGGGAACGAAGTATATTATTAATTCTGGCTATCACTCTGCATAATATTCCAGAAGGCCTTGCAGTTGGCGTAGCTTTTGGTGCAGCAGCCGCGGACTTTCCTTCTGCTTCAATTACAGGCGCAGTTGCGCTGGCAATCGGGATCGGGTTACAAAACTTTCCTGAGGGTGCAGCAGTATCAATTCCCCTGCGCCGTGAAGGATGGACACGCTTAAAAAGCTTTTGGTACGGGCAGATGTCCGGCATGGTCGAACCGATCGCCGGCGTGCTTGGGGCGGCAGCCGTCTTATTCATCCGTCCAATTTTGCCCTACGCATTGGCTTTTGCCGCTGGTGCAATGATATATGTGGTCGTCGAAGAATTGATCCCTGAATCACAGATGTCGAGGGATGTCCACTCATCTACAATTGGCGCAATGCTCGGTTTTGCGGTGATGATGACACTGGATGTGGCTCTTGGATGAGTAATCCAATTAACACCTCAATGTCACTCCATCAAAAAGGCTCTCGAGATTGAGAGCCTTTTTGGCGTATTGGGTTAATTTCATCATCCTTACTTCAAGACGATTTCATAAGTCTGGGGTTATTTCTATTGTAAGTGAGAGAAATTTCACATACAATTATTATGATCTGCTGGACAGGATCATCGGAGGAGGTAGCAATGGGTTATTTAATTGAAGAAATGTTTCTCTCACATTTTGATCAAACGATGCAATTGTGGAGAACCTCAGATGGGGTACATTTGAAAAGCGTCGATTCACGTGAGACAATCGGTCGTTTTCTGAAAAGAAACTCTGGGCTAAGCTATGTGGCTATTGAAAATAATAAGGTGATCGGGGCTGTGCTTTGCAGCCATGATGGCCGGATTGGCTTTCTAACCCATCTGGCCGTTGATCCGGATTATCGACGCCAGGGGATCGGTCGCTCGTTGGTTGGTCGCTGTCTATATGCGCTGATGGGGATTGGGATCAGCCAATGCGCCCTGATGCTTTTTGAAGAAGATCAAAATGCGCTCAATTTTTTCAAAACAATCGCTCTTTCTGGGCGCGTTGAAATGCTCATGATGAAAAAACTGGAATAATTCCCTCCCAGGAATCGAAAATGCTGAGAAGTCTCTCTCAGCATTTTCATGGTTATTAGTGGCGGTCCCGACGGGAGCGCAACTTGCAGTGCGTAACAAATTTACGCTTATTTCCGACAATCAATGAGTGTGAATAAAAGGCGGGAAACTCTTTAGGAGACAAAACTCTCATTCAAGAACTTCCACGTTCTCCATTCTAAATACATCTCTATTGCTCGTCAATGGCTGACCGTAAAAGACGAGACTTATGTCCTTTATTTGTAGATTTCAGCAGATTCTTTGTACTCATAGCAGGAAGTGTTGTAGAGCATACCTTGACCTTGGTGCTAAATTACTTACAAACAATGAGATGTTGCTCCAGCGCTCATCTCAAAGGCGATGCAAAGGCCAGCTGCATGGTTGCCCAACCTCTATATAGTATGTTTTTCCACCATTTATATTATAGGGCGTGCAATAATGTGGTTTTAAATCACTGCTACCCGCAGACGAAATTTACACCCGTATATTCGATTTATACTGCCCGGAGAAAGTTTTGGTTTCTTTGTAGCCACATTTTCTCACTTTGCACTGATAGAAATTAAATCCAATTTTTCTTCTTCCAACGCTCAATCAAAGCTAAACGCCGATCATACAGCTTTGCAAACGCCCGCAACTGCGTTTTGAAACGAAATCCTTCCCCTTTATATTCTGCCAACTCGTGGAGCTTTTCCAGCACTTCTGTCGCTTCATCATAGACTTTTGCTTTAGCCCCGCCTGTGAGAATTCTTTCCACGTCCAGCCAGAGTTGGGGTTCGTCTTTTTCCAGTTTTTTCATTCGTGCAATATGATTTTTTCGCTTTTCTTCAACCAAACGCTTAGTTTCAATTCCTTCAAGTTCTTCGGCTCTTTCTAATAATTCGCCTAAGTGCGTGGGTTAAATTGTACTTCTTCCCTTGGCTTATCAAAAGAACGCAACTTTTTTCGCAAGGCGGCTACTGCGCCTGGCTCTGCGTTAGCGATTTTCAGTAAAAATTCATCTGCTTCTTGACGGGAAAGATTGCTTATTGCCGAATCAAAAGCCGTTTTTCTTAGCGGTAGCAAGCTGGGACTACGTTCGGCTGCGGCAGAGACGAGGAAAGAATCCACTTCAAAGACATCCATAAATTTTCGTAAGGGCAGCGTGAGCTCATTTAATCCAGCAGGAACAGGCGGTTCTGGGTCTTGGTAAACATTGTCTGAATCATTTTCATCTTCTTCATACCAATGGGACTGCTCTACCATGGCGTTAAGCCAAGCGATATAGAGCACACGATAATCGCCTTGAATGATATCGTCTCGCAGCCGCGACAAAGTGGAAAGATAGCTTTGCTCCCCGTAATCGCCGCCATAGCCATCGTCATCTCGTTTCTCGAATTTCAAAATCAACTTATCTTCGACAGTTGAGATATTTACATGATCTTCGTCAAAATAGACTTCGAGCGCATCGTCATCTATCAGCCCTTTTGGAAAACTGAAGGCCAAATCGTAGCTCCCCCAGTTGGAAAAATAGAGATAGGAATCGAAGTATTTTGCCAGCACCTGAACAGGATTATGCTTGAAATCACCCCAATTATAGGAAACGCTCGCCTGCATGGAGCTGACTTCAATATGACTGGATAACGCGTTTACAGCATTTTGCTCGGCAATTGTCAGTGGGCTTTCGAGCCTTTGCCATTCATAGTATTGGTATTCGCTCAAGGGAAATCCTTTCGTGATAAACTAGCTAAAAACGAGAGAAGAATATGAGAAAAAAAATCCAAAGTGCAATTCGGCAAATTGCCACCGAAATACAAGTTTATCTTAAATCCATACACAGATGTGAGATTTTCTTCTTGCCCACGTTACTCAGACAAAACATTGATCCGCAAAGTCCCTTTATTCATCCATATATATCCTGAGTATCCAACCACAATCAATAAACGCTGCCGCTATTGCCAAAAGTGTGACCTCTTGATTGTTCATCAAGAGGAATTAGAAAACATGTTGGTTTTATCTCACAAGGAAAATAATCCTGAAATCGTTGGGAACGAATATCTGGTTCTTGGTACACTTGAGCCTTCTGCTTGGCGCAAACGGAATAAAGAACCCATAAATATGGGGAATGCTCAAGAAAAAGTGCATGATTTCAAAGAATACTTAAATATCAAGCCTGCCTACTGGTAAAAGAATATGAACATACTCCATGCACACTATCAACCGCCGCAGAAAGCCGATGACCCCAGCGGCATCTTCTTTTGGGCAGAAACGCCCGATGCGCCACAACCGCCCATCCGACGTGGAAGTGTGGCGAAAATCCCTAAAGCAAAGCCACACCCATTTGCGGTTGCGCCAAATATCAAGGGCGAAAAACGCACCATCACCCTCTATCTCCCAGAAATCAAAGGGATACCGACCCCCTCGCCGCAACTCATTCATACTTGGAACTTGCCTGCAGCAGAAAAAACGCTCTATCCTTTTAATGTGGATGCAATCTGGGTGCCAGCCTTAGACGCGATAGCCCTTCTCTTGGCATTATCTGCACCCCAACCAATTCTGGACGGAACGCGTGTGGAGCCTGGGCTTGTTACCCGTTACTGGAGCAAAGTTGCGTCTCTGGCTTTAGAAACCCTCTCCGCGCAGAAAATCATCCCCATTATTGAGGGAAAAGACGCACGTTGGCTTCCTGTTTTAGATAGCCCGCATGATGCTCAAAGATTAAAACAGCTCGAAAATGCGATGCCGCCTTTATGCAGAGCGGAAATCCTTGAAATCTCTTCGAGAAATTTGCTGATCAGCTTTTTGAATACCTTTTGTGATTCTCTTGCGCGCTCTTGGGGGAAGGATGCCGCGCCAAAAACTGAAAGTGAACCTGCTTCTCGTTGGCTTGCTGCATTATTTAATAAAAACCCTGCCATTCAACTTTCTCCGAAACAGATTCGTCTACTGAAACCAAGTCACCGCGCTTGGATGCGGAATCTGCATGTTGCAGGAGATTCTAATTCACGCATCGCCTTTCGTTTGCAAGCCCCTGCTTCTGAAAAAGGGGCTTGGAATTTGCATTATCTGATTCAGGCAAAAGATGATCCCTCTTTGCTCATCCCCGCCAGTGAAGTCTGGAAAAAGTCAAAAGGCGCGCTGACGCGCCTGGGACATCGTTTTGAGCAACCGCAAGAGAAATTGCTCACGGGTTTGGGCTACGCAGCACGGCTTTTCCCGCCGATCACAAAAAGTTTAAAGAGCAAAGTCCCCACAGAATTAACCATAGATACTCAAAACGCCTACTCATTTTTGCGTGAAACCGCCCCGATTTTAGAAGGTGCAGGCTTTGGCATTCTTGTCCCGCCTTGGTGGAATAGGCAAGGTGCGCGTTTTGGCGTAAAAGCCAAGCTAACAACGAGCAAAGACAAAGTTGCTGAGGGGAAGATGACTTTGCAAAATCTTATCAGCTACCAGTGGCAACTTTCGCTTGGCGATACAGAGCTAACAGAAGAAGAATTTAAAGCACTGGCGGATTTGAAATCTCCGCTGGTGCAGATTCGCGGAGAATGGGTCACGCTGAATGCGGAAGAAATTGAAGCAGCGATTGAGTTTTGGAAGAAACAGCAATTTGAAGGCGAAATGACTTTGCTCGAGGCGATGCGAATGGGTTTGGGGGGCGAAGAATCTGCGGGCGGATTGAAAATAAGCCAAGTAGAGACCGATGGCTGGCTGAAAGAGTTGCTGGAGAGCTTTGAGAAATCAGAAAAGCTGGAAAAATTAGCCCAGCCAACCGGTTTAAAGGGCAAATTACGTCCCTATCAAGAATATGGCTATTCGTGGTTGGCATTTTTGCGTAAATGGGGGATGGGTGCGTGTTTGGCAGATGATATGGGGCTGGGAAAAACAATCCAGACCATTGCACTGTTGATGCGTGAAAAAGAGCTGAATGGCAAATTGCCTGCCCCGGCTTTGTTAATCGCGCCGACTTCTGTGGTCACGAATTGGGAGCGGGAGATTGGCAGATTCGCGCCTAATTTACAGACTTATGTCCATCGGGGGGCAAGCAGGCTCAAAGCAGGAGCGTTCCGAGAAGCTGTCCAGGATAAAGATGTGGTGCTGACCAGTTATCCGCTGGCGCGCATAGATTCTGAATCCATCCAAAAAACCCAATGGTTGGCAGTGATTTTGGATGAGGCTCAAAATATCAAAAATCCGTCTGCGAGACAGACAAAAGAAATCAAAAAGATTGACGCAGGTTTTCGGATTGCGCTGACGGGGACACCGGTCGAAAATCGCCTTTCTGAATTGTGGTCGATTATGCAATTTTTGAACCCTGGATATTTGGGAAGTCAAAAGGCTTTTCGTGAGAAATTTTCTCTGCCGATTGAGCGGTATCAAAATAAAGAGGCAGTGCAGCAATTGCGGCAACTGACTACGCCATTTATCTTGCGACGCGTGAAAACCGACCCGACCGTGATCACCGATTTGCCCGAAAAAGTGGAAACGAAAGTTTATTGCTCGCTGACCGAAGAGCAGGCAACTTTATATGAAGCTGTGGTGCAGGATGCGATGAAAAGCATCGCCGAAGAAGATGGGATGCAGCGGAAAGGCCTGGTGCTGAGTATGTTGATGCAGTTGAAGCAGATTTGTAATCATCCTGTGCAGTATTTGCATCAGACCGGAAAAAAGGCAGGGAGCGTTTCGCTGTATAATCGGAGCGGAAAATTGGCGCGGTTGGGCGAGTTGCTCGAAGAAATTTTGGTGCGGGGAGATAGGGCTTTGATTTTTACGCAATTTACCGAAATGGGCGGAATTTTGGAAGATTATTTACCCAAATCTTTTGGCGCGGCAACGCAATTTTTGCATGGTGGTACGCCCGCAAAGAAACGAGACGAAATGGTGCGCCGTTTTCAGGATGATGACTCCGCCCCACCGATTTTCATCTTATCGCTTAAGGCGGGCGGGACAGGTTTGAATTTGACCCGCGCAAATCACGTTTTTCATTTTGACCGCTGGTGGAATCCGGCGGTTGAAAATCAAGCAACTGATCGCGTTTTTCGGATTGGGCAGAAGCAAAATGTACAGGTGCATAAATTTGTGACCACCGGCACTTTGGAGGAGATGATTGACGATATGATCGAATCCAAGAAAGCCTTGGCAGACGCGGTGGTCGGGTCAGGCGAAAAGTGGATGACTGAAATGAGTACAGACGAGCTACGAAAAGCTGTCTCTTTGCGGAGATTTTAGTTTTCTGCACATGGAAGAACGCGGATTAAACGGAGCTTTTTCCGTATCTCCCGTGCAATCCGCGTACAAAAAAGTGAGGTTCTATGTCTTATTATTATTTCAAACCGACAAAGCCGAAAGAGGTTGAAGACGGCATCAAGGCACGTAGTAAGCGCGGTGCTTTTGCATCCAGTTGGTGGGCAAAACAATGGATTTCGGCACTAGAGCGTTTGGTTGATTCGGGCAGGCTGGGACGCGGGCGTAGTTATGCGCGCAAGGGACAGGTCATCTCTATTGACGAAAAGAAAGATGGGGTTCTGGCAAAAGTGCAAGGGTCGCGTAGAACGCCTTACAAAGTGACTATCAATATCACTTCTCTGACAGACGCTCAATGGGAAGAGGTAATTGACGCACTCTCTGAACAAGCCATTTTCACCGCACAACTTTTAGCCGGGGAAATGCCCCAAGGTATAGAAGAAGCCTTTGATGAAGCTGGCGCAAGTTTGTTTCCAAAAAAACGGGGCGACTTATATACGGAGTGTTCTTGCCCCGATTATGCGAATCCGTGTAAACATATCGCCGCGGCGCATTATATTTTGGGAGAGCGTTTTGACGAAGACCCTTTTCTCATTTTCCGTCTGCGGGGGCGCACTCAGGATGATGTAATGCAGGCTCTTCGGGAACGCAGGGCAGGAGAAGATGATTTTGCCGAAGAGGATGATGTGGAGGAAGAGATTATCCCATTGGATGAGCGCATCGCCACTTTTTTTGAACTTGGTGCGTCACTGGACGGGTTTTCTGTGAGTATACAGAATCCTGCCATCAAAACGCCCCTGCTCAAACGACTGGGGGAGGCGAGCTTTGTCCCGAAGCCGGGAATTGAAGTATTACTGCAAAGTGCTTATTCCAAGATTAGTGAGAAGGCCATAGAGTTGGCGTATGAAGAGGACAAATGATACCCGCACCCTTTAAAAACCCGTAAGGCTTCAATACATCAGGTGAAGGTCTATGATCTTTTTGGCGAGAAGTTGGGAGAGTCTTTTGGATGAGTTGAGCAGGGTTTTGGTGAGCTAATGCGAAATGGTGAATGGGAAATGATGAATTGGGCACTACTGGGCGTTGGCGAAACAGGTATAATTTGAGTGTCTGATAATCTTTTGGAGAGTAGCCATGACCAACAAAGAGAAAATTATCGCTTTAATAGAAGAAAAGCGAACGTATTTAGAGACTGAGTTTGGGGTCAAGAAAATTGGTCTTTTCGGTTCTTACGAGAAAGGCACTGCAAAAGC
The DNA here is from genome assembly GCA_014382535.1 of Candidatus Desulfolinea nitratireducens. Classification (GTDB taxonomy): domain Bacteria; phylum Chloroflexota; class Anaerolineae; order Anaerolineales; family Villigracilaceae; genus Desulfolinea; species Desulfolinea nitratireducens. The sequence continues at coordinate 3,701 of JACNJN010000123.1, read as the reverse complement.
CGAAAGCGATATTGATCTGGTGATCGAGTTTGGACGCCCGATCGGTTTTCGCTTTTTTGCGTTGGCAGAATATCTCGAAGAATTGCTTGGCGCACCTGTGGATATTTTGACGCCCGCAGGCATTGCGGGAATTCGCGTGCCGCGCGTTGCCAAAGATATTCAAGAGAGTGTGGCGTATGTCTAAACGAGAAGTCCAGAATTCTTTAGAAGATATGCTCGAAGCCCGTACCCTTTAAAAACCTCATCTGTATTTATAGAGGAAAAATACGGATGAGGTTTTTAAACCCTACGGGAGATTTTCCCGACCTTGACGGGGCACAGTCGCAGCAGCAAAATCCAAACAGCAGGATGGGAAAGTTAATTACCCAGCACTCCCCCCGTCAAAAGCGACAGTACCTTCCGCGACAAATTGATTACAGGCTCACCGAGTAGATCCAAATTCTCGACGGCTTGCAACAGCCCTTCGATACTGAGTGGGAATGATTGCTTCAATGACCAGCGTTGTCATGCGCTAAAGTTTTCACATATTTTTCGATTTTGCACCAGGTAGATTTGTAGGATGTTAGCGCATATTGGGAAGCGCTCACCTTTCGTTTGAATTCATAGAGAAAAGCGGGACCACCACCGAGAAAAAGGGCAGGCGTGAAAACATCGTGATCGCCATAATCACATTCAAAAGCACCGATCAGCCAACAATTAGCTTCATGCTTGCGGATGGTTTTCTGTGACAGACCGCTGGAACGCAGGTGATCTATAAATTGAAGCAGGAACGCGCCCATTTGCAGGGCAAACTCATGCGAGGCTGCGTCCCAATTCCAATCTTTGATATACGTCTCCACACGCAGGTCAGTCTTTTCTTTGGCAGAGGGGAATTTATTCATCTTTGTCGCTCAAAAGAGCCAGAAGTTCGGCTTTTCTCGTTTCTAATCCAAGCATTTGTGCTTTCAACGCTTTCAAAGTCTTCTTGGTTTCCGATAATTCCTTCTTCCATTTCTTTTTGTTCAGGTAGTTTTTCCCATACTTTTCATCGACCAGCGCTTCCACTTCGCTGCGAATCAATCTCAGAAAAGGACTTCCGTAGGTGTTGTTCTCACGGTATTGAAGTTTTCCTGCATTGATGCCCGCGACAATTTCATCGAAGGTCAAGCCGAATTCCTTTTGAGCGGTTTTGTGACTCAGCGTGCCGCCTTTGGTTGTCCAAGCCGAGTCGTTGGATTTAGAGGTCATACGATCACTCCTTCATACGATAATCTTTTTGAGCAATTCCCTGTAAATATCCAGTTGGGGATTTTTAGGGTCTGGCTGCGACCATGTATCGAACCAGACGCGCGCCGAATGGTATTGATTCGTCAAAAGGGATAATTCAATCAACGCGGAACAAAGCGCGTTGTATTCGCTGACGTGAAACTCGCGGCGAGAAAACAAAGGCGTTAGCAGGTCAAGTGCGTCTTCATAACCGCCGTCGTGGATGGAGGCGTGAGCTAACGCCGTGCGGGCGAAAAGATAATCAGGAAAAAGAATGAGAATTGTTTCGCTAATGCACAACGAATCCTCTTTAAGTCCCTGAAATTCTAAAGCCTGCGCCAGATTGTTGAGCAGGTCGGGCTTAACCGGTTCAAGCGTAAGCGCCTTGCGCAAAAGGACTTCCGCCTGCGCACCTTTTCCGGCGCGTAAGAGGAGCATGGCTTCATTCATGATTTTTTCCACCGCGGGGGTGTGGAATATTTTTGTTGTGTTGTTGACGACAAAATCGGATTGAAGCAATTCAGCGCCGATCAATTGGGATGGGGTTTTTCGTTTGCGAGGCATTATGTGATTTGGGTGTGTTTTATTGTTTTAGAAAAGAGTCCCGTATTTCAACGGTTTTGTGACTCAGGGTGGCGTTTTTCTGGGTCCAGACAGTGGTATCGGACTTCCTGTTCATGATGTTTTGCTTCTAGTTTTTTTGTGACGTTTTCTAGATGCAGGCTTTTTGTCATCCAAGTTTCGGAATTTGACCAACACGTTCGGCATTTCCGGAGAGCCGATGGGAAGATGGCGTTTGTTTTCAGGGATGGCATCCAAGTCCATAATGCCCAGAACAAGAATTTCCGAGCCAATTTTCCAGCCAGGCTTACTGAAACCCATCATTTTGCGTAGCTCAGATTGATTGAGAACCACCACCGGGCAAGATTGACAAAACCAACCAAAATCACCACTGATCAGGAAAGAATCTTCTATCCGAGTGCCGGTGCGAGTGGCAACCATATAGGGAAAGTTGGTTTGTTCCAAGACACCGCCGCATTTAGGGCATGGTCCAGGAGTGGTGGCAAAATCTTTGTAAACTGCTTCGCGTTGTATTTTGATATTGGGCATTTTTCCTCTTTATTGGTCACAAGTCGTTACGTAGCGCGATTTGTCAAACCACACTTTTTATCGGCTTATGGCAAGCAGCGCCAACACCTCGTACCCTTTAAAAACCTCATCTGTATTTATAGAGGAAAAATACGGATGATGTTTTTAAACCCTACGCCGTTTTTCTAGAGTAAAACACTTCGGATGAGGTTTTTGCACGGTACGGGATTAGATACGTGCCAAAAATTCTGCTACGCGTAGGATAGGAATATTTTCAAAGGATTTCATATCAAGCAAATCAAAATCGCCCGAAACGATATATTCCGCTTTGCCTTCCAGAGCGGCTTCGAGAAAAATATCATCTTTGGGGTCGCGACAGACAGTCAGCTTTTTGGAAGGAATCACCAACTCCCCGCGCAGGCGAATCAAATCAATCAGCGCAGCGATGTCATCTGGAGAAATATGGTATTTGCTGCGGAATTTATCCCGCCCCAAAACATCAATGATTTCCACCAAAATATCGGTTGAATAGATCATCGTAAAGCGCTTATCTTTTAGGGCTTGCAAAACAGCCCCCGTTTTCCCTTGTGGGCGAATCAATGCGCTGACGAAAACACCCGTGTCAATGACGGCGCGCATCATCTAGCTCTTGCGCGCGGCTCTGATATCGGCAGCGATTTCATCATCGCTGTATTCGGCGTTGAGTTCCCCTAGTTTCTCCCAAACCCTGTCAAAACGTGCGAGAACTTCGCTTTCCTGCATTTGCTGAAAACGCAAATAATCCTGATAGGGGATCATCACGGCTTCGGGACGAGACCCACGCGTTAAAACGAGTGGCATATTCTTTTGAACCACCTGGTCAAAAAACGAGCGGAAACGACGTTGTAATTCGGTCACACCAACAATTTCTTGCATCTCATGCTCCTTTAGTATGTATTATACTACATATTATAGCATGTATTTTAGTATGATTGATCCAGTTGCTCGCTCACGTATCCATCTCTCGCCAGAACTGACGGCTTTCTTCCCAATCCTGCTAAAGCCCACGAATCCTCTCAATCCCGTACCGTGTAAAAACCCGTACCCTTTAAAAACCTCATCCATTATTTTCTCCCTATATCTGTCCAAGCACCTCTGACGTCAAACAAGCATTCACCTAGAAAGAAAGCTTTCCATTCGCTCTCTCTAAAATTCCTTGTCGCTCGTTCACACGCATTATTTATCCACGATTCAATACTCATATTGTATAGTCGGATCGTCTGATCACCACTCCCGTACCGTGCAAAAACCTCAACCGACAGAAAACAGGACAAAAAAGGTGGCAAACCGACCATCCTTGAGACCAAGAAGGGTTTTCGAAAACGGTG
>JACNJN010000199.1 GCA_014382535.1 Candidatus Desulfolinea nitratireducens | reverse complement strand
TGCTCCAGCAGGCTCAGGAGCGCAATTTGGTCCAGTTCGGTGAAAATGCGCGCGAGGGGGTCAACTTTATTTGCAATTGTTGTGGATGCTGCTGTGAGGCCATGATCGCCGCCCGCAAATTCGGGATGCTCAATCCCGTCCATACCACCAACTTCCTGCCTGTTGTGGAGGAGGGCAGTTGTAATGGCTGTGGAAAATGCGTCAACGCCTGCCCTGTGGAAGCCATGACCCTGGTTTCCACCAATGATCCAAACCACCCGAAGATGAAAAAAGCCAAGGTGGATGAGGATATCTGTCTTGGTTGCGGCGTCTGTCTGCGCACCTGCGGTCACGACGGCCTGAGCCTGCGCTCACGTCCGGAGCGGGTGATCACCCCCCTCAATTCCACCCATCGCGTGGTGATGATGGCCATTGAGCGCGGCGATTTGCAGAATCTGATCTTCGATAACCGTGTACTGTGGAATCACCGTGCGCTGGCTGCCGTCCTTGGTGTGATCCTGCGCCTGCCACCGCTCAAACGCGCCATGGCAAGCGAGCAGTTCAAATCACGTTATGTGGAGAACTTGATCACAAGATTTGGGTCCAGATAGATTATTTGCTATAATGGACCTATGAACAAGTTGAAGATAAAGGTTCCTCGCAAAAAAATTGCCGGATTTTGCCAACGTTATCACATCCGCAAGCTGGCGTTTTTTGGATCCGTTTTGCGAGATGACTTCGGGCCAACCAGTGACATTGACGTGCTGGTTGAGTTCAAGCCCGGTCACACGCCCGGACTGGCTTTTTTCAGCATGCAAGAGGAACTGTCTGAAATTCTCGGGCACAAAGTGGACCTGAACACATCGGGGTTTATCAGCAAGTATTTTCGGGAGGAAGTAAACCGCGAAGCCAGGGTGGAATATGTCGCGACATGATCCCTTAATTGCTTTGCGGCATATGCGCGACTATGCCCGTGAGTCTGTTGACTTGGCGCAGGAAAAGTCACGGCAGGATTTGGATGACAATAGAACGTTCAACCTCGCACAAGCAAGATTGTTAGAAATTATCGGGGAAGCTGCTAACCGTATTCCGGTTGAGTTTCAAATGGAACATCCTGAAATCGCATGGGGACAAATCGTCAGTTTGCGAAACCGCCTGATCCACGGGTATGATGCGATTGACTTCGATATCATGTGGTTGATCATTCAATCTGATTTGCCAGAGCTTATCAAACAGTTAGAAAACATCATATAAAGCAGTAATTTGCAAAACCTGATCTTTGACAACCGGCCGCGTGTTGGCTGCCGTCCTTGGTGTGATCCTGCGCCTGCCACCGCTCAAACGCGCCATGGCAAGCGAGCAGTTCAAATCACGTTATGTGGAGAGTTTATTAGCTAAATTCGAGTCCAGATATTCTCAATAAATAGGAGGTCGCTCAAGATGCCTGTCAAATATATTATCGTCCCGTATAAAATTCCCTCCAGACCGAATGACCCGGTCAGTTACTACCCTCGCCTGAAAGCGAGCGGGGAGGTCGATCAGCGTGATATTGCAAACAGGATTGCTACCATTTCGACTGTCAGCCAGGCGGATATGATGGGAGCCATCGAAGGTATGTTGCAAACAATCCCACAATTCCTGGCCGAAGGCAATATCGTCCGCCTGGGCGAGTTTGGCAGCTTCCACTTAAGTGTTCAGGCGGAAGGCTCGCCTGCACCGAAAATGGTGAACGCCTCCAGGATCAAGCGCAGCCGCCTGCGCTTTCGACCCGGAAAGCTGGTCAGAAAGATGTTACAAGATATCGAATATATCAAGACTGATGCGTGAATGACTCCTGACTTGATGAATTAAACACCATGGTGAAACATATAAAACACCATGGTGAAACCCGGTAAGAGACCTGACTTGGGGGTTATCGGCTAGTGATTCTTTGTCTGTTCTTTCTAAAGGCTCAGAAAACCTTCTCTGATGCGGTATCCAACTTAATCAATTGACATCTCTACTCTCATGATTTAGACTATTTATATCAGATTTCGCTAAACAGACAGGAGAGAGAAATGACCTTTACCACAGATATGTACGAAGGGATGCTGGCAGAAACGGTCACAATGCCCGGGGCAAATGGAGAGTTGATCAATGCTTATTTTGCCCGCCCTACCGGAGAGGGTCCCTTCCCCGGGATGGTGATCATCCACCATATGCCCGGCTGGGATGAATGGTATCGGGAGGCCACCCGGAAGTTTGCTCAGTATGGTTATGCCGCCATCTCTCCCAATCTCTATTTCCGATCCGGTCATGGAACTCCTGAAGATGTAGCTGCCAAAGTACGTGGCGCTGGCGGGATCCCGGATGACAAGGCTGTCGGTGATATTGAAGGGGCGATGCTTTATCTGCGCTCATTGCCCAACAGCAATGGCAAGGTTGGTGTCTTTGGGACCTGCTCGGGTGGCCGTCATGCTTATCTGGCCGCCTGCCGCGTACAGGGTTTTGATGCCCTTGTCGATTGCTGGGGTGGGCGGGTTGTGATGGCTGAAGAGGATTTAAATGAAAACTTCCCCGTTGCACCGATTGATTACACCAAAGACCTCTCCTGCCCAATTTTGGGTCTCTTCGGTGAGGAAGACAGCAGCCCCACGCCAGAGCAGGTAGCCCAACACGAGGCAGAACTCAAAAAGCATGGCAAGAATTATGACTTCCATATGTACCCGGATGCAGGCCATGGTTTCTTTTATCATCATCGCCCAAACTATCGCCAACAGCAGGCTGTGGATGGCTGGGAGAAGACCTTCGCCTTCCTGGAGAAATATTTAAAAAACTAAATTTATCTAATAAAACCTCCCGCAGGTTCCCAAACCTGCGGGAGGTTCATGATCAAATTAATTAATAAATCGGAGAGAGAATATGTGCACGATGATTTCGAAGCAGGTCAGTATTGCGGGGAGCGGCAAAGGCAGGGAAGGCTGGTTTTCTGTGAACCAGGCTAACGTTTCCTATGATCATCCTTTCCATGTCCCGGATGAACACGCCTTGAATATCGACTTTGTGAACGAGGCCCTCGGTCCGGGCGCACGGGTGGCGGTGGAACTATCGGAACAGGCAGCCCGATCTTTGGTGGAAACCATTCTCGAGGTGCTGAACCAGGCTGAAGCAGGTGGTCATTTGGTTTAAAAGGATAAAAAAACGAGATGTGCATTGCATCTGACAGATGCGTTGCACATCGTCCTCGAGGGTGGAAAATATTCTTTTAAATGCACAGCAAACCAAAGGTCGCGGGCGTTCCGGTCCTATTTCCGGTTTCTGTAATTATCTGTTGGTACGCAAAGTTCTCCCCCCGTGTACGGGGGGAGTTAGAGGGGGGGGACGCAAAAGCCCCCACCTAACCTCCCCCGCGTGCAGGGGAGGGACTACTATTTTAACAAGAAAATTGTGGCAATTTCAAATTTCCCCAGTCCAAAAGAGGGAATATTTGGTAGAATCTCACCCATGACTCATTCACAAAAGATCGCCTCACTAATCAATGCCAAGCCTTCCCAGGTGGAGGCAACTGTCCGCCTGTTGGACGAAGGCAACACCGTTCCCTTTATTGCCCGTTACCGCAAGGAAATGACCGGCTCACTCGACGATGAACAGGTCCGCATGGTGGCCGATGAGATCGTCCGCCTGCGCACGATGGATGATCGTCGGGCCAGCATTTTGAAATCCATCCAGGAGCAGGATAAGCTCACCGATGAACTCAAGGCCGCGATTGAGTCTGCGGAGACGATCACTGCCCTCGAGGACCTGTATGCCCCCTATAAACGCAAACGCCGTACGCGCGCCATGGCAGCCCGAGAAAAGGGCCTCGAATCCCTGGCAGAGATTATCACCCGGCAAAGTCTGGAAGGCTCCCCTGAAGAAGCCGCCGCGCCCTTTTTGAATGAGGATATCCAAACTGTTGAAGAGGCCCTGCAAGGCGCACGCGATATCATTGCCGAAAATATCAGCGATAATGCAAACATCCGTTCGGTAACCCGCGAAAAAGCGCTCAAATTCGCCACCCTGACTGCTGAGAAAATTGAAAAAGCTGTGGATGAAAAACGCGTCTACGAGTCTTATTATGAATTTCAGGGGCGTGTAGATCGCCTGCAACCGCATCAGATCCTGGCCCTCGGACGCGGCGAATCAGCAGGAGTGCTGAATGTAAACGTCCATATAAATGAGAATGACTGGCTCCAGGCTGTTCAGGCCGAATTTGAAGAGGATATTCTCAGCCCCTATGCTGATCAACTCGAGGAAGCCATTCACGATGCCGCTGCCCGACTGCTCCTGCCCTCCATCGAGCGGGATGTGCGCCGCACCTTGAGCGAAAAATCGGATGGTCATGCCATTCAGGTTTTTGCGACCAATCTGCGCGCGTTGCTTGGTCAGCCGCCCCTGGCTGGACATACGGTGCTGGGGATCGACCCCGGTTATCGCTCAGGCAGCAAGGTCGCAGTTGTCGATCCGACCGGCAAATTGCTGGATACCGGCACGATTTATCCGCATGCCCCGCAAAAGAAATGGGCTGAGGCGGTTGATACCCTCGAAGAGATGGTCAACCGCCATCATGTTTCGCTTGTCACCATTGGCAATGGGACCGCCTCCCGAGAAACAGAGAAACTTGTCGCAGAGCTGACCCGCGATGCCCCGGCGATCAAATATCTGATCGTCAGCGAAGCCGGAGCCTCTGTGTATAGCGCCTCCGCGCTTGCCCGAAAGGAATTCCCCGATCTGGATGTTTCCATCCGTGGGGCAGTCTCGATTGCGCGCCGGGCCCAGGATCCGTTGGCCGAGCTGGTCAAGATCGATCCCAAATCGATTGGCGTAGGCATGTATCAGCATGACGTCAATCAAGGCGCCCTCAACCATGCCCTTGATGGGGTGGTCGAATCGGTTGTCAACCAGGTTGGGGTTGATCTCAACACTGCCAGCCCGGCTTTACTCACCCGCGTAGCTGGAGTTGGTCCAAAACTTGCGGAAAGTATCGTTGCCCATCGTGACCTCAGCGGTGTATTCAAATCACGCAAGGAATTGAATAAGGTTTCCGGTCTTGGTCCAAAAGCCTACGAGCAAAGCGCCGGGTTTATGAGGATTCGGAACGGGACCAACCCTTTGGACGAATCTGCCATTCATCCGGAATCCTATCCCATAGCGGAGGCAATTTTGGGTCGCGCCGGGCTCAAGCCTGCTTCCGCCATCGAAGAAAGGATCCCGGCCCTCGAGGCGCTGACCGCCAAAACCTCCCTCGAAGATCTGGCCGCCGAGTTGAATTGTGGCCTGCCGACCCTGAAGGATATTCTTGAGCAGCTTGTCCGCCCCGGACGTGATCCGCGTACAAACACCCCTACACCCATCCTGCGTTCAGATGTTTTGAAAGTGGATGATCTGGCAACCGGGATGAGTCTACATGGGACCGTGCGGAATGTCGTTGACTTCGGTGCCTTTGTCGATATTGGTCTCAAGCAGGATGGACTTCTGCACAAATCCAAGATTCCCTTTGGGACGGTGCTGAAGGTGGGCGATATCCTTGAAGTGGAGATCCTGAAGATCGAGGCCGAGCGCGGGCGGATCAGCCTGGGGTGGGTTAAAAAATAATAAAAACCTTGCGAGAGTTGAATTAAAAATATGCTCCGTAAAAAAACAACTCTCGCAAGGTTGGAATAAAGAAGATATTTAAACCCCCCTCTAACTCACCCCTTTTACGGGAGGAAAACCCTGGTTTCTAAAAGAGAGCGGAAATCGGGTTTAGTTTGGATAACGCAGAAAATAAGCAGCGATCCCAAAGGCGACGGTTATGTTGAGCGATTCTTTGCGGCCTCCCATGGGGATATATAAGATCCGCTCGCAGATCGCTAAAATCCCCGGATCAACCCCGGCAAGCTCGTTTCCAATCACCAATGCTATCCGCTGATCATCCTGAGGCGCCTCCGTTTCGAAAAGCGGGGTAGCCACTTCTCCCCCTTCAATCGCCCATAAACCAATGCCCTGATCTTGTAGCTTTTTGGCCGCCACTACTCCATTTTTATGATAATGCCACGGAATCATCTGCTCTGCGCCGATGGCTGTTTTTGCGAGACGAGGGTTATCAGGTGTGGGGGTCATCCCGCAAAGATGGATCTGGCTGATCCCGACGGCTTCGGCTGTCCGAAAGATGGACCCGACATTATACAGGCTGCGGACATTATCCAGGAAGGCAACTATCTCGACAGGGCGTGGGGTGAGGTTGCCCTTCCCCACCGAGTGCCGTTGATACGCAGAATCTATCATCCTGATCGGCGCGCCGCAACTTGGACAAGCATCAATTGCCCGCTCTCCTCCCATGAGGGGAAAGCGGAACTTACAACTTTCGTTCGTACATTCCTGGGTATGAAAGGAGATAGGTTTTGTCACGATGTCAATTATTTTCTACAAGCATCTGTAGAGCAGCCCGGG
>JACNJN010000130.1 GCA_014382535.1 Candidatus Desulfolinea nitratireducens | reverse complement strand
GTTATGATCAAAAACAAAAAGGCATTTAGCTATTTTGTTGGATTGGGTGCCGCGCTGGCTTTGCTGAGTTTTGGTATTCTTGGGATTGAAGGTACTCAGGATTTTATCCGCATTTTAACGATCAGCGGAGAGGGAACCTGGTATGGCATGAAAGAAGCCTCCATGATTAACCTGATCGGCTTAATGTCACGGACTTTTTCTTTCTTGGATCCAAGCCTTATTCAAACTATTGGCTGGGTTTTATATTTTATTTCAATCGTTGTTTTATTTTTTTTCTGGACATTTACTGCCAAAGAAACCAGTTCCCTTTTGGGTCTCTCAGTCATATTCAGCTTATTTTTTGCACCCCATCTTCATTACCATGATCTAAGTCTGTTATTTTTTCCCCTTATGCTGATCCTGGTTTCCAGAAAACTTTCTCTCAGACAAGAAAAAGTATCGTTTGTCCTCTTGGCGATCTCGTTTTTATTGATCTTCACAAAATCAATTCCTTTTTTATATTTCTCATTCCCATATAGTTTACTCCTTGGAATGACAATTCTTCTCATTGGAAAACAAAGAATCACACAAGACCAGAATCCTCCTTGATTGAAAATTAATCAAAATGTAATTTTATTAAGCAAAAAGGATGATTTCTACTGCTGATCTTTTTCCAAAACCATCTACTTTATGATAAACTCGCTGGAGTTTAGACAGGAGGATCCATGAAATATTTAGTCATTGTAAATCCCATTTCAGGGAGGGGCTACGCTGAAAAAGCAGTCCCATCTATTGAAGATGCTTTAAAAGCCAATCATCTGGATTATGATCTGGTGCGCACAGAGCGCCCCTGGCACGCAGCAGAGATCGCCGAGCAGGCTGCCCAAGATGGCTACGATGTTGTCGTCACGGCCAGCGGAGATGGGACAGCCAACGAGGCGCTGAATGGCTTGATGCGCGCCCGTACGGCCGGTTTTGATCAAACCGCTTTGGGCATCATCCCCGTTGGGACAGGCAATGACCTGGCCTACGGCATGGGCATCCCTGACAATCTCAACGAGACCTGCCTTGCATTGGCCCAGAACAAGCGATTGGTTGCTGATATTGGGCTTGTTAAGGGTGGCGACTATCCTGAAGGTCGCTATTTTGGCAATGGGGTCGGCATCGGTTTTGATGCAGCGGTCGGCTTTCAGGCAGAGAAAATCACCTGGGCCCGCGGCTTGCTGGCATATCTTATTGCAGCCTTGCAAACTGTATTTTTATACTATAAAGCCCCTATCGTGGATATCACCTACAACGGAGAGACGCTCACAAAACCTTCGCTGATGATCTCTATCATGAACGGAAAGCGGATGGGAGGCGGCTTTTATATGACTCCTGAGAGCTCTCCCAGCGATGGAGAACTGGATCTCTGCATTGTCAATGAAGCACCCAAGCTGCGCATTTTCCAGTTGATCGGCCTCTTCCTGAAAGGTACCCAGGCTAACGAGCCAGAGATCACAACCGGCCGGACGAAAAATATAATAGCCAAAGCAACCAAAGGCACCCTGCCCGCTCATTGTGATGGCGAAACCCTTTGCTATGAGGGCCAGCAATTGGAAATAGAGATTATTCATCAAGGACTGGAATTTGTGACTGCATGAAATATTTTGTTATTGCCAATCCCGCCAGTGGACGCGGAAAGAGCGCCGAAAAGATTCCCTTGATCGAGGAAACCCTGCGCAGTTACGCCCTCGATTTTCAGTTGGTTCAGACGAATGAGCCGGGGCATGCCATCAAATTAGCTGAACAAGCTGCCCGCGAGGGCTACGATATTGTCGTTGCAGTAGGCGGGGATGGAACGATCAACGAGGTGCTCAATGGAATTATGCTCTCCTACCCCGATAGCAGTTCCCGGCCTGCACTGGGCATTATCAGTATTGGTACAGGCAACGATCTCGCTTATGGATTAGAACAGGAACAGAATATTGAAACAGCCTGTAAACTGATTGCAAAAAGCACACGTCGTAAAATTGATATGGGTCACATCGTCACAGATGATCTTCCTGAAGGTCGGTATTTTGCAAATGGCCTCGGTATCGGCTTTGACGCAGCGGGCGGCATTCTTGCCGAGAAAATCAAATGGCCGCGCGGATTTCTGGCTTATCTGATAGCAGCCCTGCAAAACATCTTCCTATATTATCAAGCTCCCACCCTGCAAATCATCATGGACGGAGAAACTATAGAGATGCCCACCTTACTGATTTCAGTAATGAATGGTCGTCGGATAGGCGGCGGATTTATGACAGCACCGGAGGCCTTTATCGACGATGGGCTTTTTGATCTATGCATTGCAGAAGAGGTCAGTCGTCCCCGTATGCTTACTTTGCTTCCCCGTTTTGTACAGGGAACACAGTTTAACGAACCAGAGGTGCAGATGAAGCGCACAAACAAACTCCAGGTCAATGTGCTTAAGGGGTCAATGCCCATCCACACTGATGGGGAGATTATTTGCTCTGCCAGCAAAAAAGCCACCATTGAAATCCTCCCTCTCTCACTGGAAATAATCGGTTAAAAATATGATCCGGTTGGGCAGGCAATACCGCATAATCAGCAAATTGATTGAAATCGGCACCGCCATCATTTGCCGCATAGACAAGGCTGATCTGGATAAAGTTTCCCGCACTGGACCGCTAATTCTTTTCGCCAATCATATTAATTCACTGGAAGTTCCTCTTATATTTTCCCATCTCCAGCCCAGACCAATTACCGCAATGGCAAAAGCTGAATCTTGGGATAACCCTCTTTTTTATTGGCTTTTCAATGTTTGGAAACTGATCCCGGTGAGACGTGGCGAAGCAGATATGACCGCAATTCGGAAATCTTTATCGATGCTCAAAGAAGGCTATATTTTTGGAATTTCTCCCGAAGGTACCCGCAGTCGGGGTGGTCAGTTAAATCGCGCCCTCCCCGGTATCGTGCCGATTGCACTGCGCAGTAAGGCACCACTGCAACCTGTTGCTCATTGGGGTGGAGAGGCATTTCCTGAAAACATAAAACGATTAAGACGAACTGATTTTCATATCCGGGTGGGAAAACCTTTTTTCCTCGAAAGCCAAGGAGAGCGAGTCACCAGCGAGGTGAGACAAAAAATGGTCGATGAGATGATGTATCAAATGGCCAAATTGCTGCCCGAATCCTATCGCGGCTATTATGCAGATCTTGAAAAGGCAACAGAAAAATATCTTCGCTTCACCTAAAATTCATAGAAATAGAGATTTGTTTCCCATTCTTTAAATCCCATTTTCTGATAAAGCTTATTCGCTGCCACACGTCGCGGGTTGGATGTGAGCATCATCCCCTTCGCGCCGTACTCTGCCGCCAAACGGAGACCTTCCCGCATCAACGCCTCACCAACACCCTGCCCTCGCGCAGATTCGTCCACAATGACATCCTCGATATGGGCACGTAATCCGGTTGGGACACGGAAGCAAACCAGAGTCAGCGCTCCGATGATCGGCTTGCCTCCGCCATCCTGACGGGCCACAAGGAGGGTAGTCGCATCCGCTACAATCAACTCCGACAATTCATCCCGGGTGGGAACACCAACCGACGAGAGTTGGGGAATTAATCGCAAAAATGCGTCATAGACTTCATCAGTCAATTCGAATACAGGGCGAATATCCATCGTCATATTCTATCAAAAAAGGGCGGACAATTGTCCGCCCTTTTAAATTACCAATAATCTTTGCTGGCTTAAGTGCCCTCTTCCCAGGAGTTCAGGTACTTGATCTGCTCTGCGGTCAGAATATCGATACCAACGCCCATTGCTTCCAGTTTCAGACGGGCAATTTCGTTGTCAATATCTTCCGGCACGGAATAAACCTTCGCTTCCATGGTCTTGGCGTTCTTGACCATATATTCAGCTGAGAGCGCCTGGTTGGCGAAAGACATATCCATCACCGAGGCGGGATGCCCCTCAGCAGCAGCCAGATTGATCAGGCGACCTTCACCCAAGATATGGATGCGGCGGCCATCGGGCAGATCGTATTGTTCAACAAAGGGACGTACCAAGGTTGGGTCACCTACAGCCATCTCAGCCAAGGATGGAATATTGATCTCAACATTGAAGTGGCCAGAATTGGCAACAATGGCGCCATCTTTCATCACTTCAAAGTGGTGTTTGTCGATCACATTTATGTCGCCTGTCAGGGTGACAAAGAAGTCACCAATGGGGGCAGCTTCGATCATCGGCATAACGCGGTATCCATCCATAACAGCTTCGAGGGCTTTCATTGGATCAATTTCTGTCACGATCACGTTCGCACCCATACCTGCTGCACGCATGGCAAGGCCGCGGGCGCACCAACCATACCCAGCCACGACAAATGTTTTACCTGCAATTAGCACGTTGGTCGCACGAAAGATGCCGTCAATTGTCGATTGACCGGTTCCATAGCGATTGTCAAAGAGATGTTTCGTTAGCGCATCATTGACTGCGATCACAGGGAATTCCAGCGCACCGTCGGCGGACATAGCCTTCAAGCGGATCACGCCAGTGGTTGTCTCCTCGGTGCTGCCGATAATGCCATCGAGCAGTTCACGGCGATCCTTGTGGATCACAGAAACCAAATCTGCGCCATCATCCATAGTGATATGGGGTTTGTGGTCAAGGGCAGCGGTCAGATGTTTGTAGTAAGTCGCGTTGCTTTCGCCTTTGATGGCGAAAACCGGGATCTCATATTGATTGACAAGGGCAGCAGCTACGTCATCCTGCGTGGACAAGGGGTTTGATGCCGTTATCACCACATCTGCCCCGCCCGCCTGCAGAGTGGCCATTAAATTGGCGGTCTCGGTGGTGACGTGCAAACAAGCCGACATGCGAATTCCCTTAAAAGGTTTTTCCTTCGTAAAACGTTCCTTGATTTGGCGCAAAACAGGCATCTCGCGCTCTGCCCAATCGATGCGGCGACGGCCGCCCTCTGCGAGACTCAGATCTTTAATATCGTATTCAGTCATTATTACTCCTTACTAGTTGTTTTCTAGTTATTTAAAAATAAATAATTAATACAAAAGTATATCAAGTTTACCAGCATCATCAAAATGCTGTCTAAACCGGGTTACAAATTCTTCCCGTGAATAGCTATGATTTTGGGTGCCATTTTGCTCCAGCACATAGACGGCTGCCAGGGAACCAATCTGACCACAGAGTTCCCAATCCCAGCCATGAGCATAGGCGGCTAAAAATCCGCCACGGAAGGCATCGCCCACCCCTGTCG
Source organism: Candidatus Desulfolinea nitratireducens (assembly GCA_014382535.1). Taxonomy (GTDB): domain Bacteria; phylum Chloroflexota; class Anaerolineae; order Anaerolineales; family Villigracilaceae; genus Desulfolinea; species Desulfolinea nitratireducens. The sequence continues at coordinate 26,748 of JACNJN010000130.1, read as the reverse complement.
GATCAACGATCTCCTGTTCAGGGACGGTCGGGATATGATATTCATTCCCATCGGCATAAACATCCGCGCCATCTTTACCACGCGTGACAATGATGATCTTAACCTGTTCAAGCATCCCATCCAAATCCAACCCGGTTTTTTTCGAGATCAGGCCAAATTCGTAATCATTCACAAAAAGGAAGTGCGCCCCCTGCATGTCGCGGGCGATCTCATCTCCCTCGAGACGCAGCAATTGCTGGCTTGGGTCGTAGAGATAGGGAATATCCAGTTCACGGCACTCGGCAGCGAAGTTTTTCATCGCTGCCGGATCGTTGGGGGAGACAACGACCAGATCAGGCTTTGGCGTGATATCTTTAAGGGATTGTTCCGCTGCGTGGGCCATAGCGCCCGGATAAAAACTGGCAATCTGTGCACTGGTTTGATCAGTGGTTGCAAAGAAGGATGCAGTAAAAACTCCTGGCACGACCTGTGCAGATTTTGTGTCCACTCCCTGAGCGTCAAGCCAGGTTCGGTAGTCACCAAAATCCTCGCCTACAGTCGCCATCAAACGCGGTTTTTTACCCAGCAAAGCCAGGGTATAAGCGATATTTGGGGCAACACCACCACGTTGACGGGTCATCGAATCCACTAAAAAGGAGAGGCTGATCGAGGAGAGACGTTCGGGGAGAATCTGTTCTTCAAATTTACCCGGGAAGGTCATCAAGTAATCGTAGGCCACAGAGCCAGTAAGTAAAATATCCATCATTTGTTTTCAACCACTTTCTTCAAATTCAAATCAAAGGGCGGATAAACGACCCCGTTTTCAGTCACGATAGCCGTTACCAATCGATGCGGTGTGACATCGAAAGCAATATTGCGTGCCGTTGAACCAACAGGTGATGCTTTTCGCCCCAGTAACTCAAGACTAAGAACTTCTTCCTGCCCACGCTCTTCGATGGGGATCAAACCACCATGAGCCAATGATAAATCAATCGTTGAGGTAGGAACAACTGCATATGCTGGTACATCATTGTCTTTTGCAGCTAGTGAAAGCATATACGTTCCGATTTTATTGACCACATCTCCGTTTGCCGCTGTTCGATCTGAGCCAAAAACAACCCGCTGGACCTGACCAGTGTAGAGGAAATGCCCCGCCATATTATCGCTGATAATATCAAATGGGATGCCGTATTCTTTTAACTCCCAGGCTGTCAGGCGCGCGCCCTGCAAACGTGGTCGAGTCTCATCAACCAACACATGGATATTTTTGCCCTGTTCATGCGCGGTATGGATCACACCCAGAGCTGTCCCCCAGTCAACCGTGGCAAGGGAGCCAGTATTGCAATGATGAATGATCGTATCACCATCCTCGATCAGCGCCGCGCCATATTCAGCCATCCGTTTGTTAATTTCAACATCTTCGTCGGCGATGAGCTGGGCTTCTTTTAACATGGCCTCTCTCAGATCATCCGTGCTGCCTTCAAATGAATTCGCAACGCCCAAGATTCTGTCGAGAGCCCAGGCGAGGTTGACTGCCGTGGGGCGGGCAACACGTAAAATATCGGCAGCAGATTGAAGATCCGCACGTAACGAGACAAGGTCACTTGCTCTGGATTCCTGTGCTGCCAATGCCATCCCAAATCCTGCGGCAGCGCCAATTGCCGGTGCGCCACGAATGACCATATCGGTAATTGCTGTTCCCACGTCTGCATAACGCTGAAAGGAGACGATCTCATAAGCCTCTGGCAACAGACGCTGGTCAATCATTTTTGTTTCGTTAGTTTCGTAATCCCAGAATACTGTTCTCATCACATATTCCTGTTTGGTAACTTGCCCGAAAAAGGCGCTCTCTTCCGAGAGCGCCACAATGAACGTGGCTAGTTTAGCATGAGAGGGCATGGATGTCAAAGCGTTGTTTGACAACTTCACAGCATGAGCTAAAATAGGATTATATGAAAAGTTCAACCGTTGCAATTACCATCGATGGGCTGCTTGCCCAACTCCCTGAAAAAAATAGCCTGGCAGACAGAGAGCTGGTTCAACGCGCCTATAGGGTTGCTGAAAAAGCCCACCGTGGGCAAAAACGGGCTTCAGGGGAGCCTTATGTCACCCATTGCCTTGCTGTGGCTTCTATACTGGCAGAACTACAGGTTCCGACAGCCGTCATAGCTGCAGGCCTTCTACACGACACAGTAGAGGATACCAAAATCACATTAGAAGATCTGCAAAGTGATTTTGGCGGAGAAATCACAAATTTGGTAGATGGGGTCACAAAATTAACCAATTTACCGCGCGTCTCCAAGGATAATCAACACGCAGAGATCCTCAAAGCCAGCGAAACTGGAGAGCTGCGCCAGCAGGAAAATGAAGCAGAAGAAGAACGCTACAATAAACCTGCCCTGATGGGTCGTAGTCCCGACCTGGTCTCTGAAACCTTGCGAAAGACCTTTCTTGCGATGGGAAATGATGTTCGCATAGTTCTGATCAAACTTGCTGATCGTCTCCATAATATGCGTACACTGAGATTTATGCCTGAACACAAACGCAAGCGGATCGCACAACAAACGCTAGATATTTTTGCTCCCCTAGCCAATCGGCTGGGTATCTGGCAAATCAAATGGGAGTTGGAAGATCTCGGATTTCGGAATACAAATCCTGAGAAATATAAAGAGATCGCATCACATCTTGATGCTCGCCGTGAGGGGCGTGAAAAACAGATCCAATTTATGCTGATCGAGCTGGAAAAAATGCTCACCCGGGAGGGAATTCAATCCAAAGTCACAGGGCGTCCGAAACATATATATTCCATCTATCGCAAGATGATGAAAAAAAACAAACCTTTTGAGATGGTGCGGGATGTGCGTGCCATCAGGATCATTGTCAATGATGTTCCGGATTGTTACTCTGCCCTAGGCTTGATCCACACTCGCTGGCGCCCATTGCCCAACGAATTTGACGATTATATTGCCGCCCCAAAAGACAATTTCTACCAATCACTGCATACAGCCGTCATCCACGATGATGGAAAACCACTGGAAATACAGATCCGTACTCCAGAAATGCACGAAAGCGCAGAGTTTGGTATCGCAGCCCATTGGCGGTATAAAGAAGATGGAGGGAGAAACGATTTATATAATGAGCGCATTGACAATCTCCGTCGAATGATGGAGTGGGATCAGGATGTGGATGATGCCACAGAATTCGTTGAAAGTATGAAAACGGATGTCTTCCAGGATCGCGTCTATATCTTTACTCCAAATGGGGATATTATCGACCTGCCAGCCGGCTCAACACCGATTGACTTTGCCTACCATATCCACACAGACGTGGGACATCGCTGCCGCGGTGCAAAGGTAAATGGAAAACTTGTCTCGCTTAGTCATGAACTGGAAACTGGTGAACAAGTTCATATCCTGACGGCAAAACGCGGAGGCCCCAGCCGAGACTGGCTAAATACGAACCTGGGGCTGGTAAAAACTCAACGTGCGAAATCGAAAATGCGTGTCTGGTTTCGCAAACAAGACCAAGCGCAAAATATTGCTCAGGGACGAACCCTCCTTGAAAAAGAACTGCAAAGAATCGGTATCAAAGAAAAAACAAATTTCGAAAACCTGGCTAGACGGATGGGTTATCAAAGCACAGAGGATCTATCTCTAGCCCTGGGTATTGGCGATCTGTCCGTCAATTCGGTTGTTACCCAACTTTCAAATGAAGAACAGCAAGCTGAGACCCTTCTCCCATCCGCTCCTGACAGCGGAGCCGAAGCCACGAATGCGATCAATGTCGTTGGGCTGAAAGGTCTCCTTACCAATGTGGCAAAATGCTGCAATCCAACCCCGGGAGATGAGATCGTCGGCTATATCACGCGTGGACGAGGCGCCAGCATCCATCGCAGTGATTGCCCTAATATCCTCCGCACTACCGAACAAGAACGTTTGGTGCAGGTTAATTGGGGTTCTCTTGCGCGCACTTACCCCGTTCCTATTCGCATCACAGCCTTTGATCGCAGTGGCCTTTTCGGCGATGTTTCCTATATTCTTTCCAACGATGGAATAAATATGATCGATGCAAATGTCAAAGTTGTCAAAGGAATTGCCGATATTCAATTGGTCATTGAAGTCAGTGATATTAATCAACTTAGCCGATTACTGACGCGCGTCGAAAATCTGCCCAATGTGCTGGAAGCTCAACGGCAATTGCCTGGCTAGAGATATAAAATGACACTTATATACGTTCACGATGCGCTTGAACGCATCCTTGCTCCATTCCAACCTCTCCCAAGCGTCCTGGTTCCTCTCAGGGATTCAGTCGGGCGCGTTCTCGCGGAGGATATTCGGGCGACAACAGACCTGCCTCTTTTTGACAATTCATCCATGGATGGATTTGCCCTGCTCGCCTCAGATGCGACCCAGGCTGGCGAGGCCACGCCAATCACCTTGCAGGTCGTGGACGATATCCCCGCAGGGAAGATGCCCACCAAAGAAATCCACAATGGGCAGGCCGCACGTATCATGACGGGTGCTCCCCTGCCACCGGGCGCTGATGCTGTTGTTCCCGTCGAAGAGACAGATTTCAACGATCGCGCCCCTGGAACCCCTCTTCCTGAAAATGTAAAAATTTTCAAGGCGCCGAGGCTTGGCGCCAATATTCGTAAACGAGGCAACGATATCCGCAACGGAGCGGGGATCCTTTTTGCTGGTCAGCGTTTACGTGCCCAGGATTTAGGCATGCTCGCCATGCTGGGTGTTGCCCAGGTCCCCGTTTATCGCAAACCGCGGATTGCCCTGCTCTCCAGCGGAGATGAATTAACGCCGATAGGAACACCGCTGACTGATGGGAAAATTTACGATGTTAATTCCTACACACTCGGCGCAATGCTTGAATCAGCAGGGTGCGAGATCATATCACTAGGTGTAGCAGCAGATACACCAAAATCGGTAAAAGCTGCCCTGGACAAGGCAAAAGATACGGATCTGATTCTCTCTTCTGCCGGGGTCAGTATGGGCTCCTTCGACTTCATCAAGGCTGTGATCGAAGAAGAGGGCATATTGAATTTTTGGCGTATCAATATGCGCCCCGGCAAACCGCTTACTTTTGGAAATTATAAGGAGATCCCCTTTATTGGCTTGGCAGGAAATCCTGTCTCGGCGTTCATTGGCTTTATGGTTTTTGTACGCCCCGTGATTGAGAAGATGCTTGGGCGCAGCGAGCACTCTAGCGAGAACAGGCAAACCCGGGATCGTGTGCGGGTAAAACTGCTTGAACCAATCCAATCGGATGGAAGAGAAAGTTACCTCCGCGCCTTCATCGACCGCAAAGACAATCAGCTTTACGCGCAACTTACCGGACATCAAGGCTCCGGAAATCTATTCTCGATGGTGCAGGCGAACGCTTTACTCATCATCCCAGTGGGGGTAAAATCTTTGAAAAAAGGTGCTCAGGTGGATGCCTGGTTTTTGGATTAGAATAGACATCTTGCATCAGTGCTTTAGCCGCCGTCCTCGGCGGTGGTAATAGGAGAGCCTGCGCCGAGGATGGCGCAGGGAGCATAGTGGAAAAAGACTTTTGTAAGAAGTCTAATATAAAAAATATGGATTAAGGTTTATAAATGAAAAAACTTAGCATTATCGCTCTGGCAGCCGCCATTATTGGCGCCCTTGATGCCGCCTACCTGACCTGGGTCAAGTTATCTCATAACGAAGTTCTTTGCGCCCCAGGCATAGGAGATTGCTACACCGTTAATACCAGTCGCTACTCTGAGCTTTACGGTATTCCCGTTGCGGTTTTTGGCCTGGCAACATTCCTGCTTATTATTGCCATTCTTGTTCTGGAACCGCGCCTGCCATTTCTCGAAGAAAATGGAAGTCTGATTTTATTTGGTATAAGCCTGATCGGTGTGATCTACTCAGCCTACCTGTCTTATCTTGAAGAATTCGTAATCCACGCCTGGTGTCCTTATTGTGTTCTCTCTGCAATCGTGATCACCATCATATTTATAATCTCAATTATGCGCCTTAAACAAGAAGGCTCACAAGACTAGGTTTCCTATGCCTCGCATCCGCTGCCTCTACCATGATTGCCTTTTTCTCGACGATAATTTATGCACGGCACCCTCAGTAGAGATTGATCCTGATTTGGGCTGCACGACCCATTCGCCTGCTGGGGGAGACCTTTTGGAAGGGAAATGGGATGATGACGAATCTCTCGATGATTTGGATCTAGATGATTTGGATATAGACGATATCGATTTAGAAGATATTGAGTTAGAAGATGATGATGGAGGAGATGTGGATGACTGGCTCGACGAAATCTAGGGATACCGTCCGCCCTCCTTTTTGGCCTGCCACCATTAACTAAAACATAAAATATCACCCGCGCGTAAACGCGGGTGATATTTTATTCAAAGAAGATAATATTTTTAAAGGGGCGCATCGCGTTTGGCTTTCAATCGAAACGCAGTGTTTTCCTGAGCTTAACGGCAATATTTGATCGCCGTTTCTGCCAAAATATGCGCCAAATCTACTACAGACTGAAGATCGACCCATTCTTCTTCAGAATGCAAGCCATTTCCAACAGGACCGACCAGCGCAGTTTCCATCCCCGCAGCCGCAAAAAGGGCCGCATCTGTCCAGAAGGTTTGACCTGAGTGGGCAGGCTTGCTTCCAAGTTGATTGGTCATGGAATCTTCCAGAATTTTTACAAGTAGCGCCTCCTCTCCAACTTCAAAGGGTTCCCGCCAAAAGGTTGCTTTTAGCGAGGCTTTGAAGGTCGGGTCATCAGATTCCAAACGATCAATAATGGATTGGATTTCGGCAGTTGCCTGGGATTCTGTTTCGCCGGGGTTGGTGCGCCTTTCGATTTCCAGCAGGCAATGAGCAGCGTAAGTGCTGATCTCCAGGCCTCCACGAATACGGGCGGCATGCAGCGAAGGCGGCCCTACCAGGGGATGGGCTGGCCTATTTCGCAATTCCTGCTCCAGATTATCCAGCTGAGCTAAAAATCGTCCCATGCGCATATTGGCATCGACTCCTTCTTTGAAACGACTACCGTGGGCGGCCCTGCCAAAGGTTTCAACCTCATGCCAGATAAAACCTCGATGAGCACGGCACAATGAAAGGTCAGTTGGTTCTGTGACGATTGCCCCATCCGCAGATACATGCCTGACGAGGTCTTCAGAGCCAATGCTGGCATATTCCTCATCCGCGACACCAGTTATGATCAGATCTCCTGCTAATTCAATCCCCGTGTCTACAAATGCTTTCGCTGCTCCCATCATCGCTGCGAGGCTGCCCTTCATATCCTGGGATCCTCGTCCATAAAGACGCCCATTCCTGATTTCTGCTCCAAAGGGATCGATGATCATCCCATCGACGCCAACAGTATCCAGATGGGCATTGAGCAGGAGGGAACGTCCTTCCCCCACACCTTTCAAAATCCCGACCACATTCACTCGATCAGGCTTGAGTTTATACAGCTTAACATCCAATCCAAGGTCACTCAGAACATCGGCCACATAGGTCCCAATTTCTGCCTCGCCCTTACCGCCCGGAGATAAGGAGGGATTTACCGAGTTTATTTGAACCATATCTTTTGTTTTTTGAATAATATAATCGCGGTCTATTTGAACATTCATCATTGCTCCTTAGTTTATATTTGTTCTTTAATTTTTTTCCAAATGGCAGCAAGAACACTTTCGCCAATATACTGTATCAGGTCTTGCGTATTTCACCCTTTTCCTACCAGTAATGCTCTGCGTCTCTTGTAGTCTCCAGAACCCGAACGCAGAGCATTGGGACAAGGATTATTGAAATTCTGTATTACCTACATTTTATTTTTGATAGCCCAATATCCTTAATGCATTTAGCACAACCAGAATGCTACTGCCCTCATGCAGTACAACGGCCCAGCTTAAGTCCAGCCAACCTGTTACGGAGGTCAGGATCAAGAGTCCAATAACTCCCAATGCGATCGTTAAATTTTGACGGATGATCGTCCGACTGGCACGACTAAGCCCGACTGCGAAGGGCAATTTAGCCAGATCATCGGCCATTAATGCGACATCTGCAGTTTCCAGGGCCACGGCTGTTCCTGCCCCGCCCATCGCAATGCCAACCGTGGCGGTCGCCAGGGCAGGGGCATCGTTCACGCCATCGCCGATCATGGCAATTTGACCATATCGCTCTTGCAAATCACGAATGGCATTCAGCTTATCCTCTGGCAATAGCTCAGCACGAATATCTGTGACACCAACCAGTCCACCGATGCGTTTTGCAACATCATCATTATCTCCGGTCAGCATGACCAGTTTCTTAACGCCCAAATCTCGCAAGGATTCCAAAACCTCCTTAACACCTGTTCGCGGCGTATCGGCCAGGGTTAGGATGCCGAGGAAGGTTCCCTCACGGCGAACGATCATCGTGGTTTTTCCCTCGCTTTCGAGAGCTGCCACTCTGTTGAGGATCTCCTTCGGCAATTTCACATCTTTCATCTCCTTAAATAGACGCAAAGAACCAATTTGAACCGTACGACCCTCCACATCGCCTTGCACACCACGACCAGCATGATTTACAAACCCATCGGCTGTTGGCAATAAGAAATCTCTTTCTCGCGCAGCTTCAACGATTGCCAGGGCAAGGGGATGATTGGACCCTTGCTCAACCGCTCCAGCTACACGCAATAATTCATCATCCTCAATATTGCCGTATGGCAATAGATCTATCAGCCTGAATTTGCCTTCTGTCAGCGTGCCGGTTTTGTCAAAAGCGATCACTTTCAAAGCACCCAAATTTTCCAGATGGACACCGCCTTTGATCAGGACTCCGTTTCTTGCAGCCTGCGCAATACCTGCCAAAATCGAAGCCGGCGTTCCCAGCGCCAGCGCACAGGGTGAGGCTGCAACCAGTAACAGCATCCCACGATAAAAACTCTCTGACAAAGTCATCCAGCCCGTTAACGGTGGGACGACAACAATCAGCAAAACGAAAATCAATACAGCGGGCACAAACCAGGCGGTGAATTGCTCCGTAAATTGTTGGGTCGGGCTTTGCTGGCTTTGTGCTTCCACCACCATTTGCATCACCCGTGCAAGCGTATTATCTTTAGCCAGACGGGAGACTTCCACTTCCAGGGCAGCATCCTGATTGATCGTGCCTGCAAAAACATCCTCTCCTGCAGATTTGAAAACCGGAACGCTCTCCCCCGTAACCGGACTCTGATCCACAGCGCTTTCTCCGGTGAGAATCTTCCCATCTACCGGGATCCGATCACCCGGGCGGACGAGAACCACATCGCCTACTTTCAGTCGCCCAACCAGACGCTCGACAACCTGTCCATCTTTTTTCAATTGTGCAGTCCTGGGCATCAGCTTTCCCAAAGAATTGACTGCGTTTCGGGCACGATCAAGGGCATAATGCTCTCCGGCATGCCCCAGACTGAAAAGGAAAAGAAGGAAAGCGCCCTCAGCCCACTCGCCGAGAATCGCTGCTCCGATAGCGGCGGCAAGCATAAGCACGTCCGTATCGAACCTTCCCCTGATAAGACCCGGAATGGCATGAGTGGCAATATCATAACCACCACTCAGATAGGATAACAGGAAAAATATCAGGGCAGTTTGCGCTGGGAAATTGAAAAATACTGTTCCTGCCCATCCGAACAGGAGAAAAAGCCCGGCGATGCCAACAAGGATCAGCGTCCACTGTTCCTGTGCCCAGTGCGGCAAAAAAGCGGGAGCGCTACCATGATCGCGATCAATTTCAGGATCTTCATCAGCCAGCGGCCATTCCAAGGGCTTTATTTTCATGGCCCGCATGGTTTTTGCGATAGCGCCTGGCAATAAGACCTTTGTGTCATAGGCTACAAAAGCAATTCCAGCGGCATAATTGACATTGGCATGGACCATACCTGGCAGTCCCTCCAATTTACGTCGCAGGGCCGGGGCTTCATCAGCGTTGTCCATTCCTTCGAAAGGGATTTGCTCATGCCGGTAACGATTGGTTAGCGTTGACCCTGTTTTTTGGGCCAATCTCCGCACATTTTTCAGTGAGATCAGATTAGGGTTGAAGTGTACGCATATACAAGAGGGGGCCATCTCATTTTCCAGGTGAACGTGTAAAATGCCTTTTCGCCGACGCAAGTCATCCTGCAAACGGATCAGGCAATCGTCCTGATCACCTTCTATTTCAGGCAAAAGCAATGGGATTTCGATTTCTACAGTCTTCTCGGGCATTTCAATCTTCCTGCCAATCTATTATTATAAATTCAATCGTGTTTGATATGATCCAGGCTGCGACGAAATATATCGGCAACATGGGCATCATCCAATATATAAAAAATTTCGCGTCCCTGACGTCTGGCCCGCACCAGGCGCATCTGCCTCAGGGTGCGCAACTGATGTGAGACCGCCGATTCGCTAATCCCGACTATTTCGGCCAGCGCACCAACATTGGTCTCGCCCTCCAGTAAGGCTCCAATTATCCGCACCCGGCTGGGATCGCTCAGGGCGCTAAAAAACTCTGCGAGCTGACCGGCTTGAGCTTCGTCTAAAAGAGTCATAATTTCACCATTATTATCCGTTTATATGAACACTTGTTCATATATGCAGATATAGTAGCGCATATTCTCACAATGTCAAGGGGTAGAAGCCAACTAATAGTTTCATTAATAAAGCTTGGTTTGGTTTTCCGTTGTGTTATATTTCTACTCCTATCATTAAATCAATAAAGGATCATCTATGAAATTAAAAATTGCGCGACAAGTTTTGCTCATTATTTCATTTGTAATTCTTGTTGCATGTGTCCCACAACAAGCCCCTGCATCCACAACGGCACAAATAATTGCACCTGCCTTTACTTTGGATAATGCAATTGGAGACCAGGTCTCCTTATCAGATTATGCGGGAACTCCAGTTCTGCTTTTCTTTCATATGGCGGTTGGCTGACCACCCTGTATGAAGCAAATCGTTGATTTGCAAAACAGTTCAGAATTCCAAGCGTTAAACGTCCAGGTTATCAGCATTGCCCGCGACTCTGTTGCAGATTTGGCTACTGAATCGGTTGCATTAGGCATTACGGATATTCCAGTTCTCTCTGATCCAGACCTCCAGGTTTCAGCCAATTATGATGTATTGCAATGGGCGATTGATAATGGTGAACCGAGCCATACCTTTGTTTTGGTAAACAAAGATGGAAAGATCGTTTGGGTCAAGGATTATGGGTCCCCAGATAATCCTGAGCGCACGATGTATGTTGAAGTAGACGAGTTAATTGGTTTTGTGAAAAATAACCTTGAAAATTAATTGACAGAAGATCTTTAAAAAAAGGTAACGAAAAGAAACTTGTTTTTGAACAAGTTTCTTTTCGTTTATGAGTAGATCAGCCCTTCTTTGAGTGAGTATTATCTATAGGACTTACGCAGAAAAAAGCGTTTTTTAGGCTCGAAGGGGATTTGCAATCCCCGTGTTTATGAGAAATCGCTGGATTTCAAATCCAGCCAGAGCCTAAAATGCGTAAGTCCTAATCTAATCTGATATCATCTCGCCTCCACATAAAACATAAGTATCTCCTCTCCCAAATTTATTTTTCTTGACACTTGGCGTGCTTTTGAATCAGTGTCGTTGCGATTAAATAGTTACAGTTTTGCACATAGCACTTATTAGAAACTTGTGGAATATACTACTGGCGGGAATGTTGCGTACGTAGCATGGGCCATAGGTTGTTTGGAAAATATGGGTCTTTAGACATACAAATGGCCCTGCTCCTTTATTAAAGCAAGGCCTTTATTACTTATAGATCGGGCGTAATTATTTAGTCCCTCACATGAAATTATTGTCACTAATTCAAAGAGCGGTTACGCCATCAAACTGCTCCGCCGCAATAGCTGAGCATTAATTGCGACAACCACTGTGCTTAGTGACATGAGCGCCGCACCGACAGCTGGTGAAAGCAGGATTCCCCAGGGAGCTAAAATCCCCGCCGCCAGCGGTAAGGCAATGATATTATATCCAGCCGCCCACCATAGATTTTGGATCATCTTGCGATAGCTCGCACGGCTGAGGGCGAAAATCTTAACCACGTCCAGCGGGTTGCTCTTGACCAGGACAATCCCCGCCGATTCAATCGCCACGTCTGTGCCGCCCCCAATGGCAATGCCCACGTCTGCCCGGGTCAAGGCAGGCGCGTCGTTCACGCCATCGCCAACCATCGCTACCTTGCGACCCTGCGATTGCAATGCTGCCACTTTTTGATCTTTCTCTTCAGGCAGGACTTCTGCAAAAACCTGGTCAATGCCCAATTCCTCTGCGACAGTTTCTGCCACAGCCCGGCTGTCTCCGGTCAGCATGGCAACCTGAATATTCATTGAGTGCAATTTTTTGATCGCTGCCTTACTCTCTGGACGGATCACGTCCGCGAGGGCAAAGGCGGCGACGGCTTTTTCGTTTTGGAAGAGATAGACACTGCTTTGCCCCCGAGCCGAGGTGCGTTTTTCAAAATCCGCCAGGCTGACAGGGAGTTTTGTGCTCAACATTTCCAGCAGACGCGGGCCGCCAATATGGACGCTTTCCCCGCCACTAATCGCTTTGACGCCGCGCCCCTTGATGGCTTCAAAATCGCTCACTTTCGGGAGGGTCAGCCCGCGTACTTCGGCTGTTCGACGAATGCCGCGTGCAATGGTGTGTTCCGAGTCGCCTTCGATGGCGGCGGCCAGCGCCAAGGCATCGCTTTCCTTCCAGCCTTCGGCGGTGGCAATGCCAACGACACCGAACTCACCCAAGGTAAGCGTCCCGGTTTTATCGAAAATGACGGTGTTAATCTCACGAGCTGTTTCCAGGGCGAGGCGGTCACGGACGAGAATACCGTTCTCCGCGCCCATCGAGGTGGTAATTGCAACGACCAGCGGAACAGCCAATCCCAGCGCGTGCGGGCAAGCGATGACCAACACCGTCGCAACTCGTGCAACCACTTCCACACTGAAGCCAACCCCAATCGTCCAGAGGACAGCCGTCAGCGCGGCGACGCCCAGTGCAATATAGAATAGCCAGCCCGCAGCTTTATCTGCCAGAATTTGGGTATCCGATTTACTTTGTTGGGCTTGCTCAACCAACCGCATGATTCCTGCCAGAGCGGTTTCATCGCCAAGTGCGTTTACTCGCACCCGTAAACTGCCATCTCCGTTGATCGTCCCGGCTATTACCTGATCTCCCTGTCCCTTTGAGACGGGCAGCGACTCGCCGGTAATCATCGATTCGTTCACATCCGAATTTCCATCGACAACCTCCCCATCAGCGGGGACGCTGGCTCCAGGACGGACGAGGAGCAAGTCATCTTTCTGCAGAGATGCTACGGGTACCTCACGCACTTGTCCCTCAGCTTCGATCCGCTCGGCGGTGTCCGGGAGCAGTTTCGCCAGGGCATTTAAGGCACCGGAAGCCTGACGCACAGAGCGCATCTCCATCCAGTGTCCCAAAAGCATGATGTCAATCAGCGTGACCAATTCCCAGAAAAAGCCGCTCTCGGTGGGAAGAAAGAGAGCAATGATACTATATATGAAGGCGACGCCAATCGCCAGCGAGATGAGGGTCATCATGCCTGGTTTGCGGGTTTTGATTTCGGGGACAGCCATTTTCAGGAAGGGCAGACCGCCGTAGAAGAAGATGATCACAGCGAGAATGGGAGTGATCCAGTCGCTTCCGGGGAAGATCGGCATGGAGAAGCCAAACCAGTTTTGGATGGATGGGCTGTATAGCAGCACAGGAATGGAAATCAGGGAGCTGATCCAAAAACGCTGCCGGAACATCTGCTCGTGGCCACTGTGATCGGTGTGTCCCGCATGTTCATCATGTCCTTCCTTTTTCCCGCTATGCTCAGCATAATCCATGCCTTCCTCATCCCTGCTGTGCATCTGATGACCTTCGTGCTGATTGTATTCCTGATGAGCAGGATGCTCATTGCCCTCTTCTTGCATATCGTGCATTTTGTGTTTGTCGTCCATTTTTCTTTCCTTTGGATAAAAATTACTGAGGTTATTGAAATAGTATAGAGATAAACAGGAGGTTCTACAAGCGTTATTCAGCGCAGAAAATCATAGGCAATTTTGCGTATATTTAAACAAAGACACCGAGCATTTTTGCGAAAAATCCCAAAAGGGGCAAACACTCGGTGTCTTCTGAAAGAGGAGAAGAACTTTTTTACTTCAAATCTTGCTTCATCGCTTCGTACTCTTCACGGTCGATTTCACCACGCGCATAACGTTGATCGAGAATCTCGCGAGCACTTTGCCCATTTCCAGACTGCTTTGGCAATTGAAGGTTTGAACCTCCCAATGCAATAACCAGCCAGATGATTCCGACGATCACGACGACCCAAAAGAGGATCATTCCCAAGCCACCAAATCCCATCATCATATTACTCCTTTATCTAAATCCTTGAATGTTATTTTTTAGGCATCAACGCGATAGTTTCGCATCATACCCATGTCTTCATGTTCGAGATTATGGCAATGATAGAGGTACAAGCCTGTGAAATCCTCGAACTTCAATAAAATTTTGACACGCTCGCCTGGCATTACCAGCACGGTATCGTGCCAACCCTCGTCCACATGACCGTCCTTGAGAGTGTTCCAGGCACCACGACCGGTAGAGTCAACTTCCCGCTCAATGACCTGATATTGCAAGCCATGCACATGCATTGGGTGCGGTAAAGATTCGTTCATCATGCCCATGCCCATACCCATGCCGCCGCCAGCTTGATTTTTAAACTCCCAAACTTCCAGATCCCCTAATTTTACGATCTCATCTTTTTCAACAGATTCCATCTCAAAGGTGCGATTATTGAGTGACCACTGCATCCCCATGCCCATCGCCAGCGTGAAGTCGCGTGGAGAACGGCGATTGACAGCTTCATTTTCGTTATGCCAATTAATTGTTGAAAGTGTGCCAGGGATAGGGGCAGAAACGGTCACAGCCTTTTCCACCTTTACAGGCAAAACCCGATATTCAGTCCATCCGCCATAAGCATCAAAAGGCAGGCTGACCAAATTCCGTTCGCTGCCGATCTCGTCTTTGCTGAAATCCACCCATAATTCCACACGCTGTGCTGGCGCGAGGGTGATATAGTCGCGTTTTACGGGCTTTTCCAACAAGCCACCGTCTGTGCCCAACACGGTCAGCGGCGTACCGTCATCCCAGGCCAATTTGTAGATACGAGAGTTTGATCCATTCAGAAAACGCAGACGATAGGGGCGCGTCTCAACCGACAGGCTAAAATCTGCCTGCCCATTGACCAGAAGCTGGTCTCCCAAAAAGCCCATCATCTGGTCCATCATTCCGCTGCCACCATAGACCAGTTGGTTATTATTATCAAAGATACGATCCTGAAGCACAATCGGTAAATCGTAATCACCAGATGGCAGCCCCAAACTGCTTTCCTCGTCATCGCTGATCAGAAAAAGCCCAGCCAAACCTGCGTACGCTTGCGGTCCCGTCCGACCGTGCGGATGCGGATGATACCAATACGTTCCAGCGCGATCAAGCACCGTAAAATCGTAAATATATGTTTCGCCGGGCTCAATTGCCAAACGGGGATGCCCATCCGCTTCGACGGGGACATGCAAGCCATGCCAGTGGACGATGGATGATTCGCGCAGCTCATTGGTGAAATGGATGCGGATTTTTTGTCCCTTTTTGACATTAAAGATCGGACCCAAATAACTGTTCGGGACGATTTGCAGCGCATCGGCGGGACCGCTCATGACCTCACCCTGATACCGCCATACGCGCGTTGCCTTGCCCGAAAGGATTTGCGCCTCCCCTTCGACGGCTTTCAGCGCGATTTCAACATCCACCCCGCCCGAAGCGCGGCCAGCCGTGCTCGCTGACGGAATAGCCGTCGGCGGAAATGCGGTTTCGGTCAACGCCTTTGGCGCGCAAGCGCTCAAGAGAGCTGCCCCGCCACTTATCCCTAAAAGACGCAAGAAATCGCGCCTTGAAATTTCCTTTGAAGTCATTCTATTACCTCTGTGGTTTGATTAATGAAATATGCATAACTGCACTTTCATGTTCATACTATAAAAAGAACTTGTGAGAAAGAAGTGTAGGTTTCGTAAAGAGTTTGTGTAGATAATGTGGCTATTATAGAAAATCCTCACATATCCCACCTGCGTGATCCCTCGCATAGGTTCCCAGGCATATTAACCTGATCGCAAAACAAAAAAGACACGATCTTTCTAAAGCGCTCGTGTCTTTTTTGTTTCAGCGTTCTTTTACCATTCAATGCTATTTGCCCAGTGCAATATCTATATTTTCGTGCAAACTTTCGCTAGATTGTTCACCCAAACCTTGCCAAAGAACTTCACCCTCTGGATTTAACAATACAAAAGATGGATGTCCTTGAAGGCTGTAATATTGAAATGCAGATTTTCCATCAGGTAAATTTGCGTTAAGACGTCGAACGTCAATCTCACTTCCATAAATATCTTCAAGCCCATTCACGACAGGCTCCATTGCTGCTCAAGGAGCTCAACCATCGGTGAAGAAAAACAGAAAAGTTAAGCGATCCGGGGCAAGTGTAATTAATGCCTTGTTTTGGCTCCCACAAGCACTTAGCGCCAAGACTAAAAATCCAAGAAATAAAATCATGAATCGTGAACGCATCAAAAAATTCCTTTCAGTTTATATATCTTCCAAATAATCTTATCCGGATTGCCCTGGAATCCCAAGAGCCATTTGACGGGCTTTTTATAGGCAAAATCGCCTATGGGGTCTAAAAATCTGAGTTTGAGAACTCAGTCAGTTTATCTTTAGCGGCAGGGATACGGCCAGGCGTGTCCCCTCGTTTGGTTCTGAGTAAATTTCTAATACGGCGTTGAGTAATTCCGCTCGCTCATATAGTCCCAACAACCCAAAGTGGCCGTGGGGGGCGAACTCTGCCGGGCTTTTGGGAACTTCGAATCCAGATCCGTTGTCAGAGATAGTCAATATGACCCGCTCAGGTGCAAACTCAATTTGCACGGTGGCCTGTGTAGCCTGTGCGTGACGCTGGATATTACTCAAACCCTCCTGCGTCATGCGGTAGAGTGCCAATTCCGCATCAGGAGGCAAACGAAGTTCACGACCCAGCCGCCGAAACGTGATCGGTATTGCGGAAGAATCCTGTGTTTCGCGGGCCAGCATATCCAGCGCGGCGACCAGGCCCAAATCTTCGAGATAAAGCGGACGCAGGGCACGTGTCAGACGGCGCAGATCCTGTATCGTCTCCTCGGTCATTTTCTGGATTTCATCCAACTGATCCACTGTGCGACCCTCATCAATATTCATCTGGGCCAATTGCACACGCTGATTAAGAGCGATCAATGACTGGATGGTCTCATCGTGCAGTTCCCGCGCCAAGCGGCGACGTTCATCCTCCTGTCCTGTTGTGATAGCACCGATATAACCTCGTAAACTTTTTTGAGAGGCCTGTACCTTCCGCGCCAGATAAATAAGCGCATTTTGCAGGCGATTAATTTCAGCAATACCACCTACAGAAGCTTCGATGCTATTAAAATCACCCCAGGCCAATTCACGCGCACGCCCTTCCAAATTTTGCAAGGGCTGTACAATTTGACCGGCCCCAAACCACAAAGCAACAAGGGAGAGCAAAAGGATGGGGATGAGAATCAGTGGGGCAAATAAGGTTGTGTTGAGGAGTGGTGTTGTCACGGTTTCCCAGGTTTCCACAATGATCAAGGCCCAGCCTACGGGCGCAACCCCGCTATACGCGATCACTTTTTCGCCATCCTCGGCGGGAATATAGATCGCACCGCTTTCGGTTTGCAATGCAGCGCTAACGCCTGGATGAGCAAGGGGGTCGGTGAGCGGTACATCATCCTGCATGCTATACAAAACCTGCCCATCAGGAGAAATCAAAAAAACCTCGCCTTGCGCTGCTACTTCAAAAAGTTGGGTTAGAGTGCCCTCTGCCAACATGGATGGAAATAATGCCCCCACGACAATCGGGTCACCAGGGTGGGCGACCGCTGTCAGGAGGACAATCGGCTTGTTACCATTAAAAGAAGGAATGACCGATGAAAAGCGCGGCTCCTCTGTAGCCAGCTTGAGGGTTTCGTTCAGCACAATTCGAAAAGCGTCTGCATTTTTTGTCCACAAAGAATCGTCCCCGGCAGATTCGAGTAATACCCCTTCAGGGGAGAAAAAGGCAAGCCCGGCGTCAAAATACGGCAGGAGGAAATTGGAGGATAGAAGAATATCGTTGAGAGGATGCCCGTCTGCAGCCCGCAATGACAGGCCACGCACGGCTGCGGCTCGATGACTCAGTTTTTCTGTAAGCGCACTGGCAGCAGTTCGCGCTGCCCGTTCATCACGCTCGCCAACCAGAGTCCGCATTGCGCGTTGGTGCAATGCCATACTGCCCAGGGTGGCGAGCAACAGTAGTGCAACCAGGGGCAGGACGACCCATGCGAAAAGCTGTAAGGTCAGGCCGCGCCAGCGCAAACCGGGAAGAGGAATTGGATTTGAATTTGGCATTTTATATTAAGAAGGTCGCCCAGCAATGACGTTCTCATTTATTCTGAAAGCCATTATCCCAGATCAGGAGATAACCAACTCAGTGATACCGCGCGCATCACTGCTTCTGTCCGGCTGGAAACCTGGAGTTTATTAAATATATGTGCCAGATGTCCCTGCACGGTGCGATCGCTGATCCTCAACTGAGCGCCGATAGCTTTGTTGGTGTAGCCTTTCCCCACCAGGACCAGCACTTCCATCTCTCTATTCGTGAGCTCATCCACAGGTGGAGTATCCTTGATCGCTGTCATTTGAGCCATCATTTTGCTGAGAATACTGGCGTCTAACGCTGAACTTCCGGCATGGACATCCCGTACTGCGCGAATTATCTCACGAGGAGCAGCAGTTTTTAGTACATAACCGTTTGCACCTGCCTGTAAAACAGCCGTAATATAAGGGGCATCATCGTAGGCGGTCAGAATTAGGATGCCAATCTCCAGTTGATTCGCGCGTACCCAGCGAGTAACTTCAATCCCGGTCGCTTTTGGCATCTGGATATCCAATACCGCGACATCCGGGAGATGCTCGGCAATCAGTATTTTTGCCATTTCTCCATCGTCTGCTTCGGCGACAATTTGTATATCCTCAGCTTGCTCTAAAAACTGGCGGATGCCGGCTCGTACAACAGCATGGTCATCAGCCAGCAAAACCCGGATGGGGGAAAATGAAGTTGTCATAGGGTGATTTTACTATAAGACATCATTCATAAAAGCTGTTTTGTGTGAAAGATATCCACCATTGAAACTCACGCTCTTCTGCTCCCCATGATGATTTGATGAAGGTCAATACTTTGTGCATCTCATCATCACTCAAGATTTCGGCAAATGAGGGCATATTCCCGTTTTCAGGTTGACCTCCCTCGGAAATGATCTTGAGCAATAGCGCGTCAGGATGGTGCCAGGTATGACCGCCGCTATCATGCGGTGGCGGAAGCAATGTGCCATCTGGTTGGGATATTTTCCAACCAGAGACACCTTCCAGTTCTGTGCCGTGGCAAGAGGCGCATTTTTGACTGTAGATTTCCCGACCTTGGGAAAGGTCTCCTGCGTCCAGTATTGGAACAGGTGGAACAGTTATCCCATTAATTGTTACCCTATCATCAAGATTAGCCTGCCAATGCCAAAAGAATATCCCGGCGGCTGAAAAAATGGCGAATAGAAGCAATATCAACCCAAATCGTTTATTCATACTATTTCTCCCTACATGCCGAGGGTGAAATCTATTGCCCAGATTGGCTGGGTATTAAAAATCGGCTTCGCAATTAAGGCGCGTTTGGTTCTGGTGCCTGGTTCCGGTTGACGCTGATAAACTTGCTTGCCAGCCCCTTGTCAAAGGTCTCAAAACGCAGCATTTGTCCCCAGGAAACCATCACAAGCGGTTCCTCCAACGAGTCGCTGGGAAATGCGATCAATTTAAAATTATCATAATTATCCATCACATCCTGGATCTCAGATTTCAAATTTTCACAATCCGGAGCGTCCAGTAATTCGCAGTTATACCAAAGGATGACATAGCCATGCTCCAGGTTATGTCCCAGATAACCTTCAGGGTAGGGAACCTGTGCTTCCGGGGAAGAAGCGGTATAAAAACCAGCGTCAAATTCCCCTCCATAATGACGTCCTGACGTTGGCGGATTGGAATTGAATGGCCCCGGATCGCTCCCTTCCTCAATATGCTCATCAGAGTTTCCCATTATTGGGAATGTTTCTCCTTCTGGCGGACGTACCGCCTGCCAGCCTAAAAATCCCACAACCAACAGGGCAATAATTGCAATGCTGCCCATGATCAACCGGTTTTGTAATTTCTTTCGACGTTGCTTTTCTCGTCGTGCTTCACGTTTACCCATAATAAACTCCTTTATTGTTAATAGTTGTTAGATGCTTGCAGATACTTCATTCTTTCCAGATGGATTGACTTGAGCGAAAACATCTTTGATGATCTTAAATAGAAAAATTTTTTCATCCGCAGGCAAATCTTCAGCCAACTCGAGATTCGTAACTCCATCACGTCCAATAGCGGTTATGGTACAGGGTTCTCCATTTTGCAAATAGACCAATAAGACAATCATCTGGCAGTTACATTCGGTATTGCCATGGTGGGGGCAGATACCTACGGTTTGCACTGCTCTCGCCCGCTGCAAATCAAACGAACGCATGACTCGATAACCAGCCCTTTCCAGATATCGTATTAATTGTGTACAAACGATCTCGCAATCGCTGGGAATGCTTGAGAGAAAAGTATTATAAGACATAGGAAAACCCTTTGATATATATGCTGAGTATAAGAAAAACAAAGTCAGAGCAATAGCGTCATATGACGCATTTCCGAGTAAGCCATTTTGCCTATCCTCGAACTAGCTAGATAGCGGATGTCATTTTTTTATTATTCAGATATATTCTTTACAAACAAGAAAAAGCATCGAAAATTCAATTTTTGTCAACTATAAATTCCCAATAAAAGCACTGGAAATAAGTGGTTTGACAAATCATTCGGAGAATGGTTTATGAAACGATTTTTGGCTGGTGTTGCGCTATTCGGACTGGTTTTGCTGTCAGCTTGTCAGCCAGGAGAAACATCGGTTGTGGGCAAGCAAGTTGAGACCCAGAGCGGCGCGTATACCGAGATCAGCGTGGACGAACTTCAATCCATGCTCAGGGATAAGGGTACAATTCTGGTCAATGTTCATATCCCATTTGATGGAGATATTCCAGAGACTGATCTATCTATTCCTTTTGATCAGATCGATCAATATTTGGCTCAACTACCTGCGGATGAAAATTCCAAAATCGTGCTGTATTGCCGTAGTGATCGCATGAGCACAATTGCATCTGAAACCCTGGTTGGCTTGGGATATACCAATGTTTACAATTTGGATGGTGGTATGGTGGACTGGGAGAACGCAGGATTGGAATTGGAGAGGTGATATGGAAGAAAATGAAGGTATACAACCCAAAAGGCAACCAGCGGTAACGATTAGTATTCAATCCTGGGCAACGCCAATTGTTGGAGCTGTGATGCTGATTCTCGGTTTACTTGGCGGATATTATGGCTCACCTTTGATTGGTGGCGAAAAAGAGCAGGCAGCAGTACCTCGACTGAGCGCACCAGCGCAAGCTGAAGGCCCTGGGGATGGTAATCAAGAGTTAATGGAATATCTGCTATCCCAAATTCGGCATTTTAGAGGCGATCCGAATGCTTCGGTGGCAGTGGTTGAATTTGGAGACTTTCAGTGACCATTCTGTGGGCAATTTGCCACTGGCGCGGGGCGTCAGATCGAAGAAACCTATCTTGTCAACGGCAAGGTTCGCTTTGCCTATGTACATTTTTCATTCCTGGGACCAGAGTCACAGTGGGCCGCAGAGGCAAGTGAGTGCGCTGCTGATCAGGATGCTTTCTGGGAGTATCACGATTTTCTATATGAAAATCAAAACGGTGAAAACCGAGGCGCCTTCAATCAGGACAACCTCAAGTTATTTGCCGGAGAATTAGGATTGGATGAAAAAATCTTCAGCGAATGTCTTGACTCCGGGAAATACACTGAACTTGTAGAGCAGGATACGCAAATGGCGCAACAAATGGGCATTCAAAGTACACCCAGTTTTCTTATCAACGGCACACCTGTGATCGGTGCACTCCCATTTGAAAATTTTCAAAAAATCATAGAAACTATTTTAAATAATTGAGTGAAAATTCCATGAGACAATTTATTGCCAACACCAGGCATGCTCGCTTGTGCCGAAAAACGGATTCAAAAACTGGGTATCGAAGCGCAGGTTGATTTGCGTCTGGGTGATGCTCAGGCATAGGATTTTCCCGATTCAACCTTCGACCTTGCGCTTGCCTCCTTTGTCTTTTGCTCGGTACCAAACCCAGTATTTGGTCTTGGGGAAATGAGACGAGTGGTCAAACCTGGCGGGACACTGATCGAAGTTGTAAAGAAAGAGTAATGACTGATCTGATCTACCACATTAAACAGGTCAATCCCACTGATGAGCGATTTGCACTACCCAGTATCTTGGTGTTTTTTTCTAAGGTACTTATTACTTATTGGCGGACAAGGGGCAGAATACAGATGAATCCCGCCATTTGAGACCAGATCGTGTTGGAGAAAATATGTTTCCATCATAATTCTCGATGTTCTACTGCTGCCGATTTGAAAAACAATCTGTACCACCACGATCCAAGACACCATAGAGAAGTAATGAGGGTTGTAGCCGCTATGACAACCACTCCTCCCAAGATAAATCCCAACACCGGTTGACCGTAATAGAAGGATAAAGCTGAACTTGCCAGCCAGGCAGTGGAAAGAAGATAGGAAAACTGCCGCGGCTTTGGCGTAGGTGGCAATGGTGGTACATGAAATAAATGGCGAACGCCGTAGTTGTAGATCAGATCAATCAGCATGCCACGGGGGAACAGGGCACCACTCAAAGCAATAAGAGCTACTGAACCCAGCCAAATAGGTGATTGCAAGGCCAGTCCGATCACAACCAGAATAGTAGCTACTCCGGGCGAGAACCGGAGCGGTAATGCATAGCAGGATTTTGCCTCATCATCAAGATTTTCAAATCCTTGCTTATTCAGGTTATTTTTTGTAAAAGCACTGAGTTTGGTCATTTTCAATATCCTCTTTCTTTTTTGCTATCAAAACGAGGCAGGTCTCAAAGAAACCTGCCTCGTTGGCAACCTAGTTTTTGGGCAATTACTCAGATACTTGCGTATTTTTATTCAAAGAGCGGATGACCCAGACGATTCCGGCAATAATCAAACCCAAAGTGAGCAGCGGTATCAGCCACATGCCTAGCATCCAGAAACCACCGAAGAAACCGGTTATCCCATGCATGCCCCAGCCTCCCATCATATGTGAACCCAATCTCCATGAGTTAAAACCATGGGGGTGGACATAGCTTCCAAATGTGCCTGCGCCAAGAAAAGATAATGAGCTGACAAAGGCAATGATGAATACCAGTACGCCGACCAGAAAATATTTGCAATTGGTTTTCATTGATGATACTCCTCTTCCTGAATAAATGCCCCATGCCAGGTGTGGTAGAAAGCTTGACCACTCTGTCCATGAATACTTAACATTCCTGCAATTTTGCCATCAACTGCATAATCGAAGGTATAGTAACCATAGAATGATGCACCTTCTCCGGCTAACTCAGCATTGGAGAATTCTCCATCCAGGGATTGTTCAGCAAACTGGCGAGCTTCTTCAAGCGAGATGGTATTATCACCTGAGCTAGATCCCATGTGCCCGTATTTCAGGTTCCACATCATATTAGGACCCGGTTCAGGGGATACATTGCCAGTATAAGGGTCAACAAGCAGTTCGAAGGCTCCACGTCCTGTGTCTGCTTCAGCAAAGAGGGCGTAGAAATTGGCCTCAAACTCCATCACTTCTTCGATCGCGACAGTTTCCCCATAATACGCAACAGCATAATTTTGTGCAGCTTCTAATGCTTGGTCCAAAGATATTCTTGGAGCGTTCAAATCGACGGGAAGATTGTTCCATGTTCCCATCATCCCGCCGTTCATCATGCCATGACCGTTGTAACCAGAGCCATTAGTGCCCTGCCCCATCATACCGCCGTTCATCATGCCATAACCGTTGTAACCAGAGCCATTAGTGCCCTGCCCCATCATACCGCCATAACCATTGCCGTCCATGAAGGAAGAGCCGTTAGCACCCTGCCCCATCATGCCAAAGGGGGAAAGGGGTGTACGCATAAGGGCCGCAGCACCCACTCCCGGTACAAGGGCAATCACAATCACACCTGCCCAGATCAAAGTTTTCTTCATAAAACAACCTCCAAATAGATTTTAGTTTTTATTGAATATCTAAACCAAGTCTAACTGGAGGTTGTGTAGAAGTTGTGTAAAGGATGTGAGAAAGAAATAAGGATCAGGAAAGAGGGAATGTGAGTGTGAAGCAGGAACCATAACCTGAACCATCGTCACGCACATGAACGGGACTCTTCACCGCTACTTCCCCGCCCTGGGCTTGCATTAATTGTCTAACGATAGCCAGTCCGATGCCAGATCCACCGTTAGTACGACTTCGGGATTTTTCCGCTCTGTAGAAGCGATCGAAAATGTGTGGAAGGTCACTGGCCGCAATACCTGCTCCCGTATCAATAACATCCACATGCACGGCCTGGCTCTCTGGACGAACGCGGATGGTGATTATTCCATCAGCAGGTGTATATCGCAAAGCGTTAGCAATCAGATTTTGCAGGATTTGATTTGTTCGATCAGCATCCAGCCTTAGCGTTGGACAAGATGTGGGCGAGTCCATTATCAGGTTAATTTGAAGAGCATCTGCTGTTGGTCGCATGGATACCACTAGCTGGTTAAGCAAAGTCAGTAAATCTGTATCAATCAGGTCGAGATTCAGCTGCCCTGCTTCTGCCACGCTGAGCAAATGTAAATCTGCAACCAGGCGGTTGAGTAATAATGTTTCATCATGTAAGGAGGCGATCTCTTTCGGACTGGCTGGCAGGACGCCATCCATCATCGCCTCCAGATTGCCCTGGATAATACTCAAAGGAGTGCGGAGTTCATGAGAAATGTCGGCGGTCATATTTTGACGTAATTGGCGATTGTACTCCAGCGAATCAGCCATTTGATTGAAGGTCTGTGCCATTTGACCAACTTCATCACCCCCGCTCTCAGGTATGCGTTGGCCCAGATTCCCGGAAGCAATTTTTCTGGCCGCATCGGTTACTGCATGAATAGGAGCAATGATCTGACGAAATAAAAGGGAGCCAATAATCAACGCAAAGAAGGCCGCGACGAGACTGGCTTGCCAGGAAGTGGTATTTAGTGTGCGTACAAAGTCATTGCTGGCAGAATCTGGAGATACGGATGTGTCAAGTGCCAGAAGTGTTCCTATCTGGGTATTATCCAGCATCAGGGATACCCCGCTAGCAAGATCAGATTCTTTCAGTTGTGTTTCAACCAAATGACTGGATGTATCTGTTTGCACCCAACCATTCGAATCAACCAAAACAAGTTGAAAGCCCATCATATCCCAGATATTGGTTGTCTCCATCTCCATCATATCTGAAGACATACCCTGCATCATATCGCCCATCATCATTGAGGACATACCTCCCGAGGGGGATTGAAAGAAGCTCTCCACGCCCTGCCAACTTCCATTTTCTGAATAATATTGCTCAAGAGAAGGAGCCAGGCTTTTTGCCCAGGTCAGACCAGTTTGAGAAGTATATAGACTGAATTGCTCTTTAGTAGCGCGGTTAATCAGATAGGTGTTTACCACACCATACAATAGGACGATCAGGATAAAAGCACCAGTCAGCCGCATCCACAGGCTACGCATTGGGTTTTTCCTGTCTGGGAAAGCGATAACCCACGCCAAAGACAGTCAATATGTAGGTCGGGTTTCGGGCATCATCCTGAAGTTTGGCACGAAGGTTTTTGATATGCTGGTCTATGCTGCGCTCGTAGCCCACATAGGCCACGGTTTGAGTAGCCTCAAGCAGCTGCAACCGGGTAAATACCTGACCAGGATGACTGGCTAGTCTAACCAGGAGATCGTATTCAATCGGTGTGAGGTCGAGCAAGTTTTCATTGAATATCACAATGCGCTGCTCCAAGTCAATTTCGAGCTTGCCCAATCTTAGCAAGGGAGAAGGCTGTACCAATCCGCGGGTACGGCGAAGAACCGCCCGCACTCGCGCCACCACCTCACGCGGGCTGAAGGGCTTTGTGATGTAATCATCCGCCCCTAATTCCAAACCGATCAACTTATCGGATTCATCACTTCTTGCTGTAAGCATGATGATTGGCACAGCGGATTCATGCCGGATCTGGCGACAAATTTCGCGACCATCTACATGTGGCAGCATCAGATCAAGCAATACCAGATCGGGGCGTTCAATCCGCAATGCAGGAAGTGCCAGCGCACCATCGTGGATCGCTACCACTTGATATCCTTCTTGTTCGAGATACAGCCGCATAGTTCGGGCGATCTTTACTTCATCTTCAATAACCAAAATCTTATCTGCCATGCAATGAGTGTACCAAAACTATGTGAGATAGTTGTGAAGGTTAATGGTTTTGACCCATGGTCAAATCGAGGAACTTTGGGGTACATCAAGGAAACCGAAGAGTTGAGCAAAATTAGGTCATAAAATACGATTAGAAATAGGCATTGCTGAGTGATAAAAAAATCGTTAGAAAAAAAGCTA
>JACNJN010000060.1 GCA_014382535.1 Candidatus Desulfolinea nitratireducens | reverse complement strand
CAACCATTATTTAACGCCCTGCAACCATTATTTAACGCCCTGCAACCATTATTTACGCCCTGCAACCATTATTTAACGCCCTGCAACCATTATTTACACCCTGCAACCATTATTTAACGCCCGGCAACGATAAAATGACGCTCAGCAAGGCGGTAAAGAGATTACAATATCCCCATGACAACACAATCAACTCTAAAACCCATTTCTGAACATGGACCCTGCTATATATGCGGCACACAAAACCCGCACGGCGTCGGGCTGACCTGGTATGCCAGGGAAGATGGCAGTATCTTTTCCGAATTTATGCTGACGGTCAAACAACAGGGTCCGCCTGGGCATGTCCACGGCGGGGCCTCGGCAGCTGTGCTCGATGAGGTGATCGGTGTGGCGATCTGGCGGGCGGGGTATAACGTGGCAGTAGTGAACATGGATATAAATTATCGACAGGCGATTCCAATTGATAGCACCGTCACCGTTGAGGCGCGGATGACAGGAAAAGAAGGTCGCAAATTTTTCGGGACGGGAGAAATATATTTGCCGGATGGCTCTGTCGCGGTGAGTTGTACAGGGATCTATGTTGAGGCGCCGCATTTATTTGAAGAGAGTCGATACAGGGAGTAGAAACGTGAACCGCCAAGACGCAGAGAGCGCAGAGTTTTTCTTAATGCCGCCAAGTCTTTTTACTCCTTGGCGATTTAAATAAGAATCTTGGCGTCCTTCGCGCTTTGGCGGTTAGCTTTAGGATAAGATAATATGCCTTTTGAAGAGATTTCCCACACCGCCGATTGGTCGCTCCGGGTTTGGGCGGATGATCTGGCCGGGCTGTTGACAGAATCCGCGCGGGGGATGTATGCACTCGCCAATGCAGAGCCCGCCGAGAGTCCACGGGTGAAACGGGAGATATCACTGGATGCGGTAGATGCGGAGAGTCTCCTGGTCGCATTTTTGGAGGAGTTACTTTATCTGGCCGAATCAGAAAATCTAATATTTAACCCCATTGGTAAAATGAAGATAGACGGATATCAATTAAAAGTTGAATTAGAAGGGGGAGCAATAACATCCATTGATAAAGAGATCAAGGCTGTCACCTTTCATAATCTGAAGATACGGCAGAGCGCACGCGGACTGGAAGTTGAAATCGTATTTGATGTGTAAATGGAGAGAAAATGAACACCCTTTTTAATAGTATTCAGGATTTTACAAAATTTGCCCTCGAAATGACCGACGCCGATCTGGAACGCGAATGGGTCTGGAAAGATTACGATGAGGAGGGTTTTCGATTCGCCTTTTTCAGAACCCTTGAGGATTTACTGACTTTGGAAGCTTTTCAGTCCCATAGACGAAAAAAAGCGCTCTCTCAGACACAACATATTTTGGCCGGTTATCATCTCGCCTTTCGTGATCTGCAGGCATCACTACTCGGTATCGACCCAGCTGAATATGAACGCGTTCCCGCAGAAGGAGAATGGTCGCTGCGCAAGGTTTATACCCATATCGTTGAAGCCGATCTGCTCTTCCATGTGGCGATAAAAAACGGTCTGAATGATCATCGTTTGAGAGATGGGAAGCTGAGCAAAATGACCGAAGAAATTTGGGAAGAGGTCTCTGGAACAAATGATGCTGAAGTAGATGCAATCCTTGCCGGACCAATCGAGGCCGCCCTGGATTATCATGAGACTGTTCATGCCAGGACTTTGTCCATGCTGGCTGATATCAGCGATGAAGAACTGGAGAAGACAACCTTATATTGGGAAAAAGAGGCGATGACTTTGCGCTTCCGGCTGCATCGTTTTGAATCGCATATGCGTCAACATACCATCCAAATGGATAAAACACTGGAAATGCTTGACCTGCACCCCAACGAGATCAAGCGGCTGCTGCGCCTGATCTACAATGGACTGGCCCGTGCAGAGAATGCCATGATGGGGATCAATGAAAGTAGTTTAAAAGCTGTCAACAAATATAAAAAAAACATCGAGGATCGCACCGCAGAACTTCGTGGTCTTTTTGAAAAGTAGAACAACTTCCCTCACCCGTTCTTGCTCCGCTCGAACTTCCCTCTCCCGCTCCGCGGGAGAGGGGGAGCGAGCGAAGCGATGCGGGGGTGAGGGCAGAGAGGAGTAAAATGATCGCTCTTTCTGACCTGATCCAAATCAGCGCAACCGAATGGGAGATTCCGCAATCATATCGGGAGGATATGCGCGGCCCCGTGCGGATATTTGCCACGCGGGAACTGCTCGATCATGTACTAACGGACAAATCACTGGAGCAAGCCGTCAATGCGACCACCCTCCCCGGCCTGGTAGGGGCAGTCATCGTGATGCCCGATATGCATCAGGGGTACGGATTTCCGATCGGGGGCGTGGCAGCAACAGAGTTTCCCATCGGGGTAATCTCTCCGGGCGCGATCGGATACGATATCAACTGTGGGGTTCGTTTGCTTGCTTCCCAGATCGAGGCTGAGAGCGCAATTCCGCATTTGGAGATGCTCGCCACGCGGCTGAATCAATATTGTCCTAGTGGCGTGGGAAAAGATGGAATGGTAAAACTATCCCTTCCAGAGTTGGAAGAACTGCTCCGAGATGGGTCAAAATGGGCCCTTAATAATGGCTACGCGACAAAATCTGATCTGGCCCGCACTGAAGAAAACGGCACTTTTAAGGGCGCAGATCCGCGTAAGGTCAGCGAGCGCGCCAAAAATCGCGGACGCTCCCAAATTGGCTCGTTGGGCGCAGGCAATCATTTCATTGAAGTAGATATCGTTGATGAGATTTTTGATGAGACCGCCGCCTCCGCGATGGGATTAAGGGAAGGCCATCTGGCGGTCCAAATCCACTCTGGCTCCCGCGGATTAGGGCATCAGGTCTGCACCGATTATGTGCGCGATTTTCAAAAGGCAGTCCAGCGCTACAATATCAAACTTCCCGACCGTGAACTCGTCTGCGCGCCGATGGATTCTCCCGAAGGCGCAGCCTACCTTGGAGCAATGCGCGCTGCGGCGAATTTTGCATTTGTCAACCGTCAACTGCTGGCACATGCTGCCCGGCGCGCTTTTGAAGATACGTTCGCGGGGAAGAGCAAAAACTGGGACCTGCATCAGGTCTACGATATTACCCATAATATGGGCAAGATCGAAGTTCATCAGATTAATGACAAACGCATCAAGGTTTGTGTACATCGCAAAGGGGCAACGCGCGCCTTTGGGCCAGGCGCTCCGGGGCTTCCCCCAGAATATAACAAAATCGGTCAACCCGTTCTCGTTCCCGGCAGCATGGGGACCGCATCCTGGGTATTGGTCGGCACAAAAGAGAGCATGACACGGTCACTGGGCTCCTCCTGCCACGGTGCCGGACGAATGATGTCCCGCTCGAAGGCGAAAAAGGAATTCCGTGGAGATGCGCTCCGCAGCCAACTTGGGAAGCAAGGCATCCACATCCGTGCAGGGTCACTGAAAGGTTTGGCCGAGGAGGCCCCTAACGCTTATAAGGATGTGAACGCGGTCGTTGAGACCGTGTCAGAAGCAGGGATTGCACGCAAGGTTGCTCGTCTACGTCCATTGGCTGTGATCAAAGGATAAGTTATTCAACGCAAAGATTTACTATGTTGTTTTTTTGGGTTTATATGAGGAAAAAGTAATATGAAAGAAAGATTGCTTTTAATTGCCAGCTTTCTATTCCTAACTGGTTGTGCAAATATTACTGAAAGACCTACCACCCCAACCACCACCATCCCCACTGTGAGATTAGCGCCAACCAATGTGGTTGAAGAGTTACCAGTAGCAGATGAAACTCCGCGGCCAAGTTTTCTCCCACAACCCGGTGATAGCAAGCTGACCCGTGCCAGTGCCTTTGCCGAATCAGTTGATCTCCTTTCAGCGGAAAGCGACCCCATTCAGATCATGTTACATATCAGCGGATATTTGCCGACTCCCTGCCATGAGCTACGAGTCTATGTCCCGCCGCCGGATGATGAGAATAATATTATCGTGGAAAT
The DNA here is from genome assembly GCA_014382535.1 of Candidatus Desulfolinea nitratireducens. Classification (GTDB taxonomy): domain Bacteria; phylum Chloroflexota; class Anaerolineae; order Anaerolineales; family Villigracilaceae; genus Desulfolinea; species Desulfolinea nitratireducens. Next base: position 28,185 of record JACNJN010000060.1, on the reverse strand, counting down.
GTATTCAGTGGCCGAGCCAGAAGTGATCTGTGCTCAAGTCTTACGAGCCTTTGACGTTACGATTGAGATGGGCAATTATCCCAAGGGAGGCTATCTGATTTGGGTGAACGACGATCCCATAGGCAACTTCAACACCCAATAATTAAATTGAAAAGCCACCATGATGATGGCTTTCGACTGAAATAAAGGAAATATCACATCTTTAGCAAATTATGGGATTTCCTTTTCCTGACGTTGAATTTGAACACCCCGTTTTTCAAGCTCAGCGATAAAGATATCCGAGGGAATATCATGAATGGGCGTCAATAAACCACGCTGCTTGATATCTCCACGCAAGATCATCTGTGCGCCGATGCTGGCTGTAAATCCCACCGTGCGCTGCATCGCCATTAAACCTGTATCCAGATCACGTCTGTCAATCATTTGGTAAATAACACGCTTTGATTGACCATCCTTCATTCCTTCAACCACAACACGAATTGCAGCAATATCTCTCTCATTCTCCTCATATTGCAATTGCGGGGATAATAAATCATGCACAAACTGACGGGGTGATATCTCATGGCCGCCCACACGAACAGGTTCATCGGCCAGGAAACCCAGGCCCACCATCTTCGTCCAAAATTCGGCATGCCCCGGCCAGCGCAAGGAATAACGTCCTGTATCGGTTGTTGTGTCTTTGATCCCAAAAATATCCAGGAATTTGACCGCATCACCGTTATAGTAAGCCTCCATAAGCCCAAGTCCCTCCATATCCACCATGTGAATATTTGACTTATCAAACATCTCGATTGGAGACAAATCTACAACCTGCCCACCTTTGAGCATCCGCACAGGGCGCTGATAGGCACCCAGCACACCAGCAAAAGTCCAGGAAATTTTATATTTGATGGGGTTATTGGCAGCCTCCGGCTCGGGAACCCCTGTCCCGTAGACGTGCAATGCCCTCACCAGATCAAATTCTCGGATGGCGCGTCCAGCCAGAACAAGGTCGATCCCCGGATCCAGTCCACATTCGGGCAGGATTGAGAGATCCTTCGTTTTTGCAGCGATCCCCAAATCCTCGTAGGCTGGCAAAGAATAGGAAGTTTCAATCAAATGAATTCCGCTTTCTATCGCCAATTTAACCAGGTTTTCACGAAATTCCTGTGAAAGCAATATAATCACAGCCTGCACCTGACGCATTTCTTTAATTACAGCTTGATCATCACGCACATCCAATTTGACGGTTTTTAACTTTGGTGTTTGCAACTGATCGGCATACTCCCGCAGGCTATCATAATTAATATCGGCAGCAATGATCTGGGAAACATCTGGACTATTCACCAAATCATACAATGCGGCTTTTCCCTGCATACCAACACCTAAAAGTAATATCTTCATTGCTATCTCCCATATTTTAGCCAGGGTTACAGAAATTCTCAATAAAGTTATACCTTGCGTCACATATTTTCACAAGGAAAATATAAAATATGCCCTTATAAAAATGATGATAATCATGATAAACCTCCGTATTATAAAATTTACATAAAAATTGGCTAAATTTATTACTATCATCTTGTTATATTTATTACTTTCATCTACAATAAATGTGAGTTTTATCTCCCCGTATTGTTCAATATAGGTACGCTGACAAGGAGGTGCTATAACCCTAACGCCTAGTTTTTATTATATCCAATTAACCTTTACTATCTCCTAAGGAGGAGTCTACTATGTCCCGTAAGTTATTTCCCTTTTTTGCCGTGCTCGTACTTTTAGCCTTGGTCGTCACAGCTTGTGGCGGCGGCGGCGATACTTCTGCTCTGCAGGGTGAGATTGATTCCCTGCAAAGTGACCTAGATGCAGCAAATGCCAAACTCGAAGAGGCAATGGCAATGCCGGCCGAAACCGAAACCGTGGAAGTTGCTGTGACATTTGCTGGTGGTGGCGACACCCTCGCAAAAGTTCAAGGCCTGGGTGTCTTGAATTGTGGTGTTAGCGGTGGTCTTCCCGGATTCAGTGTTCCTGACGCAGATGGCAACATGACCGGTTTCGACTGGGATTACTGCCGTGTGGTAGCTGCTGCAGCATTGGGTGATGCCGACGCCGCAGAAGCCCGCCCAAGCAACGCTTCTGAGCGCTTCCCGATTCTACAAAGTGGTGAAATTGATGTTCTAATCCGTAACACCACCTGGACTGTCAGCCGTGACACTTCTCTTGGCTTCAACTTTGCCCCCACCACCTTTTATGATGGTCAGGGCATGGCTGTCCGCAAAGATTCCGGCATTGATACTCTTGAAGGTCTCGATGGCGGTACAGTATGTGTAAACGCTGGTACCACCACTGAAAAGAACCTTGCTGATGTCTTCCGCAGCCGCGGAATCAGCTACGAACCCGTTGTATTTGCTGAAACCGCTGACGTACGCGGCGCCTATGATGAGGGCCGCTGCGATGGCTGGACAACTGATAAATCTGGTTTGATCGCTTCAATCACCATTTTGGCCGACCCCACTGCACACAAGATCCTTGATGAAACCATGTCCAAAGAGCCTCTCGGCCCGTTGGTTCGCCATGGCGACGACAACTGGTTCGATATTGTCAAATGGTCCGTCAACTGCACCATTCTGGCTGAAGATCTTGGTGTTACCTCCGCCAATGTTGATGATATGCTCGGCGCAGACGATCCCCAAATTCTCAACCTGCTGGGTGTAGAAGGCGATCTTGGTCAGGCCATGGGTCTGAACAACGATTTCTGCTACCAGATTATCGCCCAAGTAGGTAACTACGGCGAAATCTTCGAAGCCAACCTGGGTGTTGATACTCCCTTTGGTCTGACACGTGGCTTAAACGCCCAGTGGACAAATGGTGGCATACTTTATTCGCCCCCGTTCCGCTAAACCCAGTAGTTAACATTGTTGATCAATCGACTGGGGACCAGCAGGATATTTTATTAGGAAAACTTCCCTAATTTCTTTCAACCCTGCCTGGTACTAAGCTCATAAAAAGCGACCCGGCAAAAAAAACGCCGGGTCGCTTTATTTCTAATCTTAGTATTAGCATATATAAAATACACACCATTACACAATGTGGTGAAATGGCAATCACCACCGGGAAGGCAGGCAACAGTTATGAAACAAGAAGTCTCTCCCCAATTACAGGAAGATCAAAAAGGCCCTTGGTGGCGAGTTTTTCTAAGTTTTATCTTTGACGTACGCGTTTTAGGCGTTCTGGGGCAAATAGGTTTTATTCTACTCGTTATAATCATCGCCCAAACAATAGGAGGGAATTTTTCTGAAAATGCCAGCAGGCTGGGGGAGTCACAATTTATTTGCCGCGATGGCACATTCAGCTACCGTTGCGCATACGACTTCATGGATAGTGAATCTGGTTTCGATATCGCCGAGACCATGATAGATTATGTCAACACTGATCCCTATTGGACCGCCTTCAAAGTTGGTCTTCTCAACACCTTGAAGCTTGCATTATTAGGAGTTACGCTCACAACCCTAATTGGCATTATTGCGGGTATTGCCCGATTATCAGATAATTGGCTGGTTAGCAAATTGGCTTTGTGGTATGTCGAGCTAATGCGTAACACCCCCCTGCTAATCCAAATTGTATTTATCTATTTTGGGGTCGTCCTGGCCCTCCCGGCACTTAAAGAAGCCATACAACCCATGGGCTTACCCATATTTCTATCTGAACGTGGCCTAAATTTACCTAAGCTTATATTTACCTCCTCAGCTTCAATCTGGATAGCGTTCTTAATTCTGGGCATTATTCAATTCCAGGTTTTATGGACATCGCTGGGGCGTCGGGAGGAGCGAACTGGTCAGGCAAGTAACCGCGTGGCGTTGGGCATCATTTCCTTAGTAATTGTTGCCAGTATTGGTTGGTTTACAGCCAGCGCAGTATCTGATACACAGGGGATGTTGGTAACAAAAGGTAGCCGCATCCTCGATGTTGGCGACCTCGTAAAATTTACCCTCAGGCGCGCAAAAGTAAATCATATCGATGATATCGCAGCACTACCTGAGGAAGAAATTTCGGCAGCAGCATTTCAGGTTTGTGTTCTTGAAGATTCCTCGTCCGAGGCAAATCTAACGCGGCACCTGCGAGGCTTGAAAATTCCATACAATATCCATCGAACAGACCGCCCAGACCAGGCCACTGCAAAATTTGCCGATGGGACTTGTGAAGCATTTGCCGCGTCAAAATCAATCCTGGCTGCGGAACGTGCAACACTAGAGAACCTGACCGGAAATATAATTATTTCTATCAAGGAAAGTCCTCTTGTGTGGAGCCTTCCTGTACTTGAAGGTCTTAATATGGTTGGGGGCTCGAAAGTCAGACCTGAGTTTACAGCGCTATTAATGGCATTGGTGCTCTTCTACGGTGGATCTATTGCAGAAATTGTTCGCGCAGGAATTCTCTCGGTATCCAAAGGTCAATCAGAGGCTGCTCGGGCTTTAGGGCTTTCCGAAGGGCAACGCCTCCAATTGGTCGTTATGCCACAAGCTTTGCGGGTCATCATACCTCCACTGATCGGCGAATTCCTCAGTCTCTCCAAGGACACAAGTTTGGGCTTCGCGATTGGCTTCCCTGATATGTATGCAGTTTCATATACAACTATGAACCAATCTGGACGGGTTTTACAACTCTTCGTGCTGATGATGTTGGTCTACATGACGATTAGTATAGTTTTCTCCGGAGTGCTGAATTGGTACAATGAACGGGCAAAACTGGTGGAGAGATAATCATGACTGAATCTATAACTCAAATACAAGAACCTGTCGGCAAACGCTTTAACTGGGAAATATTTTTACAGGACAATATCACTGGCTCCTGGTTTCAAGCAATCTGGGTATTGTTACTGACAATATTCACTATATCCTATGCTATAAGCCAATTTGACAATTTACCATTATCAACAGGAATCATTTTGGGAGGCTGGGTCATTGGTATATTTATGGTTGTCAGAGGTGAATTAAGTCTTAAGCATTCAAGACTTAGTCGCTGGTTAAAAAACAATTTGATCAGTTCCATTTCAAATACAATTCTCACCCTGTTAATAATCCTGGTCATTGCATTTTCCATCAACAGCATTTGGCAGTGGGCAGTTGTGAATGCCAATTTCAATCCCCTTGAAACAACACCAGAATTTCGCACCGAAGAAGGTGCCACCTGGGGAGTGATCTTTGGGGCTCGCAAATTACTAATGACCGGCCTAATGGCGCCCGAAGATTCCTGGCGAGTTTGGATAGCGCTTGGGTTCATCCTGGTCATGTGGGTTCTGACACTTGTTTCAGGCAGACCAAAGTTGAAGGAGAAATTAAAAGCCCTGCGAACGGTGGTTAATACTGTTTGGTTGCTTTCTCCGGCCATCTTATATCTTTTCCTGGCTGGAGCACCCAATAATCCATATAATATAAAATTAATGCTAATTGCCGAGGTGGGGATCCTTGCGATCTATCTGCTTCTTTGGTGGCAAAAGGTTGTCCAATTCTATTGGCGAAGCTTCATCATCACTGCCTTGGGATGGCCCTTGCTCTATACAATTTGGTCTACAATTGGTACAAGCGAATTCTTCCCCCCTATCAATGTAGATACCTGGGGTGGCTTATTGCTGACCATGATCATCGCCAGCGCAGTCATTGTGCTATCCCTGCCGCTTGGTATGGTCCTGGCATTAGGCCGGCGCAGCGAGGTCTATGGGATACCAGACTGGATCGTTTGGCCTGTGGCAGTCGGAGCCATGATATGGGGTTTCACAACTACACCTGTGTTGCTGGAGACATCGCGAAACCTGATAGAGCGACTCTTGGCTTTCTGGCCCCTCTTGATATTCGGCGTCGCATATATACTTCAGCGAGCTTTTAAAGGCAATGTTGTTGCTGGCGCCAGTACCACATTTATCGAATTTATTCGGAGCGTACCGCTGATTACCTTGCTTTTCATGGGTATTGTTATGGCACCGTTCTTCCTGGCTCCCGGTGTCTACACCCCAAAGCCCTGGCCAGTGATCATCGGGTATACACTATTTGCCTCCGCCTACTCAGCGGAAATCATTCGAGGTGGGCTGCAAGCCATTCCACATGGTCAGTTTGAAGCCGCAGATTCACTTGGCTTCAATGGATTGCAAAAGATGCGTTTCATCGTCTTACCCCAGGCATTGCGCATTGTAATTCCACCCATCGTGGGCCAATTCATCGGTGCTTTCAAGTCGTCTTCATTGGTTTCAATCGTCGGATTATTTGATTTTGTAGGAATTTCGAAGGTTGTGATTGCAAATAATGAGTGGCTAGGATTACGAACCGAATTGTACGTTTTCATGGCGGTTGTATACTTCCTGGGCAGTTTTTTGATGTCATCCTATAGCCGCCGTCTTGAAGTGCGCTTGGGATTAGGTGAACGTTAGTAAATAAACCACAGACAGCCTGACTCCAGAGAGAGTCGACAGCTGAAAGTAAGAAGGAGATTAAATATCATGGCAACTATGGAAGGTCCATCACAAAGTTTTGTTGACGAGATTATCGTTTGCGAGAATGTCCACAAATGGTTCGGAGAGTTTGAAGCACTGCGCGGGCTTGATCTCAGGGTCAAACCCGGTGAAGTGATCGTTATCATCGGTCCCTCAGGCTCAGGCAAGTCTACCTTTATCCGCTGCCTTAACCGCCTGGAGGAGCATCAGGATGGCCGCATCATCATTGATGGGATCGAGTTATCCCATGATCTTCGCAATATTCAGGTAGTTCGCCGCGAGGTTGGGATGGTATTTCAGCAATTCAACCTTTTCCCTCATCTGACCGTGCTGGATAATATCACGCTGGCACCGATCAATGTCCGAAAATGGTCTCGTGACCATGCTGAAGAGCTTGCGATGACCTGGCTTCACCGGGTTGGCATCCCCGAGCAAGCCGCTAAATTCCCTGGCCAGCTTTCTGGTGGCCAACAACAACGTGTGGCTATTGCCCGCACCCTGACGATGCAGCCCAAAATTCTGCTATTTGACGAACCAACCTCTGCTCTTGATCCTGAAATGATCAGTGAGGTGCTTGACGTTATGCGCGACCTGGCCCGCAGTGGATACACCATTTTGGCTGTAACTCACGAAATGGGCTTTGCCCGTGAAGTAGCGAACCGGGTCATTTTTATGGATGCGGGAAAGATCGTTGAAGAAAACACGCCTGATGATTTCTTCAATAATCCAAAAGAGGAGCGCACTAAACTCTTCTTGTCGCAAATTTTGCAACATTAAAAAAGTAACTTCAGCAAAAAAGGCGATCCGTTGGATCGCCTTTTTTGCTGTCACTATCGATTAGAATTATTTATTGATATTCAGATAAACAGGTTATGAGCGTCCCGCAGGTTTATGTTCCTTTAAAATCTGAATCACGGGAACCTGCGGGACGTTTTAGGTAGAGAAAATTAACCAACCTTATTGAACATCAATAGGATATCCACTATGAATACATTTTCTTACGATAAGGGAAGTTTATTTTGCGACCAAATTCCTTTGGCTGAATTGTCAAATGAATTTGGCACCCCTCTTTATGTTTACTCCGCCAAACGGCTGCGTGAAAATATATCCCGGTTTCAGACTGCCTTTTCTGCGTTAAACCCTCTCGTCTGTTACGCGGTCAAAGCCAATGATAATCTCGCATTGCTCCAGATCTTCACCGATCAGGGCCTGGGCTTTGATGTTGTGTCTGGGGGAGAATTGCATCGGGTCCAACGTGCTGGAGCTAAACCGGAAGGCGTGGTTTTCGCGGGGACTGGCAAAACCAACTCCGAGTTGAAACAAGCTGTGCACAGCGGCCTCAGCAAGATCAGTGTCGAGTCCGGTGACGAACTGCAGGCACTCAATCAGATTGCAGGGGAACTTGGTCGTCGTCCATCTGTATTATTGCGCCTGAATCCAGATATCTCTCCAGATACGCATCAACATATTATTACGGGAAATGCCGAAAGCAAGTTTGGGATTTCCCCGGGTACCGCCCATCAATTACGCTCCCATGACTGGCCCAACCTTGATCTATGTGGCGTGCATATTCATATCGGATCCCAAATCCCTGACCAGGAACCGACCCTGTCTGCGCTGGAAATAGCATTGGATTTTCTGGAGCAATGTCCACCTGAATGGGATACGCTCGATCTGGGCGGTGGATTTCCTGTCGGATATAGTCCCGATTCTGCCCCAACCAGTTTTACTGATTTTGCAGAGCCGATTGCCAATCGACTTGCCCATTTCTCCCGCCCATTGAAGCTAATCCTGGAACCCGGGCGCAGCCTGATCGCCGACGCCGGAGGATTACTTCTGACTGTACAGGCAACAAAAGAAACTGGTTCTCGTCGCACAGTCATTGTAGATGGAGGCATGAATACCTTACTGAGACCAGCATTATACGACGCTTATCATCATATCCTGCCAATTGATGAGGTAAATGAAAAGCTTTTTTTGACCGATGTGGCCGGACCCGTTTGTGAATCAGCAGATTATCTTGGCAGGGAGCGACACCTCCCCGCCCTGGAACGCGGGGATTCCTTGGCTGTTCTCACAACTGGAGCATATGGTTATAGCATGGCGTCTCACTATAATGCCCACCCCCTCCCGGCAGAGGTCCTGGTGGACGGGGATAGCTACCGCCTGATTCGTCGCCGAGAGACCTATGCCGACCTGGATGGTCGTGACATCACCACCCAAAATAGAAAATAAATCATTTAGAGAGGAATTTATCTTCGCTAATCCCGCTCTAAAACACCGCTCAAACATCCAATCGCTCCGGCTGCCTTGACCAGTTCGTCAACTTCAACCGCGGTGCAGGCGATACCAAGACCCTCATAAAAGGCTTGAGTTTTAGGATTGCCTGCCACCATCAAGATTTTGCGCGGGCCAAGGGTAACAAAGTTAAGCGCTGCCCCCTGAATGGCCTCTTCCTCATCTGGAATATAGGTGACCCGAAAACCATTTTCTTTTAGGTGATCCACTCCGCGATGAACAAATCGTTTTGGCCAAGCAATCGCCAGATCATGATCCACAATCCGCAACATGCCCATTAAATGCATCGTTCCAACAGGCATATCAACCTGAATAATCTTCACTCCCATTTCGATGAGTGTATTGGAAACCTGTGCAGCGCCTTCATCGTTGGTACGCAGCCCGCGCCCGATCATTACTGATTGAGAATCGATCCAGGCTGCGTCTGCTCCCTCAAATGTACCTGTACCACGCACACTGCGGATGATCGGTATACCCAACTCAGCCAGTCTACGCGCGACCCACCTCTCTTCTCCGGCGCGCACCGTAGAGGCCGGACGGGCCAGGATCGCCCCTTCGGGAGTCATAAAAACCAGATCTGCAATAAAGATCTGATTTGGCGTTGGCATTCCATCAGGTTCAACATAATGCACGGTTACACCAGCATCTCGATAAGCTTGTGCAAGGGCATCATGCTGGGTTTGTGCCTTTGCGAGATCAACGGAGGCCAGCATTTGGATTGCATTTGGATCCGCGGAAGCTGTCAATTCAGGTCCGGGCCGATGTAACAGGACAGCTTTAAGGCGCGACCACTCGTCGCTGATGCCGCAATTCCCCCAAAGAACCCCCAACTCATCGCTTAAGTGAGCTATACGAGGTGACCAGCCTGCACCACCATATGCTGCAGTATCAAAAAGATCCTTATTATTTGTCATAATTATTCTCCAAAAAAAGAATCCCCGATCACTTTTGTGTATTTGAAATTTCAGAAAATGATTTCAGGACCCAGTATTCTAAAGAATCCTAACACATCATTTACTCAGATTGACTGGAGTATAAAATTTAGGCTATAATGATTTTGTCAAAGGAGTACTAAAATGACTGAAAAAACTGCCCGAAAAAATAAAACTTTTGAAAACTGGATCCCTGACGAAGCACGTCAGCATGCCCGCTCTGCGCGAGAAGAAATGAAAAAAAGTATGGCCGCGCTCTTTCCGCCTGAGTTTGTAGAACATCGCCGGAAGGCGCGTAAAGAATTCTTAATGGCCTTTCGGAGCATGATCGATACCGCCATTGAGAAAACCGAAGAGCGAGATAAGACAAAAAAATAAAGCTGCTATCAAAAAAGCTCCGCTAAAACGGAGCTTTTTTCTTCAGGCATTTTATTTCAAGGGATGCCCACGAGCAAAAAAGACCGTCCAAACCAAGGCGATCAGAGATGTACCCAATAAAAGACTACCTGCCAAACTATTTTCAGCGTTATATAGAACTATTCCACCAATAAATACAGCACCAAAAATCAGGCTACCGGCCAGCTTGTATACGGCTCTCTCGAGATGCGATATTTGCTGAGCCACTCGCGGCATATGCACCTCTAAATCACCTTTTTCTATCTTATCCAGCACACGTCCCGTTTGAGCGGGGATCGCGATTAATGTCTTCGCAAGGTCTCCCAATTCGTTGAACCACATATCCCAATTTGAAGTGGCCTCTTCGCTAATTAATTTGCGCGCATAAGGCGATAATTGATCCCATAGGTTGAAGTCAGGATCAAGCCCGGTGCACATCCCTGAAAGGATGGCCACCGTACGCCCCAGCAGAAGCAGGTTATGCGGAATCTGAAAAGGCATTTCGTACATCAATTCGCGGAACTGTAGCGCAAACTCCCGCATTTCGTCCAGACTGATCTGCCTCAATTCACTCATGCTTTTCCCCCAGAAGCGCTCAAAAACCTGTGACTCTGCTTCTTCGATTAACTTCAAGTTGGCACCCGGCAGTAGCAAGCCAAGTTGTTGATAGGCACGGACCAACCTCTTCGCATCGCGCGTTCCGACAGCAATCACCATTTCACGTAAGCCAGCGCGCAAATTGTCGGGAACGCGCCCCACCATCCCAAAATCAACAAAGGTGAGTTTCCAATCAACAGATCCATCTTCGTCAGGGCCAGCCAAAGGGGTAACGAAGAGATTACCTGGATGCGGGTCTGCATGAAAAAAACCATCTTCGAATATCTGTTTGAGATAGGTATCCAGCAAAACGCGGGCAACTTCGGCGCGATCAATTCCCGCAGCCGTGATCGCATCATAATCGGTGATCTTGATCGCAAAGACATCTTCCAACGTTAAGACTTGTGGCCTGGTAAATTCCCAGACAACGCGCGGGACGTGGATACGCGCATGATCTGCGAAATGTTCCTGGAAGATCTCAACATTCTTTCCCTCAGCCAGATAATCGACCTCTTCATAAATTGTGGTGGAAAATTCCTCGATCAGACCCTGAACATCTGCGCGTTGACGAATCGGTTTATATCGCTCCAGCCAACCACCCACACGTCGCAGGGCCGATAGATCCACTTCAATGATCTCTTTTATATGCGGGCGTTGTATTTTGACAACAATATTATTAAATAATATTGTTTCCTGAGATTCTGGGAGCAATGAGGCGCGATGGACTTGCCCCAGAGAGGCGGCTGCCATTGGCGTGGCGTCAAAGGTCTTGAATTTCTTTTCCAGGGAACCGCCAAGTTCAGCTTCTGCAAGTTCACGGATGGCATCAAAATCTTCTGCCGGAACCTCATCCTGCAAGCCAGATAGTTCCTCAACAATTTCGGGCGGAAGTACATCCAGACGGGATGAGAGAAATTGCCCCACCTTGATCATCACCCCACCCATTCGAATTGCCATGGCACGAAATTGCACAGCAAACTTCTTCAACCGCACTGGACGCGTTTTTCGGGCTAATGAACGTAATCCCAATCTCGATAAGAAAATATCCCAGAAGATAAGGTTGGCAGCCACCCGAGCAGAAAATCCAATTATTTGTCGGTATCGAGCACGAAGTTGCGCAGGTTTCATTTTAATCACTCCTCGTAAAAGGATTCTAACACGTTGACGGCATTTGACTTATCAAAGGGATTATTGATATTCAGATAAACAGGTTGTGAGCGTCCCGCAGGTTTGTGTTGCTTTAATATCTGAATCACGGGAACCTGCGGGACGTTATACTTAGAGAAAATTAACCAACTTTAGTGAACATCAATAGCACACGATTGCCTTGAAATGAATAATCCTTTGAAAACCCGGAGATACCAATGTTCAACAAATCAGTAGAATCCTTGATCCAGGAAGCCATTGCACGCGGTGACTTTGAAAATTTGCCAAATAAGGGCAAACCGATTGATCTGACCGAGTATTTCAACACGCCCGAAGAGTTTCGGATGGCCACATCGATCTTGAGGAATGCCGGAGTGAAACCACCGGAAGTTGAGCTACTGCGCAAAATAGCAGAACTAAAAAATCAGTTGGCAGCATGCCAGGATAACGACCAGCACTCTTACGAGCACAGGCAAGTTAAAATCCGCGAGCGAATTGAGATGCTTCAAATCGAGTTCAATATTGCCATGGAACGCATCCAGCAGCAACGCAGAAAATAGCCATCGATATATACGCAAAAAAATCTCCCGGTCGGGAGATTTTTTGTTGAATTTTATTTATCTAATTTCCGTTGACCTTCAGATTGCCCATCAGCCGCCAGAGACCGCGCATCATCTTATGTCCAAAATCCGGATTCAGGAATTGAGCCGGACAGGTTCCCGGGATAACCTGGATGCCATTCTCGCGACACAACGCGACCGCTTCCTGCGAGACGCTGGTCATGTTTTCTGCCAGCCCGGGCTTGGTACCCATCATGCAATGCATCCAGACGTGCTTGATGCCGAGATCAACAGATTGCTGAACGACCTGATCCGTGACTTCTGGGCGAGCGAGGATAAAGACAGCGTCCGGTTTTTCTGGCGTTGAGGCCAGATCAGGGTAACAGGGATCACCCTTAAATTGATCGATTTTTGGGTTGATGGCATAGACGGTATAACCGGCATCCTTGAATTTTTTATAATTCAAATTACAGCCCGTTTCGCGTGATTCGGAAACACCGACAACGGCTATTTTCTTCTGGGCCAGAAAATCCTGAGCCATGGTATCTATCTTTGACATTAGAACTCTCCTCGTTCATCGTAGAAAAGTAGAGCTGGGTGACTCCGCCGGGCGCATGTGCAAAATAATACAAATCCATTATGCAAAATTATACACGAAAGAGAGCGAGAAGAAAGTTAGTAGCAGAAAGCAAAGGACAGTCATCCAGGAGGACGACTGTCTTTTTTACAAGGTTGCGATCTTTGAGTTTATTGCCAGGAGGCCAGGATCGCACCAAAGAGGAGCATATTGACAAGGTGATTCCCTGCTTCGATCGCCCAAACTTTCAGACCATGTCCGGCAAATAATTTATTGACCAGGTTGGTCGGGGCAATAATGCCCAGCCAGATCACAAATCCAGCCTGCATCCCAGCCGCGAGGGTATTGCTACCCATGTTGACCAAAAAGAGGGCTACAAAGACAGCCTGAATGAATGCAGCGATTATGGTGAGGATCCAGGTTGATGCGCCAGCACCTTCCATTCCGGCCCCGTCGTCAGATTTTCCGATACCTTTCCACCAGACGGGGAAGAAAGTCTTGGGATGGTACCAGAGAAATCCACTGATCATGCTCACCACAACACAGACTACGACGGCGAGCCAGTTAATTGAAGAAAAATCCATTTGAACCTCCTACGAATAAAGGGGATTGGTGCACCCAATCCTTCAGAGCTTATAACCCAGAATTTATGTCCCAGGTGCGCATTTAGGGCAATTTTTGTCGATCTAAAAGCTGAAAATGATATAACCATCAAATTATTTAACTATGCGCTGCAGGAAGCTTATGGTCCACGCGGATATAAGATAAAGACCAATATTCTCCCAAGTTGGATGGTCTGAGTTGTGGCTATTTTCAACAAGGAAGCCCGCGCAACCGTCGATGCGCTTGATCAGGAATTGCAGGTGGACAACGCAAGCTAAAAGAGATGCTGCTCTCAATGGCATAGAGTATGATTGAAATAAAGATTGTTTAGACCAATAACTCAGAATTTGAAAAAGATTTAAAAATATGTGGATTCAAGAAATCCCCTTCCTGCCCTTCTGAATGCCAGCTAAAACCCCTCCGCCACATATTCACCCCAAACTCCTCGCAAGATATTCGCAATTTCCCCCAGGGTCATATCATCCTCAACCGCCTCGATAAAGAGTGGCATCAGGTTTTCTGTGCCACGGGCTGCGGTCTCGATCCTGGTACGCAATTCGGCCACTTTGGCGTCATCCCTGCGTGCGCGGATCGCCTTCAACTTTGCGCGCTGGGATTCTTCAATTGTGGGGTCAACTGCGAGACGTTCGATGTCGATTTTTTCCTCCACCCGGAATTTATTCACTCCGACCACGATCTCTTCTTCGCGCTCAATCGCTTTTTGGGCATCATAAGCCGCATTCTGGATTTCCCGCTGCATATAGCCCTGCTCAATCGCATTCAGCGCACCGCCCATCTCGTCGATTTTTGATATATAGGCTTCGGCTGCTTTTTCGATCTCATCGGTCAGGTGCTCGATCAGGTACGATCCCGCCAGGGGATCAATCGAATCCGCTACGCCAGACTCGTGGGCAATAATCTGCTGGGTGCGCAAAGCAACCCGGACCGATTTCTCAGTCGGCAGCCAGAGAGCCTCGTCCATGGAGTTGGTATGCAGGGATTGCGTTCCCCCTAGGACGGCGGCCAGGGCCTGGATGGTGACGCGGGCGACGTTATTTTCGGGCTGCTGCGCGGTCAGGGTTGAACCAGCCGTTTGGGTGTGGAAGCGCAATTTCCACGACTTTGGATCTTTTGCCCCAAAGCGCTCTTTCATCATCCGCGCCCATAGTCGGCGGGCAGCGCGGTATTTGGCAATTTCTTCAAGCAAATTATTATGTGCGTTAAAAAAGAAGGAAAGCTGCGGGGCAAACTTATCCACATCAAGGCCAGCGTCAATCGCCGCCTGCACATAGGCGATCCCGTTTGCGAGCGTAAAGGCCATCTCCTGCACCGCCGTCGAGCCGGCCTCGCGAATATGGTAGCCCGAAATGCTGATCGTGTTCCAGCGCGGCACTTCCTGCTGACAATATTGAAAGATATCCGTGATCAATCGCATCGATGGGGTTGGTGGGTAAATGTATGTCCCGCGCGCAACGTATTCCTTGAGGATATCATTCTGGATCGTGCCGCGCAGCTTGCTCACATCCGCACCCTGTTTTTTTGCCACGGCGATATACATCGCCAGCAGGATCGCAGCCGGGGCGTTGATTGTCATCGAAGTGGAAACTTTTTCAAGCGGAATCTCGTAGAAGAGTTGCGCCATATCGTCGAGGGATGAAATCGAAACCCCGACTTTGCCAACCTCCCCGATCGCAAGCGGATCATCGGCATCGTAGCCGATCTGGGTCGGGAGATCAAAGGCAACGGAAAGGCCTGTTTGCCCCTGATCAAGCAGATAGCGGTAACGGGCATTTGATTCTTCGGCGGAGGCGTACCCGGCGTATTGGCGCATCGTCCAGAAGCGTCCACGGTACATGGTCGGCTGAACGCCGCGCGTAAATGGATATTGGCCCGGGAACCCCAGAGATGCTTCGTAATCGGGAGCAGGCTCAAGGGGAAGTGCGAGACGAGGTACTTCTATCCCGGAAGATGTTTCAAATTTGCCTTTTCGCTCAGTAAACTTATTGAGGGTCGGCTTCAGAATTTCGTTTTTCCAGCGTTCAAGCTTGTCGGAAATTGTCATTTAATCACCATGTTTTAAAGATTTCTATCCATTATAATAGCAAGTAGGTTCATTGCACAAAAGCAGATAACTGGAGGAGGTATCAATGAAAATGATTGCATATATCGCAGCTGCTATTCTGATCTTTTTTGGTGTCATGTTTATCTGGGGGGCATTTGGCTCTAATCCGCAGCCAGCCTGGATTTGCGTGGGTGGCTTGAGCGTGGCAATCGGCTTTGGTCTGATCTGGTTCGCACAACGAAAATCAAAAGCAGCCGAAGGGGAACAGAATATCTCGGTAAATATAGATCTACCCGGTGAAGTCAGTCTCGATACACTTAAATGCCAATCTTGTGGCGGTTCACTTTCCAGTAAAAACATCAAAATGGTCGCGGGCGCACCAGTGGTGGTTTGTCCATATTGTGATACAAGCTATCAATTAACCGAAGAACCAAAGTGGTAGAAATATCGTAAAGTATTAATAGGGTTACCAGTACCCTAAGGAGGAGGCCAGATGAAGCCACGATTAATTGCTTTCTTAATTGTTATTCTTCTCGTTTTTAGTTTAACATCCACCGTGCTCGCACAATCATATTCCTTTATTTTGGAGGAAGAGGTTGTGCATGTTTATTTTAATGACGATGGGACCATGTCCCTGGATTACACCTTTGTCTTTAAAAATAACCCCGGTGCACATGTGATTGATTTCGTGGATGTGGGCATGCCACATCCCGGGTATGACTGGAATAGTATCGTTGCTGACGTAGATGGTCACGCTGTTTCGATTGACAGCGACTATCAGGGCAGCGGTGATGGCATAGCTGTTGATATGGGAAGCTATGCAATTCCTCCTGGCGGGCGTGGAAAAGTGCATGTATACGTTGGGAAAATTGAAAATGTATTCTACACCGACGATGATGATGAAACTTATGCCAGCGCAGTCTTCGGCACAACCTGGTTTGGCAGCCAATATGTCACCGGTTCAACCGATCTGACTGTATCGCTGCACCTCCCAACCGGCATTCAGCCGGATGAGCCCCGTTACCATCTTCCATCAAATTGGCCCGGGGACCAGGAACCACAGGCTTCGATGAGCACAACCGGTCGGGTTACCTATACCTGGCATAGCCCCAATGCAAACGGGCATACACAATATACTTTTGGCGCCTCCTTCCCGAAAAGTTATATCCCCGAATCTGCCATCGTTACAGCTCCCGCTTTTGACACATCCTGGTTTAACGAAGATAATCTTATCTTAATTCTGATGTGTAGTTGCTTTGCCTTCTTCTTCCTCGGCATTCCCATCCTGACCGGCATCTCTCAGCGCAAACGAAAAATGAAATATATCTCCCCAAAGATCGCCATCGAGGGGCACGGCATCAAACGTGGGCTGACAGCGGTCGAATCCGCGATCCTGATGCAGGAGCCACTGGATAAAGTGATGACGATGATCCTTTTTGGTGTGATCAAGAAGAATGCCGCAGAAGTTATTAAACGGGAGCCACTAAACCTCAAGGTTGCTTCGCCGCTGCCAGAAAAACTGCATCAATATGAAAAAGAATTTCTGGAAGCCTTCGCGGATGGGAAAAATAACCGCGCCGATCAGCGCAAGAAACTCCAAAAAGTGACCGTCAATTTGATCAAAAGCATTGAAAAGAAGATGAAGGGGTTCAGTCGCAAGGAAACACTGGCTTTTTATAAAAATATCATGGAACGCGCCTGGAAACAGATCGAAGCTGCGGATACACCCGAAATAAAAAGCGAAATGTATGACGAGGCCCTTGAATGGACCATGCTGGATAAGGATTTCGACAATCGTACACGGGATGTCTTCCGCACAGGCCCGGTCTTTGTGCCAATGTGGTGGGGACGCTACGATCCTTCGTACACTCGGCCTGCTGGCTCCGCATCTAAACCCTTCAGTATCCCAACATCCTCCACGCCAGGGAAAAGCCTGACCTCCTCCATGCCCCAACTCCCCGGCGCAGATTTTGCTGCTTCGATGGTCACTGGTGTACAAGGATTCTCCGATAAGGTGATCGGCAATCTGAATGATTTCACCGGCAAAGTGACTGGTGTCACCAATCCCCCGCCGAAACCCACTTCCAGTGGTCGCAGCAGTGGAGGTAGCGGTTGTGCCTGTGCTTGCGCCTGTGCTGGATGTGCTTGTGCCTGCGCTGGTGGCGGACGGTAGCGCCATTCCCAAAATCTGGCGATTTTGGAATCCAACGTCTGGAGACGTTGGGACTTTGCAACGACTACTCCGAAACTGTTGATTTCGAACTACGCAATTAATAGGAAGCAATAATGCGCGATAATGGCATATTCAAACAAGCAAAGCACAACCCGCCACATCTCTTTTTGACGGATAGACTTTATATGCTTACTGCCTCTACTTACAAAAAAGAAGCTTATTTACAGTCTGACAACCGCAAACTCGATTGGATAAGTGCATTCCTAAAGGCATCTGAAATTTATCATTGGGTAGTCATTGCTTGGGTTGTTCTTAACAATCACTACCACGCTATTGTTCGATCACCTGAAAAAAAGATAAATATGCCTAAATTTATCGCAAGTTATCATAAATTTACCGCCAGGAAGTGGAATGCCGAAGACCAAACTCCTGGACGCAAGGTTTGGTGGAACTATTGGGATTCATGCATACGATCAGAGCAAGATTATCAGGCGCGATTAAACTATGTCTTTTTAAACCCAGTCAAACATGGAATTGTAGATCAAGCTGAAGAGTACGCTTTTAGCAATTACCGTACATTTTTATCAATAGATACCTGGACTGGTTAACATACAGATGGAGAAGTAAATAATGTTCCCGAATTTTAACGGTATGAATAGCGCAATCTCAAAAATCAGGAGATTTTGGAATCCATTGTCTCCAGAAAGTGGGGATACACAACAATTCCAAAGTCTGGAGACTTCGGAATCCGCCCGAATTTATCATTATCGCCACGAAAACGGCGAGGAGAAATCGCGCATCCATCTGCGCCTTGATCCAGACGGCCATGGGACGTTGATCGTCAACGCCAATCAGGTTATGCACCTGAACCCGACGGCTGCCTTGATGGCATATCTCGCCTTGGAAAAGAAAAGCGTAAAAGAGATCGTCAGAACGGTTCGCAATGCTTACTCAGTTGGGCGGGAGCAGGTGCTTTCAGACCTGCAAACGATCAACCTGCAAATCGACGAGCTGATCCGTCCCAATGGCGCCTGCCCGGTCCATGAGTTGGATCTGGATATGAATATGCCCTTCAGCGCCCGTCCCAGCGCACCTTATCGAATGGATTTAGCCCTCACCTATCGCTGCAATAACGATTGCGCCCATTGTTATAACGCCCGCGAACGAAACTACCCTGAATTGAGCGTTGAGGAGTGGAAACGTGTTCTCGACATCACCTGGGAATTGGGTATTCCCCATGTTGTCTTCACTGGAGGTGAACCAACCCTCGTCGAGGCCTTGCCGGAGCTGGTCGCCCACGCCGAGACAAACGGTCAGATCACCGGGATGAACACAAATGCCCGTCGTTTAGCGGATGCAACCTATCTCGCGCGGTTGGTCTCCGCTGGCCTGGACCACGTCCAGATCACGGTCGAATCGGATGATGCTGCCATCCACGACCAGATGGTGCTCTCCAAAGGTGCGCATCGGCAAACTATCCGCGGGCTGGAAAACGTTCTGGATAGCCCGCTTTATGTGATGACCAATACGACCATGCTCCAGGATAATGTTCACACCATCCCGGCAACTCTGGACTTTCTGGGGAAGTTGGGCGTGCCTACAATTGGACTGAACGCATTGATCTATTCCGGTCATGGCACAACTGTTGGCACTGGTCTGCCGGAAAGCGAACTGGCCCCGTTGCTAGAAATCGCAAAACTAAAAACTGAAATGCGCGGTCAAAAACTGATCTGGTACACCCCGACCCAATATTGTAATTTTGATCCGATGAAGCTTGATCTGGGGATCAAGGGCTGCACAGCCGCGCTCTATAATATGTGCGTTGAGCCGGATGGTGCGGTACTGCCCTGCCAGTCTTACTACAAACCAGTTGGCAATCTTCTTCACGATAGCTGGGATTCGATCTGGAATCACAAGCTTTCAACACAGCTACGCGAACGCATGGCACTGCCAGAAAAATGTGGCGGCTGTGACTTACTCGCCGAATGTGGTGGTGGCTGCCCGCTTCAATTTGCGCAGGATGATTTTGTGAAGTTGGATATGTTGGAAATTCAGTAAACTATTTAAAGATATAAAAAGGAGCACTCCATGAGTATCTTCGACAGTGTCCGAGATTTTTTTACCCCCGCCAGGCCTCTGCCAGCGGGTGTGCTTCATTTTCAATCGCCTGAAGATGACGAAGTTCCTTATCGCCTGCATCTGCGCATGCACGGAGATGGGAGCAGCCTGCTTGTTGTGAACGCCTCCACAGTGTTGCATCTCAACCCCACGGCAACAGAATACGCCTATCATTTCATTAAAGGGACAGATGAAAATGAGGCTGCAGAAGCTGTTTCCAAACGCTATCATGTCAAGGCAGAACAGGCCCTGCAGGATTATCAGATCTTCTCTGAAAGAATAGATAGCCTTGTCCACACTGAAGATGTAGATCCCGTCTCTTATCTGGGATTTGACCGTGTCGCTCCCCACTCGACTGGATTAACGGCTCCGCTGCGTCTTGATTGCGCCCTAACCTATGAGCTGCCCAAGGGTGCCTCCGCTGATGACGCGCCGACGAAACGAGTCGACCGTGAGCTTGCCACCGCTGAGTGGACGTCTATCCTCGACAAAGCCTGGGCTGCGGGAATCCCACACGTTACCTTTACTGGAGGCGAACCCACCCTCCGTGAGGATCTGCCAGAATTAATTGCCTATGCTGAAGAAAAAGGCATGGTCAGCGGGCTGCTCAGCGATGGACTAAAATTAGCCAACGCAGCATATTTAAACACCCTCCTGCAAACGGGACTCGACCATCTGCTCTTCCTCCTTCAATCTGAAAAGAAAAAATCCTGGCAGGCCCTTGAGGCCATTATGCCAGCGGACCTATTTACCACAGTTCATCTGACAATCACTGAGAAAAATGCTGATAACATTGGAGAGACACTTGAAAAGCTGGCAGCTCTCGAAGTGACCTCGCTTTCGTTGACCTGTACCCCCGATCAGGATGAGACTCTATTGTCTGCCCGGGAGCAGGCTGCTCGTCTGGGTATTTCGCTGACATGGGATCTGCCAGTCCCCTACTCGGCCCACCATCCCATCACCCTTGAAACCACCAAAGAGCATTTCCCGGATGGGGCGGGCAAAGTCTGGCTCTATGTCGAACCAGACGGGGATGTACTCCCCATGCAGGGCATGCCCGATCAAATATTGGGCAACTTCCTTCACGATGATTGGGCTTCTATTTGGAAAAATAAATGAGCATATTTGATGTCATTTGGATTATCGGGCTATTGATCTATCAAATTGCCATTTATATTCCACGCGTCCGTGAATATAAAGCAAAAAAGCGGGTAGCCCTGGTCGCCAGGCCTGGCGATATAATCCTTGAACTAAGCACCTGGGTCTTCTGGCAGCTGATCCCTTTTTTCTATATATTTGGCGAATGGCTCTCATTCGCTGATTACACGCTCCCCTACTGGGCTGGCTGGATTGGGGTACTGCTTTTCACCGCATCGCTTTGGCTTTACAAGCGTGCCTACGCGGATTTGGGAAGCAACTGGTCTGCAAGGATGGAGATTCTCACCAAACAAGTTCTGGTGACAAAGGGAGTTTACGCTCATTTGCGCCATCCAGTCTACGCGGCGATGTTCATCTGGGCAATTGCCCAACCTTTGCTGATCCATAACTGGATTGCCGGTTTCGGCCTGCTCATCCTTTTTATACCCCTTTATCTAACCAGGATGCCACGAGAAGAAAAAATGATGCTGGAACATTTTGGCGAGGAATATCGTGCCTATATGAAAAAAACGAACCGTCTCATCCCATACCTTTAAGGAATTACATCATGCCAAATAAAAATATTGAATACGCTGCTACTCAATTTGGGAAAGGTTTTTCCTGCTCTCAATCTGTTTTCTCAGCTTTCGCGCCTGAGCTTGGACTATCGCAGGAGGCTGCCCTCAAGATAGCCTCAGCCTTTGGCGGCGGAATGGTTCGTCAGGGCGAGGTTTGCGGCGCAGTCACTGGCGCCTTGATGACTTTGGGGTTGAAATATGGCTCGGAGATAGCGGATGATGAAGAAAAGGTCCGCCAGGCCAGTCAGAAACTTATGCAACGTTTCAAAGAAGAAAATGGCTCACTCCTTTGCAGGGATTTGCTTGGTCATCATCTCAATACGTCAGAAGATCTGGAAAAAGCACGAAATAGTGGAGTATTCAATACGACTTGTCCGCAGCTGGTCCGATACGCAGCGCAATTAACAGAAGATATTATTGAAACCACCAAATAAGGAGGTTCAACTTATGGAAGAAAAGCGAAAACTCCCTCGCAAATATCTGATGGCTTACTCAAATGTCTATGAACAAAGCACGGGGAAGATACTTGGTTATCTTTGTGACATCACCCTGGATGGATTAATGGTGATCAGCAAAGAAGATCTGGAAGTAAACAAAGAAATCGAGTTATATATTGATCTGCCTGAGATCCCTTCATTTACAGAAAATATACTAAAGGTTAAGGTCCGCGTTGCCTGGAGCCGCCCTGACCTGGATCCCAAGCTCATGAATGTTGGCTTCCAATTCGTCGAACTTGCTGAAGAAAAAAAACCCATTATCACTCAAATGATCGAAACCTATGAGTTTCGCCGCGATGATGTCGATAACCAAGCCGCCGCCAGCGAACCAAATCATGTCTAAACTCCCTCGTTACAACTCCTACTGGGTCCTGCCCGATAAATTTATGGCGGGTGAATACCCGGGCCATCGCTTTAATGAAGGCAAAACCGAAAATCGGATAGACGCCCTCCTTGAAGCCGGCATCACCACTTATATCGACCTGACCACGCCCGGTGAACGCATCCCCTACGAACATGTTTTGCTCGAAAGAGCTGGCTATTATCAGATTGAAACCAATTATTATCGCTTCTCCATTGGCGATTTTGGCATCCCTTCACCCAAAGAAATGCGCGTCATCCTCGATACCATCCACCAGGCCCTAGCCGATGGAGGCAAACCATATATCCATTGTTGGGCAGGGATGGGGCGCACAGGTACGGCAGTTGGCTGTTATTTTGTCGAGAGTGGCTTGGATGGCGCAGAAGCCCTGCTAAAAGTGGATCAGCTTTGTTATTACGCCCCATCTCCGCAAACAGAGGATCAAAAAGATTTTGTGCGGAACTGGAAGAAATGACTCTCCTCCCTCCCCTGCCCACCTGGGCATCCCCCCCGTGAGCGGGGGGGAATTAAAGGGGGGGTGGCATAACCGTTACGTCCAGCAGGCCAACTGGACTCGTGAGCTGCGCGCTTACCTCTTTAAAGAAGCAGGATTGGATCAGGCCTCTCGCGCCCTTGAAGTAGGCTGTGGGACAGGGGCGATACTTTCAGAAATTTCCACACCGGCCACCGTGCACGGACTCGATATTCAGTTTGCCTCCCTTAAAGAGGCAAAATCCAATATCCTAATTTCACCCCCGTTAACCTGCGGCGATGCTTTTTCCCTTCCCTATGCTATTGAAAGCTTCGAGGTCGTTTTCTGCCACTTCCTGCTTCTCTGGTTGCCGCACCCACTGGATGCGATCCGCGAAATGACCCGTGTGACCAAGGCCGGTGGCGATATCATCGCTTTTGCCGAACCTGATTATAACCACCGCGTAGACAAGCCTGCGGCTCTTGAACCACTGGGAAAATGGCAAAGAGATGCGCTGCGGCGGCAAGGAGCGGATCCTGGTATCGGCGAAAATTTAGCGGAGCTTTTTTTCGAAGCTGGGATCAACATTATTGAAGCGGGGGCAATTTCAAAAGAAGGGAGCGATCCGCTCAGCGAGGAGGAACGGGAATTGGAATGGGCAATATTGGAATCTGATTTAGCGGGACAAATTGCGGATGAACGCCTCCAAAAATTGAATGCCTTGGATAAGGCCGCATGGCTGAACGGGGAACGGGTTTTATATGTACCAACGCACTATATTTGGGGGCGTACGGCGGTGGGATAATGCAGTATAATGCCTCCCAACAAGCTTTGGAGGCTTTTTTTTGGATATACCACAAACACCAGAAACTGATCTAATAACAGAAAATCCACCTGAGAAGAAAAGAGGATTTCTGCGTTTTATTTTTGATTTACTGGAAACATTACTCTTGTCGATTGCCCTCTTCTTTGGTATTAATGCCGTCACCGCCCGTGTCCTGGTAGATGGGTATAGCATGCGCCCTACCCTCGATGACGGGCAATATATTTTGGTAAACAAGTTATCTTATCGCTCAAATCTCCCCGAATATGGTGATATTGTTGTTTTCCATTTTCCTGTTGATCCTGATCAGGATTTTATAAAGCGTGTCATCGGCTTGCCCGGGGATGAGGTAATCATTTCTGATGGGCAGGTAAGCGTGAACCAGGAAGCCCTAAACGAACCCTATATTGCTGCCACACCCCAATACGTTGGTCAATGGAGCGTACCAGATGGACAAATTTTTGTCTTGGGCGACAACCGCAATAATTCTTCTGATTCCCACTCCTGGGGAGCAGTTCCAATGGATAATATTATTGGTAAAGCAATCACAGTTTATTGGCCGCCCCCCGACTGGAAGGCTCTCAAGCATATCCAGATAACCCTGGCGATGCCCTGATATGAATATGATCAAAAACACTGAACTCCCCGAAAGTTATCCTTGCCAGGATTGTCAGGCGGGCATTGTTCGCCCAAGATATCTTACTTATTTCACCTGGCTGAACGAAGAATTGATCACGGTTCCCAATTTCCCTGCATGGATTTGTGATGTTTGCGGAAAACGGGAATACGATCAGCGGGCAATATCCTGGCTTTCTATGTTACTTAACCCGAATACCGGGCGTAGACCTGAGTACGGCAAAAATTCGGAACGGCCACGACATCAGGGAGACAACGCCCCACCTGCTGCCAAATAATCCATCGAGGAAAAGAAATGTCTCTACCAAACCCCTCACATACGCATCATTTTGTTCCTATTGATATGCTTACTACAAGTTATAGAGTTGTAGGAAAAATACTGGTTTCGAATACTGGAATGGTTGGGAAGCTTAACGACCCAAATACCTCATTTATGGAAATCCACGATGCGAAACTGGCTCGCATCCACATGCCAACAAAACTGGCTAATCATTTTGAGGTGATCCGTCTATCGAAAGATCGCCTTCTACTTGCTTCGTTAAGCCGTCGTGAGGATATTGGCCCTCAAGCCTTGGCTCGCGGAGGTTATGCATCCACTTCACAGCATGAAGTATGGATAACAATTGAAGATTTTGAAATGAAAGGGGTCATTGAATGGCAAGGGCGGTTTGATTTCAGGGTACTTATGTCAGAGGGGACTCGAGACTTTATTCCACTTTATGATGCAAATGTAGTCGGGACATTAATTCCAACCCTAAAGATCCAGTCAACGGCAATGCTTTTTAATCGTACTCAAGTAAACCTGCTTGGTCTTCTCAACCAACGCAAGGAAAATGAAAAAGACAAGAAATAGCCTGATTTTATTGGGAAATAGGTTTGGAAATAACCTGTTCAAATCACTGGTGAATTTTAACCAAATCGCTTGACCTATCATTCCCTGCGTGATAGAATTTTGCCCGCACGTTTTTTGCAAGCCCCCATCGTCTAGGGGACCAGGACGTGACCCTTTCAAGGTCAAGACCGGGGTTCGAATCCCCGTGGGGGCACTTCTCTATAGGCAAACATGTGCCCACCCCATCATCAGAAAGCCCCGCTAATAGTGGGGCTTTCTTTGTTTTTTTAATCGCCGTAGCCCGCTGGAATAGAGATAAGCCGTTTTAGCATTATTAATGGGTGCGAAATTTGCACTCTAAAGTATAGAAAAAGGCCTGCGATTAGCTGGCTTTTAGGCTCTATTGAAAACGACGTCGTGTTTGCCAATATCCAAAGATTCGATTACTTTTTCACCATCCCTTATATTGTATCTGTACGTAAAAACATAGCCGAGAGTAACGTGCCCCTCATATATCCCATCTTTTCCTTCCATCTTTTTCGTTCGCAAAGATGGGTGCCGTGGGTTCTCAATAAATAGTGCAAATTTATCTTGTGCTTCCTTTTGAATACTTATGGGTAGGCCATTGAAAGATGCCCAAAAGCCATCAGCCGTTACGTGTTTCATTACGCGTTATTGCTTCGCCCATTGCCGCAAATAAATCTTCTCCCGTTTCATAAACAGTATGTCTCCCCTCGTCTAAATCCGCAACAGCGGTTTCGTGACGCGCTTGCCATTCATCAGTCCAGAACCAAAGTTGATCGACACGAACTTTTATTATATTTCCGTCGTGCTGGATATATGTTTCATTCGTCCCACCAGCTTTTCCTAAATAACTGGACCCGCTGATTCTATTGTCGGTAATTGGGATTTGCATCATTTCCGCCGTCATTTATCTTTTCCCTTCTCCCGTTCATCATATTTGTCAAGATTGTCGGATAATACTTGAACAATTGCTCTCATCATATCTGGAGTGATGACAATGTTTGTCAGAGGCTTTATCGATAACTTGTCGGGCATTTCCTCTATCTCTTCTTCTGTTAAACCATGCGTCAACGGAGGTGCCACATAACCAAAATAGATATGGAAATCATTTCCTCCAGCGTGGGTTACTTGTATTTGATTTGCATACGCTGGAAGTCCCTCGGGCGAATCCCAAATCAAACGAATCGCCTTCTCTTTGATTTCAGGCTTTTTCTTATCTGGCATCCTTATTTTTCTCCTCATAGCAAAAAAGTAATTAGGTATGTCTTACTTTGTTGGTATATATAGTATATGATTTTGTCAATATTTAGTCAATGGTGACAATAATACCGTGGGGGCACATTTTTATTCGGTAGTAAATCTATCGAAGTGCAATGGTAATAAAAACACCCGAATGGGCGTTTTTGTTTTGGGAATTGCTAAAGGAAACCTATAATATATATTACAAGGCTTGAACTAGTTCATGCAAAATATGATATGCAGCTGCATAAATATGTTGAGCATCATTATTAGGGACAATTTCTCCGTGAAATAATGAATTTCGAAGCAAATAGAGTACTTCAATAACTCCTTTTGCTAGTGTTTCTGCATCATTTACAAATCGATATGCTCCAGCTTCGAAAAATTCGGTATCTCGAGTACCTACAAGTAAATTAATGGGCTTAGAGAACAAATAAACCACATATCGAGCAGTTGTCTTTGTGAAGATTATTCAGCAGGCTTTTCTTTAAGTAATTGTATATTATCAAGATAAATTTTTACTGTATTAGGCGAAATGTTACGGATTGAAATATCATCAACAGAACGAGATCGTACTGGCCCAAAATCTTCAATTGGAATCACAACATGATGCCAATGTTTGGCTTTTAGTGTTTCATCTAAATAAGGTGTAGCCGTAATTTCCACGGAAAAGGGCGTTGCCTGATAATAGCTTCCAAACATAACCATTAACAGATTGACCGGGTGAAAATTTCCTTGGCCTTGATCCCAAACATCTTCTGCTTCTGAATATAGGTCAAAAGAAATCCACTGATACTCAGAGATATTTTCGGAGGCGGGGGGCGAAATCCGCAAGTCTGCATAAGAATCAAGAACAATTTCTATCGCTACCCCATCAACAACAATATCCTTTTGGGAAATGTCCATGATGTCAAAGTTGTTGTTAGGAGGCCAGTATCCCCAATTATTCCGAAATACATCATCATAAATAATCTGGATACTCATGTCCTCAATATCTGGGGGTTCAGGAGCTACCCAAGCAGGTTGGGGCTCCGCACCATAAAATGATCGTAGAACATTCTCTGCCGGTTTCCCATAGGTTGAGAAGAAAATATTGTTTGGGGGAGTGATTAGAGTATCATTTGTCGGAAAATAATTTCCTAAAAACAAACCTTTCCACCAAGGTCTACCGCTGAAAGCTTGTATCAATGCTTCGTAAACATCTGCATGTTCTTGTAGATCAACATCATAGGTTGTAGCGGGCTGATAATATATCGATGAGCCTGCACTCATACCATCAATGCTTGAATAAGCAAGCTCGGTAATGATAACCGGGCGGTCAAATTCTTTAGAAAGAACTTCGAGGCGATCTACAGCAGGGGTTAAATATTCAATCATCTCATCAACTGTCGGGTCATCATGGTCAGATAATCGGGCGTCATAAGGATGAATACCGATTGCATCCACAGCATCCCACCAAGTTATTTCCAGCCAGTTTTCCCCACCGGTCGAATCTGGAGAATAGAGGATCGGACCGTCATATTCTTCACGAACCGCCGCAGCTATTTCACGCCAGTTTTCATCGCGATGCTGTGTCCCGTTTAATTCCTGGCCAATGCTGAACATATCACTTTCGGTTCGGTCATTTTAAACCAAGAATGAGAAAATTGAGTAAACTTGCAGGA
>JACNJN010000171.1 GCA_014382535.1 Candidatus Desulfolinea nitratireducens | reverse complement strand
AATAAGATGGCAAGATTTAATATCGCGATGGCCATCGACCGACGAGACTGCACCTTACGGAAACAATAACGTGTAGCTGGGTCAAGTTTTTGAAAAGAGAAACCAGTTACTATTTCCCCTGTTCGTAAATCAACCTTGCGGTTTCCGAGCAAAAATTCATTCAATGGTATTTCCCTGGATGTTCCGCGGAGACTTGTTATCGATACCTTGCTGTCTAAAACCAACAAAGAAGGAACTGTATCTGCGGCTGGAGATGCGTTGACAACATTCCCGCCGATTGTAGCAATGTTCCTGATTTGTGGCCCAGCAATCTTGCGAATGGAATCTAATAATACCTTTGCATGAGAGTACAGCAAATCAGAGCCAAGTGCTTCAGAAAGCGTAACCGCTGCTCCAATGCTTACAACATCATTTTCTAAGGCAATATTTTTCAGCTCGGGAATCGATGAAATATCAATTACGGTTTCAACTTCTGAATAATTATTCGATAAGAAATCCAATACAAGATCGGTTCCGCCACCGATAATATGCGCATCATCCTTGTACTGATCCAATAAATACAATGCTTCAGAAAGATTGTTAGGAGTGAAATATTGATTCCACATAAGTGACTCTTAGTTTAATTCTAGATATCGGCAATCTCTTTGATTACTTTTTTGATACGTTTGTACTTGGCGTAAATCTGTTCATATCGTTCGATGTTTTTTTCTAGTGGTTCCACATAAAATTTTTTCGACAACATAGCTTGAACTGCATCTTTGATTGTTTCGAAAAGCCCGACCCCGGTAGCCGCCACTAAAGCTACTCCAAGCACACTATCGGAGTGGGCGCCCGAAAGAGGCTTCCCGAGAATGTCAGCCACAATTTGACGCCAGACTGAATTCTTGCTGCCACCGCCAGTGAAACTAAGATGGTCCCACGAGATTCCAAGATTATCAAACGTCTCACCAATATCTTTCAAGGCAAAAACGGTTCCTTCCAATACAGCGCGGGCAAAGTCGGCCCTCTCGTGGTGACGGCCGAGACCAAAAAAAGCACCTTGGGCCACTTTAGTGGGACTCGGAGTACCCATACCAATTAGATAAGGCATGAAAGTTACACCATTAGCGCCAATTGGACTCAGCGATGCTTCGGTTTCGATTTTAGCAAAGACACGGGGATCGTTTTCGTAGCCTCGATAAAAATTCTCTATCAACCATTTGACGCTGTCTCCACCGCATTTTGTCATTCCCCCAGTAATATACATATCATCCACATAGGAATAACAAAACATCGATTTGGCGCGCAGGGTAGCCCCGGGCAACCGGCGCTGAATAGTGGCGCGCATCACGCCATTGGTGCTCAAACTGACAATGCCTTGACCCAAATCAATGATGCCTGCCCCTAGCGTTGCAGCAGCGCCGTCATTCAACCCGGCAACAACTTTCGCCGTGGATGGCAAAGATGTTTTGTCTCGAATCTCCGGTGTTAAGTTGCCAACCACTGAGAGTGAAGGTGTGGATTTCGCCAGTAATCCTAATTCGACTCCAAGCGTCTCGAATAAAGATTGGTGGACATTAGCGCCGCCAGGACTGCTGCTGGGCTCATCAACTGCTCTTCCGGTCAGATTTGCCAGTAAATAGCCTTTTACATCGAATAAATGGGCAGCTTGCTCGAGCATCTGGGGTTTATTCAAAATGGCCCAGTAGAGTTGGACGCCGAAAGACGATTCGGGAGTTCCCAACCCGATCCAATCTTCGCCGACTTGCCGGATCAATTCATCAATCAGCCCCGCTGCGCGTTGGTCTTGCCAGATTGGGCAGTGTCCAAGGGGATTGAAATTCGCGTCGGTGGTAATTACGCCGGGGCCATGACAGGATACGCCTATAGCCTCGATGCGGGCCGCATATTGACCCAGTTTAGTAGCGAGTTCTGCAAGGACATCAATAATGGCATTCCGCCATTCCATGGGATCTTGTTCCGCCCATCCAGGGTGTGGCCTGTAAGTTTTGATCCCTTTTTGTGTGGACTCCACCAGCATTCCATCGAGCTCAAAGGCACTGGCTTTACACAGGGTAGTCCCGAGATCCAGACCAACAATCAACGGATTCATATCAAATGTTCATTCCTGCTGCTTTGTCAGGCCAGCCAGAACACGGCTTGGTGTGGCTGGAAGATGTGTAATGCGCGCCCCGGTAGCATTGAAAATGGCGTTGGCAATTGCTGGAGCGATAGTCGTTGTGGGCGCTTCGGCCAATCCTTTTACCCCAAGCCTTCCGATAGGAGACGGATAAGATAAAAAATGAACGTGGATATCCGGTGTGTCCGCCAGGCTGGGTATCAAGTAATTGGTAAAACCCACGTTTACAGGTTTGCCTTCAGCAAGGATGTAATCTTCGAAGAGAGCAAAACCCATGCCCATCACAGTAGCACCTTCTACTTGCCCCGCGGCACCGATTGGGTTCAATATCCTACCAGCGTCATGAAAAGCATCGACTTTCAAGACGACAACTTCTCCGGTGATTGTGTCAACTTCTAATTCCACGATATGAGCAGCGTAACCAAACTGATTTATTGGAAAACCTTTACCATCTTCGGATAAGGCAGTAGTCATAGGTGCTTTGAAGGTTCCTATGACCGTCAGTGATAAACCCATTCCACGTGCCTTTTCAAAGAGATGAGATAAAGTGATGGATTTACCATTGGCTGACACATGCTCACCTTGGAATTCAATACTATCTGGATGACAGTCCAGCTGCTCCGAGGCAACTGAGCGAAGGAGGGTTTTGAAATTTTCACATGTTTGAACTAGTGCATTACCAGTCAAGGTTGACTGGCGGGAGGCACCGGTGCCCCCAGCATCTGGGGAAGTAGTATTTGAGCCCTCCCAAAGTATTTTGTCGGTTGGGAAACCATTTAAAGCAATCGAGGTGATATTGATAAGGACTGCCTCAAGCCCTTGCCCGATATCTGAGGCTGCAGTACGAATCAATAGGGTATTGTCCATCTGAACCTGTATCTCGACATTGGATACATCCTCGTGACCAAAGTGATAATTCACACCTTGGGCTGAACACGCGAATCCAATCCCGCGCTTTTTCATGAAAACACCCCTGTGCTTGGTAAGCTAACACCAGCTCTTTTGGCAGCAGCCTCGATGGTTTCCTTGATATAAATTCCCTCAGGGAACGACTCACCTGTAATCATTGTATCCCCCTCCACGGCTGCGTTCTTCCAACGTAATTCTAGAGGGTGAATTGAGAGCAAATGGGCAGCCTGATCTAGTTGGCTTTCCATTGCAAAGGTTACACCTGGCATTCCCCAGGCACGCATCGCCCCCATAGGGATATTATTGGTGTAAACTACAGTTGTGTTTACTTCCTGGTGCGGGATACGGTAAGGACCGGATGCGCCAATTGAGGCGAATGTAAAAATTCCCTCCCCCCAATGGGCATATGCGCCGGTATCAGTCTTGATATCAAATTTTATAGCAGTGAGGGTTCCGTCTTTTTTCAAGCCCATGCGTACATGAATCCACTGAGGATGGCGCTTGGTATGAGCAATAAACTCCTCATGGCGTGAAAAACTGATTCGCACAGGTTTATGAGCATAATATGCCAGCAATGAGAGATAGCCGCTTAATAGGCCGTCATCCTTGCCTCCGAAGGAGCCACCGGTATAGGGCTGGATGACGATGATTTGCTCTTCTGGGATATCTAGGGTAGAAGCGACAATCGATCTTTCAGCGTAAACACTATGGCATCCAAGCCAAAGGGTGTAAATGCCGGATGGTTCTAGACATATGAGGCCTGTGTCCAATTCAAAATAGCAGTGTTCGATGGCCGGAGTCTGGTAAGAATCTTCGATCACTACTTCAGCATCCAGGAAACCTTTTTCAATATTTCCCTTTGCTAGATTGATTTCCTTCAATACATTGCCTGAACAATCCGCATGGAGCAGCGGAGCATTGGGAGCGAGGGCCTCATCAATCGAAAATACCGGTGGCAACAGTTCAAAATCCCAAATGATTTTACTTTCGGCTTCTTTAGCCGCGGCCTCGTCCTCTGCCGCAATTAATACAACGGCATCCAGATAAGAGCGCACTTTGTCGTCTGCCAAAATAGGCTGGTCGAAACGCGTCTTTCCCAGACGATTACTCCCAGGGATGTCACTGGCAGTTACCACCGCAGCCACACCAGGCGTGCGTTTGGCAGCACTTACATTGATATTCAAAATACGGGCATGGGGAAATGGGCTTCTGACCACATGCCCATATAGGCAGCCAGGGATATGCAAATCGCTCACATATTTTGCCTCGCCAGTGGCTTTTGGCAAAGAAGAACGCAGTACGGAATTTATACTGACAGCACTTACAGACATCAAATTATCCCTTTGTGCTTCCCATCGCGAGACCTTTGATAATATAACGTTGAATGAAAATGAAAAGAAGAATCAAGGGCAAGGTAGACAAGATAGCAGCTGGAATCAGCGTTGCATAATCCACATTGAACTGGCCAATAGCGCTTGCCATTGTGGTCGTAATCAAACGTTTTTCGTTGGTGGATATAAAAGTGGTAGCAAAAAGATATTCATTCCACGATAGGATGTAAACGAAAGCGAAAGTCGCCGCCAAACCAGGTAACGCTATTGGCAGGACAACTTTAATAAGGGCTTGTAGTCGATTGCAACCTTCGACCATAGCCGATTCTTCGATTTCACGGGATGTAGCTTCGAAGACGGTTCTCAAATTCCAGATCGAGAATGGCAGGTTTATCAGCGTGTTAGCTATGATAAGCGGGTAATGACTATCGTACATACCAAAACGTACCACCATCACAAACAGGGTGATTGCAAGCAAGATTCCGGGAAAAGTGGGCACCACCATCAAAAAACTCATCAATAGATCACGACCTCGAAACTGGAAGCGAGCAAAGCTATAGCCAGCAGGTACCCCGAGCACGAGAGCCAAGGTAGCAGCTGTGGCCGCAACCTTGAAGCTATTGAAGAACGACGACATCAGTTCCGGGTCTTGAAGGACGCGGGCATAATTATTGAGTGACCAGGAATGGGGAAAGATACCCAAGGCAAAAGGTTCTGTAGACGGCCGGAAGGAGGACATAATCATCCACAGATAGGGAGAAATATAGATGATCGCCAATAGCGTCAAGCCAATATAGGAGAGTGGTTTTAGCCAACGTGGCATACGGATAATTAACACGGCTTACTCCTTATTAATGGCTCGAAGCACAATAATGGAAACAATTACCGATATCGAGAAAAGAATCATCCCAATTGCCGAGGCTTCGCCAAATTCGAAGGATTGGAAAGCGGTGCGATACACCCAGGTGGAAATGATTTCGGAAGATTTGACTGGCCCCCCCTGGGTCATGATCCAGGTCAGGTCAAAATACCCGGCTGTTGTAACGAAGTCAAACATCCCTAACGTGAGCAATGTATTTTTTATCATTGGGATGGTGATGAAAAATATCTGCTGTGGGCCATTGGCACCATCGACAACCGCAGCTTCATAGATCCCTGGATCTATTGCCTGCATGGCAGATAATATCATTAGCATATAAAAAGGAGTGAACATCCAAACATTAGTGAGAGTTACAGCTAACAATGCCCACTCCGGCTGCCCCAGAGGACCAAATACAATGGGTGAACCAATGGATTTCAGATATATGGAGATTGGTCCAACCTGAGGGCTTAACAATATCCGGAATAATATCGCTACCACCGTTGGAGTGATCGCCCAAGGGATCAAGAAAACGGTCCTCATGGTGCGTGTAAATACCGGGTTGAGAGGCAGAATATTCAAAATAAGGGCAAAAATGAACCCAAGTAAGGCATGCAAAAGCGTGGCGCCCCCAGCATAAATAAATGTTTGCAACATGAACTTGCCGAAGTTTACATTTTTCCACACATCAAGAAAATTAGCGAAACTTGGATGATTGGCTGAAACGGCGATTCCCTTCCCAGTGGCAAAGAAACTCAAAAAAAGTACAAAGGCACTGGGATAGATTGCGAGCAGGATGAAAAAGAGCATTGCTGGCAATATGAACCAATAAGCGGCGGAAAATTGAATTTTTGGCATTGGTTATCTGCTAATATTATTTTGTAGGGGTGATGTATTGCATCACCCCTACACGATTGATTAAGAAGGGATGGAAATCAGTCGTCGTATTGTTGGAGAATCTCATCCCATTCTGCGGCGGCCTGATCCAAGGCTTCTTGTGGCGTCATTTGACCAAGATAGGCAGCCTGGAGATAGTTGCGCATGATACCGTTGAGGGCATCGCTCTCAGGGTATTGGTTCGCGGGGATAACACCAGGTTGGTTTACAACTTGAGCAGCTACAAACATCGGCCCTTCCTGATAGGTTGGACGTGCAAGAGCTGCGTTGTTGGGGGGAATATTGTTGGTGGCCTCATTCCAGCGAGTCAGGACATCGTCACTGGTCATGAATTCAATGAATTTCCAGGCTTCATCCTTGTGTTCGGAGAGCGGTGAAATTCCGAATGCAGTACCGCCGATGATATTTCCTGAGGTACTGCCGACAGGCATGGGGGCAACGCATAATTCGAAG
>JACNJN010000056.1 GCA_014382535.1 Candidatus Desulfolinea nitratireducens | reverse complement strand
GCGGAACCCTTTTCCTGCTCCTCTTCGCAATATCATGGTCTTTGGTCTATTATTCTTCTGACCTAAAACAATATGCTAGCGATGTCATGGCAGTAATCCTTTTGATCTATCTCGCCTTTCGCTCTCTTGGAGAAGATGCAAAGAAAAAAGACATCTTTTTGCTCGCAAGAACCGGCTTTTTTTTGATTTGGATATCCCATCCCGCGGCTTTTGTCGCTGCCGGAATTGGCTTGGTACTCGCCCTCGAAAAATTGCTCAAAAAAAACTACACGCGTCTTTTCTGGATATTTGGCGTGGGTGCCGCGTGGATAGTTTCTTTCGGCACGACCTACCTAATCTCTCTGCGCACTTTAGCTGCAGACGAGTCATTGAAACATTATTGGCGAAATGCTTTTATGCCTTTCCCTCCGTGGAAAGATTGGGGATGGTTCATAAAGACATATTCATCCTTGTTGCAGAATACTTCCTGGGGCTTAGACCGCGATAACCTTTTTTTGCTTTCTACTACACTGATTATCATGGGGCTGATTTCTTTTTTTCTCAGGGATTGGTACAAGGCACTAATTATCACCACCCCAGTCTTAATCGTTTCTCTAGCCTCTACAATGGAAATCTATCCTATTCGTGGACGTTTGGCTCTATTCTTAATCCCCATCATCATTTTGTTCCTTGCCGAGGGATTGGGGCGTATTTTCACAATTATTAATAAATGGAATCACACTGCGGCAATAGTCACTTACCTAATTCTTGCGCTGTATATAACTTGGACACCTGTGAATAGCGCCATCGACAATCTTATTTCGCCAAGGATGAGTGCAGATATAAAACCTGTTATGGAATATGTCAGTGAGCATAGAGAAGAAGATGATATAGTGTACATATATCACGGAGCTCGCCCGTCCTTTAATTACTACGCGCCATTCTATGGACTT
This sequence comes from Candidatus Desulfolinea nitratireducens, assembly GCA_014382535.1. Taxonomy (GTDB): domain Bacteria; phylum Chloroflexota; class Anaerolineae; order Anaerolineales; family Villigracilaceae; genus Desulfolinea; species Desulfolinea nitratireducens. The sequence continues at coordinate 31,825 of JACNJN010000056.1, read as the reverse complement.
GATACGGGCAATATTATCACTGGTCTCGACCTGGGCAGTACACAAGCTCTTACTCAATTTAAGAAACATGTCGATAATAAATTAAATGGGAATAGCCGAGTCTGGGTTATCATCTCCCATATTGTTGATTGTGGCGGCTGCGAAGGTGATATGGAGACATTTTATGTCGAATATCTCAACCAGTATGGGCACATCGAAGATCAACATCGTGTTATGGGTGCATCCGTCTACCGATATGATTTTAGTGCCCCTTAAAGCATAGTTAGAGAGATCCTCTCGTAGTAACGACTTTAGAACAAACTTGTATCAAGGAATATACATGTCCGATCCAATTACCAAACTCAGTCTAAAAGAAAAAAATATCCTTCCGCTTTTTTTAGGACTTAATGTTATTGCAGGGTTAATTTTGTTTATTGTTTTTATTCTGCCACGTTCAGAAGTAAATAATCAACTCATTTTCGGATTATCAACATTACGGGTACTTATCGCTATTGTATTTCTGGTACTTTTACTAATCAATGTTGGCGCGATTCTGATTGCGATTTTTGAATTCGGGCCTTGGCAGGTAAAACTAAAAAATATAGTCGTTGACCTTTCCTCAAATTATTACGCCGGCATCATGGTCTCATTATATGCTGTCTTAATTTTTACAGGCGCATTTTTATTACTCTCTGTCCCACCAATAATCCGACCTTTATTTTTTTTAGAGCCTATCAGCGCAAGATTAAGTAGCATTATCGGATGGTTCTTTTTTTCTAGCATCCTTTTCATCATCCTACTAAGAACGATTACACCAATAGAAGAAAGTAAATCTCAACTGATTGCGCGTTTGGATCAAATCCTGACTCTCTTCGGCTTATTCATCATCACCTTCTTCCTCTACGCCCATTTCGCTGCCTTAATAGGATGGGTCGGTAAAACCAAATATTCATTTTTCGATCTGCTTGCAGAACAATTCACAAAAGGGAAACTCTACATAGAAAACCCGCCCTATACGCATGACCTGACCCTCTATAAAGGGAAATGGTACGCGCCCATGCCGCCCTTGCCCGCTATTTTGTTGATGCCTCTTGCTTATCTTGTCGGCGCGGCAAATATCAGCACAAGCTACTTGTCGATGGTTGCCAGCGCGATCAACGGCGTACTTTTATTCCTGATATTAAAAGAACTCAATACTCGAAAGTGGATATCCCTCTCTACGCGCAGTGTTTTTATGCTCGTCATCTTATTTCTCTTCGGCACGCCACATCTTTGGATGGGAATCAGTGGGCGCGGCTGGTATTTCAGCCAAATTCTAACTTTCCTCTTTCTGGCTCTCGCGGCTTATGCCGCTCTTCGTAAAAAAACTGCCTGGCTCGTCGGCGCACTGATCGCCATTGCCATCACCGCTCGCCCAACGGGATTAATGACATCTCCCTTCTATTTCGCAATTGCCATGCAAATAAAAAAAGAAGAGAATGGAGAAGTGACGCTAAAAGAAGCTGTTCAATGGATAGCAAAAATGCTTCCCTTTATCAGTTTAGCCATTGTTGGCTTGCTCTTCTATAATTATCTTCGCTTTGAAGACTTCTTCGATTTTGGCTATGTTACCGTTAATGCCGGACCGGAAATAGTCTATAATGTCCAAACATGGGGCACATTCTCCACCCATTTCATCCCCATTAATCTACAAGTCATGCTGTTTAAACTGCCATTTTGGAATCCTTCTGGCCGATGGCTCATCGAACCCTCCGCAACAGGCATGAGCATTTTCTTGACTACGCCTGCTCTCATCTATCTCTTTCGTCGCTATTCAAAAGACTGGTGGATCATCGGCTCTTGGGTGGCTGTCTTCCTCACGGTCGGATTGCTCAGCTTGTATCACAACACAGGCGCGCACCAATTTGGCTATAGGTATATTCTCGATTTCCTCGTCCCACTAATGGTGTTGCTCGCTCTGGGCTTCAAGAAAAGAATACCTTGGCATTTTCAATTGCTCGTTATCGCCAGTATCGCCATTAATCTCTATGGCGCACACTGGTTTATGAATGGATAAGGTCTATATGAAATTTCTAATTGCAGGGCTTGGCTCCATAGGTCGTCGTCACTTGCGGATTTTACGTGAATTGGGCCAGGATAACATTGTTTTGTTTCGGACTCATCAATCCACATTGGATGATGAAGAGTTAGCTGGACTCCCCGTTGAAACGGATTTACGGGACGCGCTTGCCTTGAAACCTGATGCCGTTGTGGTGGCGAATCCCACCTCCCTGCACATGGATGTTGCCATCCCCGCCGCAGAGGCTGGATGTCATATTCTGCTTGAAAAGCCCATCTCTGATAATCTCACTCAAGTAGCAGAATTACGCCGAGTCGTTCAAAAAAGTGGGTCGCGTATTTTGGTGGGATTCCAATTCCGTTATCATCCCACGCTGAATAAGGCACGAGAACTCATTCAGGATGGGGCGCTGGGGAAGATATTAAGCTTTCATTCTCATTGGGGCGAATATTTACCAAATTGGCATCCCTGGGAAGATTACCGTCAGAGATACGCGGCGCGAGCAGAATTAGGCGGGGGGGTGATTGGTACACTGACTCATCCGATAGATTACATCCGCTATTTGTTGGGAGAAGTTGAAGAACTGGTATCCCTTCAGGGGCACGTTTCACCGTTGGAACTTTCAGGTGTGGAAGATGTTGGGGAGATTGGTATCAAGCTAAAATCAGGAGCGATCGGCGGTATCCACGTCAATTATTTCCAACGTCCGCCATGCCATCGGCTTGAAATTGTCGGCACAAAAGGAACGCTACGTTGGGATAACGCCGATGGGATCTTGCATCATTTCGCAATGCCTGATGAATTTGGGACGGTGACAGCAAATCCTGCTGCAACCATCCAAGATACTTTTACATTGTCCTCAGCTTTTGAACGCAACTATCTTTTTGTGGAGCAAATGAAGCATTTTCTGGAGGTGGTTCAAGGAACCGCCGAGCCGCGCTGTTCACTGGAAGATGGCGTGCGCGCAGTTGAGTTAGTTTTGACGGCATAAAGATAGTCGTAAAAATAACTATCATTAGTTAAGATTGTGATTAATCTGTAACCATAATGAAAGAAAATAACAATTTAATAACCTCCAAATACAAGTTTGTGATTGCGCCTAAATATATTTTGTTTTTCTTTTTAATCGGCTCATTGGTCGCAGGCTATTTTCTTGCCTCGGACTATGGGATGAGTTGGGATATTCGATATCAAATCATGATGGGGAAGTACAATCAGGAGTATATTTCTTTAGCGAATTTCCTAAATCCACCACCTTTTGAATTAATGGGGCACGACAAATATTATGGACCAATTCACGAAATTCTTATTCAGTCGGTATCAAATTTCTTTCGAAGATATCAACTTGAATTTGCAGAATTACAATTGTATTATTGGATAAATTTTTCTTCCTTCTTGTTAGGCATGTTTTTTTTCTACAACCTCGCCCGAAGATATATGCAGGCTTGGGCTTCGCTTCTTTCTACATTTTTATTGTTTTCTCAGCCTATTCTATTTGGGCACGCATTCATTAACAGCAAGGATATTCCCTTCATGGCTTTTTTAATGGGGAGTATTGTTATCGGGCTTCATATGATCGATCGAATTGAACCATCCCTTGGGTCTTCAGTTATTATCAATAATAAAATAAGTAAATTCGCGATTTTAGAGTGGAAAAAAAATAATTCAAAGAGAAAAAAAATTGCAATAATCTTTGCTTGGGTCTGGAGCGTTACTGTTTTCTTGACTATTATATTTTGGTCTTTTATATCAAAACTGCCAGAACTAGTTGTTGAACAGAGTATGAGGGCGGGAAGCGAAAGAATATCTGGACAATTATTTCTTCGCTTTGCCCAAAATATCGATATATTCTCTCTCGATGCATATGTCCACAAGGCAACAATATTATTTAGTCGCTTCATGACAAGAAGTTTTCTTTTATGCTTTTTTCTATTAGGAATAATTATTATTAGCTTATTGCCCAAGACGATAAATCAAATATGGAACAATTTTTTAAAAGCTTATATCGCTGAAATTTTTTCAAAAACATTTATCAGGGAAACTGCTTCATATTTAATTAATCCTTGGAGCTTTTTGGCAGGAATATTTCTCGGCATAACAACGTCAATTCGAATTGTGGGTCCTGTTGCCGCGGGACTAGTAGGAATGGTAATCTTATGTCGAAAAAAAGAAAAAACACTCGCGCCATTAACTGCTTATTTGTTAATCGGTTCAGCTGTTACCTATCTAATTTGGCCTCTCTTGTGGAGTACGGGGTTTAGTGGGGTTATTCAAGCCATTAGAGTAATGACTGATTTCCCGTGGAAAGGGACAGTGCTATTTAATGGGCAATTTTACTCTGGGGCAGATTTACCATTCAGCTATTTGCCTGCGCTAATTGCAATCCAGCTTACGGAACCTGTTGTGATCGGATTTATTATTGGGATTCCATTTCTAATTTGGCTAAAAACGAAAAAAACAATTTCCGCTCCTAATTTTTGGTTGCTCACTTTTTGGTTCTTATTTCCTCTAATAGGAGTTATGCTCCTACACCCCACAATCTATGATAATTTTAGGCAATTTTTTTTCATTCTTCCTCCTATCTTTATTGTTGTAGGCATTTCTGTAGATTGGCTTTTTGTAAAGATAAATCTAAAGTGGATAAACTCAATGATTGCTTTGGCGATTCTCTTGCCTGGGTTACTTGCTATCACTACTCTGCACCCTTACGAGTATGTTTACTATAATCATTTTGTGGGAGGAGTTGGAGGGGCTTTTCGACAATTTGAAATGGATTATTGGGCAATATCCATAAATGAAGCAACGATATTCATTAATGAAAATGCAATTACTGATGCGAAAATTGTTGTTGGAGGACCCTATCAAAATGTAGAATATTATGCAAGAGAAGATCTTAAGATTTTTGATTTAGATAAAATCAAAGATGATTCCCTTGACGATTATGATTATGCTATCTTATTAACCCGCGGTAATGCAGATTTAGAGTATGCAATAGGTTACCCTACTATATTTCAGGTTGAGCAGAAAGGTGCAGTCTTTGTGGTTGTGCGAGATTTAATTCGGTAATAAAATGGCAAAAATTAAAGAAACCCTTATCTCCAAGAATTTTCTCTCATTGGCCTTGCTCTTCATCTTATCAGCGTTGTTTTACCTCTCTTTAGTTTCAAAACTCGGCTACACCCACGATGATTGGTATCTGATGTACGCCGCAAAGGTGAAGGGAATCTCAATCTTTCATACCATTTTCAGCGAAGATCGACCTTTGCGTGCCTTTGTGATGATGCCTGCCTATTTGCTCTTTGGCGAAAATCCGCTTTATTACAATCTGGCTTCCTATATCTTTCGGCTGCTTGGCGGAATAAGTTTTCTCTGGGCGCTCAGGTTGGTGTGGGTAAAAGAAAAACTCCCCACACTTTTGATGGCCCTCCTTTTCCTCGTTTATCCGGGCTTTCTTTCCCATCCCAATGGTGTTGATTATCTTTCCCATCAGGTGGCGCTAGCTTTCGCTCCCATGTCTATTGCCTTTAGTTTAAAGGCTGTATTGACCACCAATAAGTGGTATCGAACGCTCTTTTATTCTCTTTCTGTTTTTCTTGGATCGGTTTATTTGGGGTTGATGGAATACTATATCGGCATAGAATCGCTCAGATTTTTGCTCATCTTTGTCATTCTTTGGCGCATGGAAGGAAGTTGGCTGCAAAAAATCTGGCGCACGATTTGGCAAAGCCTGCCCTTTTTATTGGCTTCGTTTCCTTTTCTTTATTGGCGGCTATTTCTCTTTGAGAGTGAACGCGGTGCGACCGATACAGGAAAACAACTTTCGGGCTTTCTCTCTAACCCATTACAGAACCTTTTGCATTGGGGTAAAAATTTGGCCGAAGATTTTACCAAGGTGCTTTTTGGGGCATGGACGATTCCTTTATCACAATTCTATAAAATTTATCCTACTGTGTTGAGTGGAATGAACATTCTTTTTCTGGCTCTTGTATTGTGGGGAATTTATGCCCTCTTTTTTGCCAAGAAAAAGGGGGATATTTGGCAACGCGAGGCTCTCTTTGTTGGTGTAATTAGTCTTTTTATTTGCCAAATCCCTGTTGTGTTGGTCAATAGGCAGATCAGTTTTCCGATTTACTCGCGTTATACCTTGCCAGGCTCTTTGGGTGCAGTCATGATTATTGTTGCGCTTGTTTATTCGATTCGTTTAAAATATTTAAAAGAAACTGTTTTTGTTCTTTTACTTCTTATATCTGGATTAACACATCATGCAAATGCTGCAAAATTTGCCGCCGAGACTGAATCAATGAATGATTATTGGTGGCAGGTAAGTTGGCGCGTCCCGCATTTTGGGGAGCGAACAACCTTGGTTGTTAACTACCCGCGTGTAAATACGGAAGAGGATTACTTCATCTGGGGGCCGGCAAATCAAATCTATTATCCTGAAGGAACAAGCGAAAAAGTCGTCCAGCCCGGGGTTTATGCAGTGGTGCTCAACGAGGATGCAATCGAAAAAATCAAATCTCGTGAACGGCAGGAATATAGTAATCGCAGAGGCATTGAAACCTATCCGAATTACCGCAATATTCTCATCCTGACACAGCCGACTTTGAATTCATGTGTTCAGGTGATTGATGGTTTTCAGCCAGAGTATTCTGAATGGGAAGTTGAGAGGATTAAGAGCGTTGGAGATTATTCGGAAGTAGAACATATCCTTACAGAGGAAACCTCCCACGTGCCGCCCGAAATCGTCTTTGGTCCTGAACCTGCTCACGATTGGTGTTATATCTACCAGAAAGCGACATTGGCGCGTCAACGCGGTGACTGGAATTTGGTCTATGCCCTCGACACGGAAGCAAGTCAAAAGGGGAGTGCCCCGAAAGATTCCATCGAATGGATGCCTTTCCTGCAAGCCAGTGCAATCATGGGGGACAGCGTGCGCCTGGAAGAGATCGCACCATCCATGATGGCCAATCCATTTATAACCCAGCAGGTTTGCCAAATCCTGACCGGGATGGAGCTATCCCCGGAGATGGGTAAACTTTCCGAAGATTTATTTTGTCTGGCTAAATAAATCGGTGGGTGAGCGTAGGAAAATAGCATCCTATTTATTTTGATTCTAGGCTATAATTGCGCCGTTTGTTCAAAATTCAATTGCTGAATATTAGCAAGGAGTAAGTTATGTCGAAAAGTAAGTTGATCGCCCCCTATGGTGGCAAGCTTGTAAATTTAGTCGCTACAGGCAAAGAGCGGGATGTGCTGATCGAGCGCACGAAGGGGTTGAAAGCCATCCAGATTTCCCAGCGTGCTTTGAACGATCTGGAATTGCTCGCAACGGGGGCATTCTCACCATTGGATCGTTTCATGGATAAAGCGGATTATGAGCGTGTCTTGAGCGAAATGCGTCTCTCGGACGGGACACTTTTCCCGATGCCGATCACCTTGACCGCAGATCCTGCTGAGCTACCCACTGTTGGCGAAGAATTGGTCATCCGCAACGCATTGAATGACCTGATCGGGATCATGAAACTCGAGGAGATCTACACTTGGGATCCGGAGAAGGAAGCCCGCTTGAGTCTTGGAACGGATGATTCCCGTCACCCGCTGGTTTCAGAAATGTCTCGTTGGGGTAAGGTTTGTATTTCGGGTGAGTTGAAAATTATCAATATGCCCAAATACTATGATTTCGTTGACATTCGCCAGACACCTGCCGAAGTCCGTGCGGAATTGGAAGAGATGGGCAACGAAAATGTGGTCGCTTTCCAGACGCGTAATCCGCTGCACCGAGTTCACGAAGAATTGACCAAGCGTGCTGCCAAGCAGATTGGCGGTAGCCTGCTCATTCATCCGGTTGTTGGCATGACCAAACCCGGCGATGTGGATCACTACACTCGTGTCCGAGTTTATAAAGCCCTACTGGAAAATTACTATGACAAGAAATCCACAAAACTCAGTCTGCTTCCATTAGCGATGCGCATGGCTGGACCGCGCGAAGCACTTCTCCATGCCATTATCCGCCGCAATCATGGCGCGAATCACTTGATCGTCGGGCGCGACCATGCCGGTCCTGGTAATGATAGCACCGGCAAGCCTTTTTACGGTCCCTTTGATGCGCAGGAAATGCTCAGTAAATACGAAGAAGAACTTGGTGTAAAAATGGTTCCCTTCAAATGGCTGGTTTATTTGCCCGACCGAAACGAATATGTCGAAGCCGGAAAGGCTCCCGAAGGCGAACGCGTTCTGACGATTTCTGGCACCCAGGTTCGTGATGATTATCTCGCCAAAGGTGAGTTGCTCCCCGATTGGTTCACTCGTCCTGAAACCGCTGAAATATTACGCGAATCATATCCTGCCAGGCATAACCAGGGTTTCTGCATCTGGTTTACGGGTTTGAGCGGATCAGGTAAATCTGCTACTGCTCGCGCCCTCACAGATCTTCTTCTTGAACGTGGCAAACAGCTTACGGTACTTGATGGTGATGTTGTCCGTACGCACCTTTCCAAAGGTCTTGGTTTCAGTGCTGAAGATCGTGATACCAATATTATGCGGATTGGTTATGTCGCCGGCGAGATCGTTCGGCACGGTGGAAACGTCATTTGCGCGGCAATCAGTCCTTATCGCAATGCCCGCAACGAAGCTCGCAAACTTGTCCCCGAAGGAAACTTCATGATGACCTATGTCGATACTTCCCTTGAGGTCTGCGAGGCCCGCGATGTAAAAGGTCTTTATGCGATGGCTCGCCGCGGCGAGATCAAAGGTTTCACTGGTGTAGATGATCCCTACGAAGCGCCAATTAATCCCGAGATCACCGTCACTGGTGACGAAATCACCCCCGAGGAAAATGCGCTCAAGATCATTACTTATCTTGAAGAGCAGGGTTTTTTGCTGAACGGTTAGATAAATATTTATCTGAGGGAGGGATGGGGAAATCCCTCCCTCAGATTACTTTGATGAAAAGTTTTCTCTCTACCCGCAAAGATGCCGTGTTCGCCCTCCTTTTGGGCTTGCTCACCGTGACCGGAACGTGGTTGCTGTATAGCAGCACCCCCACAGGTCTTGGATTGACAGATGATGCCATTTCCTATATCTCGGCGGCGCGCGCCCTTCTGGGTGGGCAGGGATTCACCCGTATCTGGCTTGCGACGGGATTGGAACCGGTCACCCATTGGCCGCCCCTCTTCTCAGCATTAATGGCAGTGACAAGCAGTATCCTCGAAATCAGCCCTTATCGCAGCGCGCGTTTTATCAATATTCTTGTCTTCGGCGCAAATGCGGGAATTATAGGTTTCCTCGGTTGGAAAATGACCCATTCCCGTCTCGCTGGGATTTTTCTTTCTCTTCTTTTTTTGAGCAATAGTACCCTTTTACGTCTTCATGCCCAGGCGCTTAGCGAGCCGCTTTATCTTTTTATTAGCCTTTTGGCATTTTTGACTTTTTATCGAGCGGTTGAATTTCGCCCCCGCATGGGCGTGAACGCCCACGCTAAATTTATAAAGTCCGCTAAAGCGGACTCGCCAGAGCAGCCGACTTCAGTCGGCTTCGTGTTTGTAGCGTGGGGATTAATCCCCATGCGGGGCAAATGGCTCATCCTCGCTGGTATTCTGACTGGCCTTTCTTATCTCACCCGTTATGCGGCCCTGTCCTTATTCGCAACTTTTATTGTCGCTATTTTACTATTGCGCCCAAGCTGGAAAAAGCGTTTCTCATCCCTAGGCTATTTTTTGGCTGGGGCCTTGCCTGTCATGTTGGCATGGATGCTGCGCAATAAACTTGTTGGCGGGAGTGCGACCAATCGCGCGATTGAATGGCATCCAGTTACAGGTGATAATGCTCAACGTGGGTTAAGAGCATTTTTTCGCTTCATTATCCCTCAACCTGAATTATGTTCACCCTATATAGAAAAACCCCTTATTTTAGCAATTATCACCTCCTTAATTACGCTCGTCTTATTCCTTTGGATTATCCCTCGCGGCTTGAAATACTTCCTAAAGCCAAAAGAAAACACTCGACCAGAAATACTTTCTTTTATAACCACGCTTTATATTTTTACCTATATGGGATCTTTGTTGATCTCGCTCAATATCTTTGATGCTGCTACACCGCTCAACGACCGCATACTTTCTCCTGTATATCTGGCTTGCCTTGTAATTTTGGTTTACTTCATCCATTGGGTGGCGCAACAAGGTAAAATAACAGCACGAATTATTGCTTTTGGAATCGCAACCTTATTTCTTGGCATAGCGATAGGGGCCCAAATTCGTACAGTTGAAGATTTGCAGGAATCAGCGCATGGATTTGCCTCCTGGCGCTGGCGAGAATCAACGGTTATGGTTGCAGTCCGCGAATTACCAGAAGATACTGCCATTTACACCAATCAGCCACCAGCTGTCTACTTCTGGACGGATCGTCCAGTTTACCGGCTTTGGGATGAACAACCCGAAGCTCTTCGTTCTGGTGACGCGGTCCTGGCAATTTTCTGGCCGGTAGATGATAAGAGCCCAGAGTTTCAGGCCTGGTTGGATGAGATGACAGACGGTTTGGTAACAATAGAAAAATCTGGCTTGGGATATCTTTATCAAGCTCAACCCTGAAGGATTGGATATGACCATTCAAGAAAAATTTGACTTATCTGGTCGCACCGCGATCATCACTGGTGGCTCAGGGCTGTTGGGAGCAGAATTTTCCCGCACGCTTGTTGAAGCTGGAGCAAATGTCGTTGTTGCGGATATTGATCAGGGTGCAGCCGGGAAAACTGCTCAGGCGTTGATTGATGCCGGGTACCAAGCGGCAAGTTTTGGGCTGGATGTGACTCGCCCTGAATCTGCTCAGGATTTGGTCTCCACGACTCTACATCAATTTGGCAGTTTGGATATTCTTGTCAATAGCGCCGCCCTTGATCCAAAATTTGATGCAGATGCAGCTGCCAAAGGAATTGCCCCGGGCGCGTTTGAAGATTATCCGCTTGATCAATGGAACGCTGCGGTGAATGTCAATCTGACGGGAATGTTCATTGTGACACAAGCTTGCGTGAAACCAATGCTTGCCCAGGGCAAAAAAGGAAGCATTATCAATATTTGCTCGACCTATGGGTTGAATGGGCCTGACCAACGCATCTACTTAAAAGATGGCAAACGTGTGGCATTCAAACCCGTTTATTACACGACAACAAAAGCGGGTGTACTGGGCTTTACAAAATATCTGGCGGCATATTATGCTGAGACGGAAATCCGTGTGAATGCGCTCACACCGGGTGGCGTTTATAATGACCATGACGAGACATTTACGCGCAACTATTCGGCGAAAACCATCATGGGACGCATGGCAAATAAAGATGAAATGAATGGCGCGCTGCTCTATTTGGCATCGGATGCCTCCTCTTACATGACCGGCTCGAACGTGGTCGTGGATGGTGGTTGGACGGCGTGGTAAATTGATATGGGTAGGAGCGGGGTTACCCCGCCCCACCAATAACAAAATGACAGAAATCCTGGCAATTATCCCCGCGCGAGGCGGCTCCAAAGGCATCCCTCGAAAAAATATCCGCAACTTTGTGGGCTATCCGCTGATTTCGTATAGCATCGCGGCGGGTCTGGAATCAGAGTTGGTCACGCGTACCATCGTCAGTACCGATGATGAAGAGATTGCTGCTGTTGCGCGTGAATTTGGCGCGGAAACACCCTTTATGCGACCGGCAGTTTTTGCAGAAGATAACACCACCGATTTGCCGGTTTTCGAACACGCCTTGAGTTGGCTGGCCGAAAACGAGAATTATTATCCTGATGTGGTTGTGCAGCTTCGCCCCACCTCGCCGATTCGACCACCAGGCTGTGTAGATGATGCCATTAAAATATTGTTGATGCATCCTGAAGCTGATTCGGTGCGCGGCGTCGTCCCGGCTGGGCAAAATCCGCATAAGATGTGGCGTCTGCCAAATGGTGAAAAAGCGCCCATGCAAAACCTGCTCGATGTGGAAAGCATTGCTGAACCCTATAATGCACCCCGCCAAAGTTTACCGCCGATCTATTGGCAGACCGGGCACATAGACGCGATCCGACCCCGCGCAATTTTGGAAAAGAAATCCATGACAGGTGATGTGGTTTTTCCCTTGATGATCAACCCAAACTATACGGTGGATATTGATAATCTCTCAGATTGGGCAAAATATGAATGGCTGGTAAAATTTGGCGACCTGGAGATTGTCTCTCCCGGCCCCGCCCGCCGACCGATGCCTGCCACCGTTAAATTGCTTTTCCTCGACTTCGACGGAGTACTGACCGATAACCGCGTCTGGACGGATCAGGATGGACGGGAAACGATAGCCGCCAATCGCAGTGACAGTTATGGTGTCAACCTTTTGCGAGCGGCGGGCATTGAGACCGTGGTCATCTCGAAGGAGAGAAATCCTGTTGTGGCGGCACGCTGTAAAAAGATGAACGTTGAATATCTGCAAGGTGTTGATGACAAGACAGGTGTCCTTAAACGAGAGCAAGAAAAACGAGAGATTGACCCGTCGGAGACGATCTTTGTCGGCAACGATCTGAATGATACCCCCTGTTTCCCGCTGGTTGGATGGGGTGTCGCCGTCGCAGATGCCATGCCAGAAGTGGCTCGTCAGGCAGATTTTGTATTATCCAAAAAAGGTGGGCACGGCGCTGTCCGCGAGATTTGTGATTTGATTTTAAGTAGAAAAACTGAATAACCACAAAGGCACACGTGTGCCTGCGCACAGTGCAGGCAAAGAGCACTAAGTTTTTCTCTGTGTCCTTTGTGTCTCAGTGGTGAATAAATTAGGAGTAAATATGACTCGTGAAATGAAAATTGGAGAAAAACTGATCGGCGACGGCCATCAGACTTATATTATTGCTGAAATAGGCATCAATCATAATGGTGACCTGGATGTAGCCAAGAAAATGATCGACGCGGCCGTCAACGCCAATGCGGACGCGGTCAAGTTTCAGAAGCGTACACCGGATGTTTGCACCCCGTTGGATCAGCAATTAAAAATGCGCCAGACTCCCTGGGGCTATATCACTTATCTGGATTATCGGTATAAAGTCGAATTTGGTGAGGAAGAATATCAGGAAATTGATCGCCATTGCAAAGAGCAGGGCATCGATTGGTTTGTCTCGGTTTGGGATGAAGGCTCGGTGGATTTCATGGAAAAATTTGATACCCACGCCTACAAACTGCCATCCGCTTCTTTGACAGATTACGATCTGCTGCGCCATGTGCGTGCAACCGGTCGACCTGTGATCATCTCAACAGGAATGTCTACAATGGATGAAATCCGCAAGGGCGTTGAGGTTGTTGGGGAAGATAATTTGGGGATGATGCACTCGACCAGTTCTTATCCCTGTGACCCGGAAGAGTTAAATTTGAAGATGATCGAGACCTTGAAAAAGGAATTCCCAAATCTCCCTATTGGTTACTCCGGTCATGAAGTCGGATTGGTTCCTTCGGCAATTGCGGTTGCCTTGGGCGCCTGCATGGTTGAGCGTCATTTAACGATCGACCGCTCGATGTGGGGCAGTGATCAATCTGCGTCGGTTGAGCCGGGCGGATTCAGGAAATTGGTCAAATATATTCGAGTCACCGAGCAGGGACTTGGGAATGGCGTAAAGCAGGTCTATGAAAGCGAAATGGGTCCACGCGAGAAACTCCGCCGCGTGAAATAGTTTTTTTCACCACAGAGTACACAAAGGGCACAGAGTTTTTATCTGTTGAGATATTGCAAAACCTTGCTGTTTCACAAACCTTAGTTTTTCTTTGTGGACTCCGTGCGCTCTGTGGTAAATCTTTTTATGCCTCTCCAAAACACCCTACGCAAAAAACTCCGCGAGCCGGGCAAATATGCCCAGGCAGCTTTGCGGTGGCGGAGTTTGTCTTTTGGCGAAGCGCCGCCCATTTTTGGTAACTCCAAACCCAAAAGCGGATCGCATCTGCTATTGCAAATCCTGAACGGGTTTACAAAGATCATGCCCTATACCTATACAGCTGCGGAGCCAGTGCGCACTATCCGCAAAGAAGGAGGGCGAAGGTCTGCAAGAGAAATTGCAGTGGAGCTGGCAACTATTTATCCTGCCGTGATCGGTTGGGGATATGTCGAGGCTTCCCCTGAAAACCTGGCAATTTTGTGCCGTAAAGGGCGTGTAAACTATTTTATCTATCGTGATCCACGCGATATGCTCATTTCGCAGGCTTTCTTTGCTACCGATATGCATACGGGGCATGGGATGCATGCTTATTATCAATCCCTGCCCGATTTTGATGCGCGGCTGAAAGTTGCCATCATGGGAATAGACCAGGATGGGCTAAAAATGGTCAGTGTCCGAGAGCGTTATGCTGGTGTTTTCGAATGGCTGAACCAGCCGCAAGTGATGTGCATCCGCTTCGAGAATCTGATCAATGATCGGGATGCCACGCTGAACGCAATGCTGGATGAAATCGAGAAGACCGGATATCAAATCCCAACGCCGCGTGAGAAGGCTATAGCAATTCTTGTGGAGGCGATCAACCCCAAGAAATCGCATACTTTTCGCTCTGGCAAGACGGGCGGTTGGCGTGACCACTTCAGTGAAGAGAATAAAGATCTTTTCAAAGATGTTGCCGGGGACTTGTTAGTAAAACTTGGCTACGAAGAGAATAATGAGTGGTAAAAGAGAAAATTGGGAATCATTATTTGGGATTTGGGGATTACACACTCGTCAACTCCCGATTTCCAACTCCTGAACATCAAATTTACGTAAGGTATAATTTCAAAACCAATCTGACTGGTATTCAGCTCATAAACATTTCCTATGTCTAAAAAAATACAAGCGATATTAAATACCCTCAAAAAGGGACTAACGAACATATACGGTACACAACTAAAAGAAGTTTATCTTTTTGGTTCTTACGCACGCGGCGAAGCCAATCCGCTTAATTCAGATATTGATGTGTTGATTGTACTGAATGGAGAATTTGATTATTGGGAAGAATCAAAGCGTTCTTCAGAACTAATCGCATCTTTATCTTTACAATACGATATGGTTATTTCTCGCAAATTTGCCTCTGTTATGGAATATCGCCACAGTAAAATGCCACTTTATATTAACATTCGCAAAGAGGGAATCGCTGTTTAATTTTGGCAGAGCGTTTTAGCACAATTCCCAACTCCCAACTCCCAAATAACAACTCCATGCTCCGAGAATTCTATCAACAACGCATCCAGCGACGACTGACCCGTCATCTCAATAACCTCCAAATCTGGCGGATGGCGAGGCGTGTTGCGCGTCAGCTTCCAGATTCGGAGGGGCAGCCAGTTGTCTTTTTCAAAGCCTCTTCCGGCATCGACGATTTCTCCTGGAACAGCGCCTTTCATTTGCTCACCTCCTGGGCTTTTCGCCTGCAGGGGATCCCTGTTCAGTATTTTGCCTGTAAAGCCGGGATGACACACTGCGTATTGGGAACCAATCGGGAAAAGGTTACGCAGAAACCACCCTGCAATTCCTGCATTTATCAATCGAAAACGCTCTATTCTGGATTGCCTCGTAGTAACGACTTTAGTCGTTCAAGGGCTAAAGCCCTTACTACATCAGGTGTTAATTGGTTCACTTTTAGGGCGGATGAAAAGCTGGATCGCGCGTTGGGAGGCTTGCCTCTGTCCGAGTTGATGGGATTCAGCTTCAACGGAATCCCACTAGGCGAACTCTGTCTCCCTGGCTTACGCTGGATCCTGCGTCGGCATCATCTCATTGATGACGAGCCGACTCGCTATCTGCTGCGAGAGTACATTCGCTCGGCATGGAATATTGCCGCAGCATTTGAGATGCTGATTAAACGAATAAAGCCTCGGGCGGTGGTCGTTTTTAACGGACAGATGTATCCCGAAGCGACCGCGCTTTTTATCGCTCGCAAGCACGGGATACGAGCGATCACGCACGAGGTGGGATTACAGCCCGCATCCGCATTTTTTACAGATGGCGAAGCGACGGCCTACCCTCTCCACATCCCCAATGAATTTGAATTGGACGATGCTCAAAACGCCCGTTTGGATGCCTATCTCTCCAAACGTTTTCAGGGTGATTTCACGATGGCGGGGATGAAGTTTTGGGCGGATATGAAGGGCCTGGACGAGGCTTTTTTGGCGAAGGCGGCGGCGTTTAAACAGATCGTGCCGATCTTTACCAACGTCATTTTCGATACCAGCCAGCCGCATGCCAACACCGTTTTTGAAGATATGTTCACCTGGCTGGATGCAGTGCTGGAGATGATCAGGACCCACCCGGAAACGCTTTTTGTGATCCGCGCCCATCCGGATGAAATGCGCCTGCGCAAAGCCAGCCTTGAAACGGTGGCAAATTGGATTGCAGATCGGCGTGCTGTGGAAGAGCCGAATGTGATCTTTGTTCCACCGCAAGAGACGCTCAGCTCATACGAGTTGATCCAGCGCTCAAAATTCGTGCTGATCTACAACTCGACCATCGGGATGGAAGCTTCGATCATGGGGATGCCGGTGCTCTGCGCTGGTAAGGCGCGTTTTACACAATATCCGACCGTTTTCTTCCCGCAAAGCGTGGGGGCATATGGCGAAAAGCTCGATGAATTTCTGAAAGCTGAAATCATCGCAGTTCCCCCTGAATTTCAACGAAATGCTCGTCGTTTTTTATACTATCAATTATATTTTTCTTCGCTACCCTTTGGCGAATATCTGAAAATAGGCGTACGGACCTCCCATGCGATATTGCAGGACTTTGACTTGGATCGATTATCGCCTGAAAATTCTCCTGCATTGAAGACAATACTGGATGGGGTCTTGGATGATGGGGACTTCCTGTTGAAGGAATTATGCTAAAGCGATTTGGGCTTGTGATTTTATTATCTGCTATTGGGGGGATTCTAGGTCTTATGGCATCGATCGCCTTTATTTGGGATTGGTTCGGCGCAAGTTGGCAGCAGATCGAAGCTGTCCCAGAGCCTGTCGCCAGTTTAATCTCAATTGAACGGGATCAATTATGGGTGGAGAGCGAATCGGGAATTCTCTACAAATATAACGATGCCGAAAATTGTCGGACTGATTGTTGGATGACCGTTAAGAGCCTCCCTGATCCTGTTTGGTACGATAACCCGAATCCGGCAGAAATCAAAGACACAACGTGTTCACCAACATTACCCCTGTTCAACGTTGAAGAACGAATAGAGCAATGTCACGTGGAAATGTGGGTGAGCAGGAATTACGTTTTTACGCTGCGTCAAAATGGGAGTGTCTATTTTTGGCAAAGTGATATTTTTGGGGAGTGGCTTGTTGTGGAGTTGTTTTTCGGGCTTTGTGGAGGATGTTTTTTTATTTTCCTTCCATCTATGCTATTCATTCTCTTGCCAGAAATATTTCGACGAATAATAAAATGGGTTAGAGCAGGTTAAAAAAAATGGCGTCGTACATGCCACGCACTAATGCGACCTTAATCTTTTAAGGCTGCGAGGCCTTCACTCGTAATTTTGTAGCCGTCCCGCAAAATACCTGCTTTTATCACAAGCTTAAGTTTAAGCAAACGCTTTGCGATTCGATTTGTGAAGGTTGGGGCCAAGGGAGTTAGCGGTTGACCGAAACCCTTCACTATATGTACATATGTTTTTCTGTGCCCATCGGCCAGGATTTGTAACAATTGGAATTCATCACCTGAAAGTTTCATGATTCAGCTCTTTGAAAAGCATCCTGCTGTTTGGGAAATCCACTTGGAAACCCTAAAGCCATCTGCACGCATCCCGTATACATGCTTGAAGTTGTTTGGGTTGAATGTGATAATTGATTCTACGATATTAATGCGCCCAAGGTCGTAAAAAATAATATCGTTTCAAAAGTTTTTCTAACACTTCGCTCTCTTCGGAATTTATATCAGTGAATTCGAAACCAATTGCATAACCGGGAGGGTTTTCATTGACCATAATACACCGAGCAACTTTTGCGCTGACGCGTAATTCTTTTGCCCTCACGCCTGGCAAGTCATTTGGCAGCTCTATGGACAACGAAACTATTGTGCCTTCTTCCAATTTTTTACTCCCGTTAATTTGGGCCCCGTTCATCGTCAGGTCACGCAAATATCCCAATAATTTTCCCTTCTTTGAGTCATAAACCAGTGTAAATTCGACAACAAGTTCGCGAGCTTCTTTCCTACGATTCCCATGCTTACTCATAGTATTCTCCTGCCTGCCAATTCGAATCTGATGTTTACCATACATTCATTATAGCAAAATTTCTCTTTAGCTCAACGCTGAAATAATCCTGAACACCTGATACAATTGCGACCGAATAAATCATTGCTTAGTGAAGAGTGAACTATGTCGATAATCAAAAAACTGAAAGCCCGAATGCCCTCCAAGCTGCGCGACCAATTGCGCGTCTACGCCTATAGAGCCGAAACTGCCGCGCGCCGTCCGCGCTTTTCGGAGATTGATGCACCTGAAAATGGCTGGCCGATCCTGTTGGGGATTTCCTTCCCCAAAAGTGGCACGCACCTGCTCAACCAGATCTTGCTCGGATTTTCCGAGTTTACGCCCTTTGCCCATCATATCCCGGTCAGTTTTGCAGCTTATGATGGGGATACTGGACGCAAGCGCAGTGTGGATGAAGCCCTTGCCTATCTGAAATCCCTGCGTCCATTGGACGTGTCCGCCGCACATCTTTTGGCCTGGCCGCCGGTTGTTGAGAGAGTCTCGACCCCGGATTTTATCCCATTTTTCATCTACCGCGACCCGCGCGACGTCGTCGTCTCGCACGTTTTTTATATCGCCGAAATGTTACCCGATCACCATCATCATCGATATTATGCTGAAGAACTGCACAGCTTTGATGAACGGCTTACAGTCAGCATCCTCGGCCTCCCCGACGCCGGAGTGGAATTCCCAAATATCGCCGAACGTTTTTCCTTCTATACCGATTGGCTTGATCGCCCCGAAGTATTGGCCCTCCATTTTGAAGATTTTATCAACGACCGTAGGGCCACCCTGGCCAAAGTCTACGATCACGTTTCCATGCGGGTCCCGAATTTGCCTATCGAGCGAGAGGATGCTCTTGATATTCTTGAAGCAAGTATCAATCCCAAGAAATCGCCAACCTTTCGCTCTGGGAAAACTGGTGAATGGAAAAAATACTTCACGGATGAGCATAAACGCATCTTCAAGGATGTCGCCGGGGATTTGCTGGTTCGCCTGGGGTATGAAAAAGACGGTGATTGGTAAAGACGATTCATTGATTTAGCGAATTAATAAAATGATTTGCTGAATTGCCGAATCACTTATTCAAATGAATTGCTCCGTCGTAATCCGTGCTTATAACGAGGCCCAACATATTGGTCGTCTGCTGGAGGGGATTCGCCAACAGAATCTCGGTGATGTTGAGGTCATCCTGGTTGACTCTGGCTCTACAGATGAAACTGTCTCCATAGCCGAGAGTTATGGTGCGAAGATCGTCCACATCACTCCTGAAGAATTCACCTTTGGGCGTTCGCTCAATTTCGGCGTCAGAGCCGCCAGCGGCGAATTCATCATCAATATCAGTGCGCATTGTTACCCGGTCTATCCAGATTGGCTGGAACAGCTCTTAAAACCCTTCAACGATGAAAATCTCGCTGTTAGTTATGGCAAACAACGTGGCGGCATAACCAATCAATACTCTGAGCATCAATTCTTTCGTCAATATTTTCCTGACCTTTCCCAACCCCGGCAGGGACATCCCTACTCGCATAACGCCAATGCTGCCATCCGCCGCGTACTTTGGGAGCAACATGCCTATAACGAGCAGTTGACCGGTCTCGAAGATTTGGCCTGGAGCAGTTGGGCGATGGAGAAGGGATATGGGATTGCCTACACTGCCGAAGCGGAGATTATCCATCTCCATGACGAAAAGCCAGCCCAAGTTCAGAATCGCTATCGCCGCGAAGCGATCGCGATGAAGCAGATCCTGCCGACAAGTACCTTTTCACTATGGAACTTTTTGCGTCTCTGCTTGAGCAGCACTTATTCCGATTTATTACAGGCAAAGCGTGACAGGGTGTTGAATGAGCATTGGAAAAGTATTTTCTGGTTCCGCTTTATGCAATATTGGGGAACGTATCAGGGCTATAATTATTCAGGCAGGATCGATTCTCAGCTTCACCAGGCTTTTTACTACCCACCAGGAATCCTTTCTGAGAAAACGCCAGCCCCGCGTTCCATTGAGCCGATTCGATATAAACAATAAAAATGACTAAAATAGCCGCCCTTGTCCCCATGAGACACCACTCCCAGCGCGTGCCGGGTAAAAATTATCGTATTCTTGCTGGAAAGCCCCTTTTTCATCATATCATCGAAACCTTACTCGCTGTTCCCGAAATCGATGTGGTCGTTGTGGACACTGATTCAGAGCCAATTATGGCGGGTTTGCGAGAGCATTTCCCTTCCGTGAAGGTTATCAACCGCCCGGAAGAACTTCGTGCCGTTGACCGCCCGATGAACGATATCCTGCTCCATGACACGGAGCTTGTAAAAGCAGATTTTTATTTGCAATCACACAGCACCAATCCACTTTTACGTGCTGAAACAGTATCCCATGCAATTAAGACCTTCCTCGAAGCATATCCTGAAAAAGACTCATTATTCTCGGTAACGCGGTGGCAAACTCGACTGTACGATCATCACGGTGTAGCTCTCAATCACAACCCACAGGAACTCATCCAGACGCAGGATTTAACGCCCGTCTACGAGGAAAATTCCTGTATTTATCTTTTTAACCGTAAAAATCTTTTGCAGCATAATCACCGTATCGGTCCCAATCCGATTATGTTTGAAATCCCTGTATTTGAAGCGGTAGATATTGACGAAGAATCCAATTTTAAAATTGCAGATATTTTGATGAGACAACGCAATGAGCATAAAAAGTGAAATAAATATTAATGAGAAAGTAATTTCATTGTATGAAAAGTTGTTTTCTCACAAATGGGCCATTCCAGTATTTCTTCTCGGAGTTTCTGTGACTGCTTTTGGCTTGTTGATTCCGAATCTGGGATATTATATGGATGATTGGCATCATGTTTACTACTCTTATATTCTCGGATCTGATGGATTAAGGGATATGCTTTTAATTGGTAGTAATCGTCCTTATGCAGCTTGGTTTTATGATTCTATATTTAATTTATTTGGTTATAAGCCGCTGGGCTGGCATATCGTTGCGCTTGTTTTGAGATGGGCAACAGTTGTGATTTTTTGGCTTATTTTTGGCTCACTTTGGGGGAAATTTCAAAGACAAAATGTATATATATCATTGCTCTTTTTGGTTTATCCCTATTTCATGTTGCAACCAATGGCAGTAGCCTATTCTCTTCATTGGATGGGGTTCTTCCTATACGCATTATCACTCTGGCTTATGGTGATTGCCGAAAAAAAGAGAGGATATTTTGGGGCGGTTTTCGTCCTCATAGCTCTTGTTGCTGAATGGTCCCATTTAGTTTCAAGTGAATATTTTTCTGGTCTGGAGCTTTTACGCCCTTTGATACTTTGGATATTATTGTATCGCAAAGAAAAAAATATTCTACGCAGAACGAGGAATGTGTTTTGGAAATGGCTTCCATTTCTTCTTGTTCTTGCGGTTTATATATATTGGCGTTTTTTCTTGTTAGCCCTACCGGGTGGAGATCGAAACACTCCTGTAATGCTGCTTCAATTTTTTTCTGAGCCTTTGCAAATATTTGCCAGCCTATTCAACACGATGATTCAAGATGCTGCTATTGTGATGTTTAATGGTTGGCATAATGTTGTAGCTGCAAAAGTATTAAATTTAACGAACCTTTTTAACCGTTATGTTTTATTGGTTATCACGTTTAGCTTTATTTTTGTTTTTATTTGGTTGAAAAACACATATGGTTTAAGAAAAGAAAATATTGTTGCTCCTGAACGAAAAAGATGGCAGAAAGAAATGCTTGGAATTGGCTTAGGGATTCTGTCTTTTGGGCCACTCCCTATTTGGTTGATTGGGCAAGATATTTCTTCCCATAAAAATCAAATGGCGGCTACACGTTTTGGACTTGCTTCAATGTTGGGAGCTACTTTGATTTTGGTGGTCGTAATTGATTATTTTATTACCCAGAAAGGGAAAGCAAATATCGCAGTCGCCCTATTGGTGGCTTTATCAATAGGAGTTCATTTGAATAATGCCCATCAATACCAACGATCCTGGGAAAAACAACTTAACCTCTTCCAACAATTCACACAACGAGTTCCTGATCTAGAACCAAATACAGCGATTATTTCTGAAGGAGAAATATTGTTTTTCATGGGAGAATACCCTACCGCTTATGCATTAAATACAATATATTCCGACGAAAGGACGGGAGAAGAGTCAAACTATTGGTTTTATGCTATCTATAGTAGTTTTTATGGAGTGCTTAATCAGTTTTTTGATGGAATGATTTTAGAAGAGAACTTTCTTCTTTCTGATTTCTCAGGTAATAGCAAAGAAAGCCTTATTATTTCCTTTGAGCCAGAGCTAGAACAGTGCTTGTGGGTGCTTCGTCCTGAAGATTCTGATTTAAGGCTCATTTCAGAATTAGAGCGAAAAGCAAGCCTAATTTCCGCGATTGACCGCATCCAGATAGAAAGTAAAGCACCCCGCCTTTTACCTCCAGAGATATTCGGAAAAGAAATCCCAGAAAACTGGTGCTCATACTACCAAAAAGCCGATTTAGCGCGTCAGCGCGGAGAGTGGGCTAAAATCACATCTTTATGGGAGGATGCACAAAAATCAGATAAAAACCCGGCAAACGGTTTTGAATATATTCCCTTTATTGAAGGCTATGCTCACCAAGAAAATTGGGAGAGTGTAAAAAAAATGACAAGACATGCTAATAAGGTTTCTCAAGGCATGGCTTCAATTCTTTGTTCAACACTATACAATATAAAAGACACCACACCTTCTTCAGTAGAACGCGACAATTCACTTACTCGCCTCACGGATTATCTTCAATGCCAAGAGTGATTCTTTTGAAAAGACAATAAAATTATGACTAAAACCATCCTCCTCACCGCCCCTTATATGATCCCCTTTCTCGACCGCTTCCGGCCTGTTTTTGAAAACTACGGGCTGGATATGATCGTCCCCGATGTGGAAGAACGGATGGAAGAAGCCGACCTGCTGAATTATGCCGGAGAATTTGACGGAGCAATATGCGGGGATGACCGTTACACTGCGCGCGTGATCGAAGCATGTGCCCCGCGTCTGAAAGTTATCTCAAAGTGGGGGACAGGGATCGATTCAATCGATACCGAGGCTTGCTCCCATTATGGTGTGAAAATCGCCCGCACTCAAAATGCTTTTACTACCCCTGTTGCTGATTCGATTTTTGGCTACTTGCTAGCCTTTTCTCGTCGTCAATCCTTAATGGACAAAGCGATGAAGACTGGAGAATGGGAGAAAATCCCGGGGAAAGCCTTGAGTGAATCCACTTTAGGCGTGATTGGTGTTGGCAATATTGGCAAAGCCCTTACCCGCCGCGCAAAAGTCTTCGGAATGAAGGTTTTCGGTACTGATATTATTGAAATTGATCATGTTTTTCTAACTGAAACTGGTATTGAGCTGACTACACTTGACATCTTACTCTCCAAATCTGATTTTATTTCCATCAACTGTGATCTCAATCCCACTAGCCACCATCTTATAAATTCCGAAACCCTTGCCCAGATGAAGCCGACAGCCATCTTGATTAATACCGCGCGTGGCCCCATTGTAGACGAGAAAGCCCTGATTGCGGCTTTGCAAGCTGGAGAACTTGGCGGTGCCGCCCTCGATGTATTTGAAATTGAACCATTGCCAGAAAACAGTCCTCTGAAAAAAATGGATAATGTCATGCTTGCCCCGCATAATGCCAATTCAAGCCCGGCAGCGTGGGAGCGCGTGCATTGGAATACGATCAAAAATCTGTTGGATGGATTGGGAATTGATCCGAAGGATTTGAATAATGACAAATAAAACCCTTCTCATTACAGGAGCATCTGGCGGCATCGGCCGTGCAACCGTGCATCTCTTTGCATCAAAGGACTGGCGAGTGATCGGTGTGGATAGAGTATCTTTCGGCGAGAATTTTCCTGCTGGGGGTCTTTTTATCCAGGCCGACATCTCGCGCGGTGATGAGATGGAATCTATCTTCACACAGGCGCAGGAATTCACCGATAGTCTCGACGCGCTAGTCAATAACGCTGCATTGCAAATTGCCAAGCCGATTCTGGAGACCTCTGTCGAAGAATGGGATGCGGTCATGGCCGCCAATTTACGCTCGGTCTTTCTAGGTGTCAAATTTGCGCATCCCTTATTGAAGGCTCGGAATGGTGGGGCAGTGGTAAATGTCTCTTCCGTTCACGCCATTCAAACTTCAGCCAATATTGCCGCTTACGCCGCCAGCAAAGGCGGACTACTTGCTCTGACGCGAGCAATGGCGGTTGAATTTGCACCAGATGAAATTCGAGTTAATGCCATCCTCCCTGGGGCAGTAGATACCCAAATGCTTCGTGACGGACTGGGGCGCGGCCATGTTGGCGATGGTGACGTACAATCCCGACTTGAAAATCTCGCCCGAAAAACCGTTAGTGGCAAGGTTGGCACTCCGGAAGAAATTGCCAGCGCGATCTATTTCCTTGCTGATGGAGAACAATCATCCTTTATGACCGGCCAGGCCCTCGTTGTAGACGGTGGGGCAACAGCGAGGCTAAGCACTGAGTAAAGAGTGACGTGTGATGAGTAAAATCTACTCTCCACTTTTCACCTCTTTCATGCATCGCTTCTCACTTTTCAAAAACTATGAAAAACACCTTCAAAAAACTCACACCTTCTCCGATCTGGAATCTCGCCCGCAACATCTATATAGCTGCGCGCCAACTCCCTGACCTGCCTGCCGCTTATCTTCACCCCTGGCGACGAGAGAGTAACTCTGCACTGGGTGAATTGAAAGATAAATATCGCGGCGAACGTTGCTTCATTATTGGTAACGGTCCCAGCCTTCGACAAACCGACGTATCCAAGCTCAAAAGCGAATTCACCTTCGGGATGAACCGCGTCTATCTTGCCTTTGAAGAATGGGGTTTTCAGACCACCTTTCTCACCTCTGTTAACGATCTTGTAATTGAGCAATGTCTGGATGATTTCCTTGCTCTCGACATGCCCCGATTTTTCTCGTGGCGTTCCCATCGTTTTTTTCCTTCAACCTTTCAATCTGCAAACTTGCCAACTTTTTTGTACACCACTTACGATGGGCCGAAATTTTCCCATGATGTCCGTTACCGTGTCTGGGAAGGAGCAACTGTCACTAACGTGTGCCTGCAGCTTGCCTTCCACATGGGTTTCGAGCAGGTTGTTTTGATCGGGGTTGACCACAGCTTTACCAGCAAAGGCGAGGCAAATAAAACCATCACATCCGATGGCGACGATCCCAATCACTTCGATCCCCGCTATTTTGGGCAAGGGTTCCGCTGGCAGCTTCCTGATCTCGATATGTCCGAAATTGCTTATCGCATGGCGAAGGATTCCTACGAGAAGGATGGGCGTCAGATATTGGATGCAACTATCGGCGGCAATTTGACAGTTTTCCCTAAAGCAGATTATGACAGCCTCTTCTAAACTTTTTGGGAGCAAACTCGCCGCACGGGTGATTTTGGCTTGCTTACTGATCTTAGGCGCGATGTTGCGCTTGATAGATTTAACTGATCCCCCCCTCGACTTTCACTCAACGCGACAATTACGAAATCTTCTTGTAGCTCGTGGCATCTATTATCAAATTTCCCCTGATGCAGATCCACAACTTCGCGAACTGGCTATCTCTTTCAGCAATCGTGTCGGTGAATTTGAACCGCCAATTATTGAATCCATCGTGGCGTTGACCTATGCCTGGACGGGTGGAGAAAATATCGCCATTCCCCGTATTTTGAATACACTATTCTGGCTTCTCGCCGGGATTGCCCTTTTCGATCTTGCCCGTCGTCTAACATCGGATGAAGCTGCGTTAATTTCTCTCGCTTTTTATCTCGTCCTGCCTTTTGCAGTGCAAGCCAGTCGATCTTTCCAACCCGATCCATTGATGACTTCTCTCTTTATCCTTGGGTTATATTCGCTATATCGTTGGATCGAGGAAAAAACCTGGAGATGGACAATTTTAGCTGCCCTCCTCCTGGGGTTGGCAGCCCTTGTAAAAATTGTGATTGCCTTCCTTGTCGGGGCAATTGCCATTGTTGCGGTAATCTCTGCGCATGGGTGGAAGCGTTTTTGGAAATCTCCTCAGGTTTGGGTGATGGCATTACTGATCATCTTGCCAGCTTTCTCTTATTATATTCTTGGCTCTGGTGAGCGTTCAACAGAATACTTCATCAGCTGGACTCTGGATTTGATCCAGTTGATCTTTAGCTCAAAATTTTATCTCCAATGGATGACTTTTCTCGGCAGTTTATTTGGGCTACCTTTGGTCTATCTCAGTCTGATTGGCGTTTTACTCATGCCCCCACGGGGGCGTGCCCTCCTTATCAGCCTTTGGGTCGGTTATTTTCTCTACGGGTTGACATTGCCCTTCCAGATGTATACGCATAGTTATTATCATATTCAACTGATCCCCGTGATCGCGTTGGGGTTGGCGCCCATCGCCCAGTTGATCATTGAGCAAACCGCCCGCCAAGGACGTTTCTGGCGATATGCACTGATTTCGTTAATGCTGATCGGAGTCGCCTATCCCGCCTGGGTATCGCGGTCGATTCTCGTCGGCGAAGATTTTCGGCATGAGCCAGCATTTTGGGAGAACATTGCCGCATCCATCCCTGCTGATCGAGATACCATCGCCCTGACACAGGATTACGGCTACCGGTTGATGGCATTTGGCTGGCGAAAGGTATCACTCTGGCCGCTTTCGACCACGTTGATGAAGGTGCGCGGTGGAGGAATAGATGCGCAAAAGGAATTTGAAACACGTACTGAAAATGAAGATTATTTTCTAATCACAGCATTTGGACAATATGAAAGGCAGCCGGGCTTGCAGGAAATTCTGATAAATTATCCTATCGTGGCAGATGGCGATGGCTACCTATTATTTGATTTGCGTTAGGATCTGATGGCTGGAATAAAAGTATTTACCCGGCAATTTTTTGAGGATGCCAAACTCTTTTTCGAAGCCCTTCTTCCGAAAAAGATGCTCTGGCCGCGTGCTGCGCTCCTTTTTGCGATCACCCTTGCGGCGGCAATTTATCGATATTCAGATATTGGAAATAATGTCACCTACGATGAGGCCTATACCTATCTTGCCTTTATTCGGGGCAGTTTTTGGCAAACGGCAACTGATTATCATCTTCCGAACAACCATATTTTTTTGAGTTTAATTCTTAATCTTACCTTCCGCATATTTGGAGGGGAACTTTGGGTTTTAAGAATGCCGACATACCTTGCTGGTTTATTAATGATTCCTGCAAGTTACGTATTGGGAAAAAATCTCTACAGCTCTTCTACAGGAATGCTTTCGGCAGTTGCGGTTGCCGTCTTCCCTGAATTAATTCAATTTTCCTCGGTTTTTCGCGGCTATATTATTGTGGCATTATTAACCCTTCTAGGACTGATTCTAGGTGATAAGTTGCGCCGAGAGAAAAATCGCTTTGGTTGGGCCGTCTTGATTATACTCTTCACATTGGGACTATATACCATCCCAACGATGCTATTCCCATTTACTATTCTTTATTATTGGCTTCTTTTTTCTGTTTTTGTAAATGATTTTGGAAGCAGCTATGAGTCAAAACAGGACTTTTTGAGTTATTGGTTTTCTAGTGGCATTTTGACGGGACTGGCTACATTCGTGCTCTATTCGCCAATATTGCTTTTCAGTCGGAATGATCTTTTTAACCACCATTGGTTGATTCCCGTCCCTTGGGACGTTCTGCCGAATCGGATGTGGGGAAAGTTTCTCAATACCTGGGCCGAATGGACAGCGCCAATTCCAGAATTGTTAGTTTGGCTCGGAATTGTGGGCATAATTATAAGTTTTATTTTTCATAGGAAATTTGCCAAACATAAAATTCCTTTACATATTGTATTTGTTGTGGGAATCTCAACCATGATCTTGATCCAACGCCCCAATGCATGGCCCCGTGTATGGTCTTTTACTATTGCACCCATCCTAGTGTGGGTGGCAGCAGGCATTATTTTTCCCCTCAGCAATTTCAAAATCCGCGCTTGGTTTCTTGATTGGATTGTGATTGGTATCGCATTTATCATATTGCTTTGGGGTGCCGCACAGCACATCCCAAATTTATCCACCTACCCTGTCGAAAAAAGTAAGGCAGAAATGACTGCCTCTTATCTACAAACAGAACTTCACGAGAATGATATGATATTAATGGATGGTTCTTATGCACCCTTTCTCGAATATCAAATGCTTATTCAAGGTGATTTCTCAAAAAACTTCATCCGAGATTATAATTTTGAGCGCGTCTTGCTGATTGTCGTGACTAAAAACGGAGAGTCTCTCGATACTGTTTGGAAAAAATTCGGAGAGAAATATAAACTTGATTTTTCCACTCTCAAAATTCTGCGTTACTTTGGAAATTATGAAGTTTATGAGGTCTTCCCCCTGCAATGAGCTCACCTGTGATCTCCATCATCACCCCCTCTTATAACCAGGCTGCTTATCTTGAGCAGACCATACGCTCGGTTCTGGAGCAGGATTATCCTCAGACCGAGTATATGGTTGTGGACGGGGAATCGACTGACGGTAGTGTGGACATCATCCGAAAATATGATGGGCGTTTGGCGTGGTGGGTTTCCGAAGCGGATTCGGGGCAAGCTGATGCCATTAACAAGGGCCTCGCCCGCGCTAGTGGGGAAATCGTCGCCTGGCTCAACTCAGACGATTATTACCTCCCCAAAACGATCCCCGCTGTGATGGATCTCTTTGCTAAACACCCCGAAGCGGGGTTGATCTATGGGAATGTCCTCTCGGTTGATGGAGAAGGAAATCCGATCAACATCCAACGTTTTCAACCCTACACACTGGATGATATGATGGCATTCAAGATCATCAGTCAGCCTGCGGTTTTTATGCGTCGCAGCATTCTGGAAAAAGCGGGCTATCTCGATCCCAGCTATCACTTTCTTCTCGACCATCATCTCTGGTTGCGGATGGTACAACTCGCCCCTTTTGTCTACTCTCCGCAAATCCTGGCAGCAGCGCGTTATCATGATGATGCAAAAAACATCTCACATGCCGAGCAATTTGGCGGTGAGGCCTTTAAAATCCTCGAGTGGATGGAAGCACAACCTGCGCTGGCCGGGCGACTTCTAGAGAATAAGCCGGAAATTATGGCAGGTGCACATCATCTCAATGCCTTCTATCTGGTCGAAGCTGGTAAAATGCGGGCTGGATTGATCGCTTATTATCATGCCTACAGGCATCATCCGCGAACTGTGTACAAGGCCTGGAAGAGAATCATTTACGCGTTCTTCAGCCTGATAGGTTTGGGGCGTGTTCGTGAAATTTATCTTCGTTTTAAGCAGAACTCTTTGAAAAAAGAGACACGCGAATAAAAGTACCATGAGAAAGAAGTAAAGCTCTGTGAAGCAAAACAACTCTGTTTTTTCCATCAAAATCTATTGGCTCTTTGTGATCCTTATCTTTCTGGGAAGCATTTGGATTCGCCTGGTTGATATCAATGATCTTCCCCTCGATTTCCACCCAACACGGCAACTATTCTCTGCCTTGAAGGCGCGCGGCATGTATTATCAAGATTTGGTAGATATCCCCGAATGGCAAAAAGATATGGCTGTGCATCAATGGAAATCACAGCATACGCTTGAACCAGAGATTACTGAATGGCTGGCAGTTACCGCGTATCGTCAGGCTGGAATTGCAGATCTGGCTCTCCCGCGTATTTACAGCGTGATTTTCTGGGTGATTGGCGGCCTCTTTTTATTTTTCGCAGCGAGGCGTTTGGTCTCACCTGATGGGGCCTTGTTGACCGCATCTTTCTATCTCTTTTTGCCTTATGGAGTTTTAGCCAGCCGCAGTTTTCAACCTGACCCTTTAATGGTTGCGCTCTTGGCGATCTTTATTTGGGCTTTGGCAGGTTGGTCAGACGAACGCAGTTGGCCTTGGGCGATTTTGACGGGAGTTTTTGGGGGACTGGCAATCTTTGTCAAGGTGGTAGCAATTTTCTTTGTCGCGGGCGGAGCGGTGGTAGTAGTTCTCAAATCGCTGTCTTTGCGCCGGGCATGGAAAGATACGCAAGTTTGGAGCATTGCTTTTTTATCCCTCCTGCCAACAGCACTATATTATTTCAATGGATTAGTTTTAGGTAGCTCGATGGCTCAGAATTATGCGGGGCGCTTTTTTCCTGAATTGCTGCTCTCTCCTGTTTTTTACCTGCGCTGGGGTTTGAAACTGGATGTAGTGATCGGATATCTGGCGATCTCATTTTCATTGCTCGGGTTGTTATTATTCTCTAAAAAGAAAAATGGCATAGTCCTTGGGTTGTGGCTCGGCTACCTTGTTTATGGCGTGATTTTTAATTACCATTTTTCAACACATGATTATTATCAGATGCCTTTTATCCCGGTTGCCGCGCTTTCTATAGCGCCCCTGGGAGAGATTTTGAGCCGTACCATCCGTGATCGCTGGGAACAGAGAATGTTGCCGCGTGCAGCATTTGTGCTGATCTGGGTGCTCACTTTGCTTGGCGCCGCATGGACGGTACGCTCTGAGATGCGCATGGTGGATTATGGTCCGCTGGCGGAAACTTACCGGGAAATTGGTGACATACTAAGGGATGAGGGCAATGTAGTTGCTTTGGCCAAAGATTATGGTTATCGTTTGAATTATTGGGGCTGGTTGAATACCTCTCATTGGCCCTCAGAAGGGGATCTGTGGTATCAGGAGAAACGTGGCGACCCTCAAGTGTTTCCACAGCTTTTTGAAAAACACGCCCAAAATCGCTCTTTCTTCCTTGTGACGGACTTCGACGAATGGGAAGCACAATCAGCATTACAGAAATATCTGCTGGCGCAATACCCCCTCTTTGCCGAGGGTGACGGATATCTGATTTTTGATTTACGTGAATAATCTGTGATAAGGTAGAGAATGTCTGACTCCTTGAAAAAAAACAAAATAAAAACGCTCTTACAGAGAATATTACAGCTTAATACTTTTAGTGTATCTGTTGCTTTGGCTGTGTTTGCTTATCAGGGTTTTTTCTCACGGTACATCTCAGATGATTATTGCCATGGGGGACTGATAAATAATTATGGTTTCTTTGGTGCTATCCAAACGCATTATTTAACCTTTTCAAACCGTTATATGATCCTGGTCATCCCATATCTGACAGGAGTTTTCGGTTCACATAAACTTTCGTATTTACCGGCACTGTTAATTATTCTATGGGTAATTGCCCTGGTTTGGTTATTAAGAGAGGTGGGTATTGCTCTTTCTGCTAACTGGAAAAATCTGATTCTCTTTCTATTTGCAGGGCTGGCCTCCTTTTTTGTGATATACCAAGCTCCTAATCGGTATCAGTCGGTTTTTTGGGAGGTCGGTTCTGTCGTCCACTTTGCACCCTTAATATGGACGACATTTCTGGCGGCTTCTGTTTTAACTGTAATCAGGAAAAGAAATACTAAAAAGAAGTTGTTTCGTTGGGGAATTCTATTTTTTGTCATCACTTTCTTTATCGGTGGTTTCAGTGAAATGAATGGCGCCCTTATTTTTAGTTTAGCGCTATTACTGTCCATTCGCTGAAAAATCTAGCGAAATCGCGAATTAGCAGATAAACTCAGGG
>JACNJN010000168.1 GCA_014382535.1 Candidatus Desulfolinea nitratireducens | reverse complement strand
GCAAATAATGGCCTCTTTTGGATATTCCATGCTATTATTCGTGCTGATGGGAATGTGATTTATACAGAAATTGCGGATGGTGGTTCCAACAAAATCAAGGCAGGCAAAGAGACCAATACTTATAGTATTATCTGCAATGAGCGAACCTTATCGCTTTTTATCAACGGTCACGAAACGCGTGTTCTTGAAGAAAACAATTATGTGCTGCGAGATGGACAGATTGGGGTCTCGGTTTCCTCTTTCGATGTCTTGCCTGTAAAGGTTGAGATTGATTCTGTAACAATCAGCCAGCCCTAACGCCCGAAAAAACTAAACCAGACAAAGCCCAAAGGATTAAAAACCCTATGGGTTTTGTTTTTAATGGTTTTGTGTACCTTTTTTCTATGTTTTGTTAATATGATTCTTGTATCAATTTGTTATTCTTTATTCATAACCAGTTCAAAAAAAGTAAATAAAGAAAAATATTTTTACAGGAGTAAGACATGGCTAAAATCATAGGAATTGACCTTGGTACAACCAATAGCGTTGTCGCGGTGATGGAAGGCGGTCAGCCGACCGTCATCTCTTCTGCTGAAGGAGGACGTTTGGTCCCCTCGGTGGTCGCATTCAATAAAAATGGGGAACGTCTGGTGGGGCAAACAGCCAAACGCCAGGCCGTCATAAATTCAGAGAATACAGTCTATTCGATCAAACGATTTATCGGTCGTCGTTTTGACGAGACAAAATCCGAGCGTGGCATGGTCCCTTTCAAGGTGATCGCAGGCCCAACGGATGACGTCCGCGTCAGCATCCCGGTCACAAAACGCGAATATAGTCCGCAAGAGATTTCGGCGATGATCCTCGCCAAATTGAAAACAGATGCTGAATCATATTTGGGTGAAACGGTCACACAGGCTGTGATCACCGTCCCCGCCTATTTTAACGATAGCCAGCGTCAGGCCACGAAAGATGCGGGCAAGATCGCCGGGCTCGAGGTGATGCGTATCATCAACGAGCCGACCGCATCGGCCCTGACTTATGGGTTGGACAAGAAAAAGGATGAGACGATCCTGGTCTTCGACTTGGGTGGTGGCACCTTTGACGTCTCAATCCTGGAAGTTGGTGAGGGCGTGATCGAGGTGAAATCTACCAATGGTGATACGCATCTCGGTGGCGATGACTGGGATCAGGAGATCGTCAATTGGGCGGCAGATGAGTTCAAGAAAGAGCAGGGAATTGACCTGCGCCAGGATCGCCAGGCGCTTCAGCGTCTGCGCGAGGCTGCTGAAAAAGCAAAAATAGAGCTTTCTACGGTGATGGAAACAGAGATCAACCTGCCTTATGTAACGGCTGACGCTTCTGGCCCAAAACATCTGCAATTGAAACTTACCCGTGCCAAATTTGAGCAGATGACCGAAAAGCTGGTCAAACGATGTAAAACACCCTTCGAAGCTGCTTTGAAAGATGCTGCTTTGAAAGCTGGCGAGTTGAACGAGGTTGTTCTCGTTGGCGGTTCAACCCGCATGCCGATGATCCACGATTTGGTCAGAAGTTTGACTGATGGCAAGGAGCCACATAAAGGTGTCAATCCAGACGAAGTTGTGGCGGTTGGTGCGGCAATTCAAGCCGGGGTTTTGGCTGGCGATGTCAAAGATATCCTGTTGCTCGATGTGACTCCGCTCTCGTTGGGCGTGGAAACAATGGGCAGCGTGATGACAGTAATGATCGAACGCAATACAACGATCCCGGTGCGCAAGACCGAAACCTATTCGACGGCGGCAGATAATCAGACCGCTGTAGATATTCACGTTTTGCAGGGCGAACGCCCGATGGCGGGTGACAATATGTCCTTGGGGCGCTTCCGCCTGGATGGTATCCCGCCCGCGCAGCGTGGAATCCCACAGGTCGAAGTAACCTTCGATATTGATGCCAACGGTATTTTGAATGTGACCGCCAAAGACAAGGCAACCGGCAAAGAGCAGAAAGTGACCATTACTGCCTCGACTAATCTCGACAAGAGCGAGATTGACAATATGGTCGAACAAGCCAAAGCGCACCAAGTGGACGACAAGAAACGCCGCGAAATGATCGATCTGAAAAATAGTGCTGATAATCTTGGCTACCAGACTGAAAAGACTCTCAAAGAATTGGGAGACAAGGTTTCTGAAGGTGATCGTAAGGACATCGAGGAGAAGATCGAGACGCTGAAGAAAGCCGCTGAAGGTGATGATGCGGACAGCATCCGTAGGGCGACTGAGGATCTTCAAACAGCATTCAACGCGATCAGTCAGCAGCTTTATGCTCAGGAGCAGGAGGCGGCACAAGCTCCGCCTGCTGGAGATGAGGATGATGCCCCGGAAGATGATGATGTCATTGAGGGCGAAGTGAGCGAAGAGTAAGAACGACTAGAGAGTTAAAATAATACAAAAAAAGGCGGCTATCACAATAGTCGCCTTTTTTGTATGAAAATGCTGATAAAAACTCAGCTACGTATTAAGCAGCAAACGCCTGGGTGAGGGGGGCACCCAAGCGTTCGCTACCAATATAATACACCAAACAAGAGGGAAATGCAAGAGATAATTCTTAGAAAAAAATTAATATAAATTAAGGATGCCCTAGATGGGAGTTGAACCCACAACCTATCGCTTAGGAGGCGATTGCTCTATCCTATTGAGCTACCAGGGCTTGTGCGTGATTATAGCATTTCTAATGCTTGCTCGCCAAGCTTATTAGACAAGGGTATTTGATGATAAAATCAGGCAATTCGATATCATTGTATTTAGGAAAAACATTGTGGACGAAACGCTAAGCAACCCCCAAAAACCAAAAAAAATAGGCCACTACGAAATCAAATCCGAATTAGGACGGGGTGGCATGGCAACAGTTTATCTTGGTTACGATGATCGATTTGACCGTGATGTTGCAGTAAAAGTTTTGCCAGCCGAATTTCTACACGATCCGCAGTTCAGCGTGCGCTTCCATCGCGAGGCCAGGGTAATCGCTGCGCTCGAACACCCTGCTATTGTACCGGTCTACGATGTAGGTGAAGCAGATGGGCTGCCATACTTTGTCATGCGCTACATGCACGGAGGCTCTCTCGCTGATCTGCTTGCAAAAGGAGATCTCAGCCTCAAGGAAGCAGCTCGCATTTTCAGTATCATTGCCCCGGCCCTTGATGATGCTCATGCCAAAGGCATCATTCACCGCGATCTAAAACCTGCCAATATTCTCTTTGATCATCGAAATCAGCCCTATCTTTCAGATTTCGGAATTGCAAAAATCAGCGATTCACAAATAGATGTTACCGGCAGTGCGATTATCGGAACCCCCGCTTATATAAGCCCTGAACAGGCACAGGGTAAAGAAATTGATGGACGGAGCGATATCTATGCTTTGGGAGCGATTCTCTATCGTATGCTAACTGGAGTTCGCCCTTACGAAGGCGATACGCCCATGAGCATGGTGGTAAAACATATCACCGATCCTGTCCCTGATATTCTTAAAGACAGGCCTAACTTACCCTCCGGCGTTGGTACATTCATTTACCGGGCAATGGCAAAAGACCCCGATGATCGTTTCCAATCAGCCGCAGAATTTGCAGATTATCTTGGCGCGCTGGCAAGAGGAGATAAGACAGTCTCTATTCCAACTGTTGTTAGCAGGACCAAGCCTTCTCTCAAGCCCCCTCCCCCAAAAAGGAAAAGAGGTTGGATATTTGCCCTGATAGCTTTGGTCGGATTGGCTGGGATAGGCTTTTTTCTAAAATCAGTTCTACCCCTCAGCACGCCGGAACCCTCCCCCACCCCAACAGCTCTGGTGGCTTCAAGATCTACTGCCATACCGATTGCTACCGCCACATCTTCAACATCTGTCCTCCCAATTGCTGTGACCGAAACCCCAACAGCAACACCAGTTCCCGAAGGGCCACCGGTGCTTGGCGGTGCAGATAAGATCGCATTTTTGGGCAATAATAACGTCTGGATGATGAATATTGATGGTACCGATTTGCTCCAGCTTACCACTGATGGGTCAACCAAGTCTAAATTGCAATGGCTGCCAGATGGCAAAACACTAATCTTTGTCGTCGGAAAATGCGTTCAGACGGTGGATACAGAGGCAGATCGTGTTGACGTTGTTACTTGTTTTGAGGATGCGGAATATTTAGAAGCCTTTCAGATATCCCCACGTGGAAAGCAAATTGCTGTCAGTTTGAATCGAGAGCTTTTTATTGTGCCCCTTGATCTCGAAAAATTTACAAGTACACGCAATCGTAATCATTTACTGGAAATGGGCGGGTGTTTTTATAACGAAGCTCCGGTTAGAGATGTGCGTTGGTCGAGTGATGAAACAAAGCTTTCTGTGATTTTTGTGGATGTTGCGGGTAACCGCCACATTGATACCATCCGCGTGATGGATATTTCGCGTTGTGCCTCTGCTGAGCCAGTTCGTTTGGATGAGTTCCCTGCGCAGCGTTTTACGATGAGTGGCTATAATAGTTCATCTCCCATTATCCCTGATATTGATTGGGATGGTGAAGATCTCTTTCTGATGAATACAGCGAAACGTAATGAGGGTTTTGGTTATTTTTATACCTATAACACCAATTCACATAAAGCGCTGCAATTAAACCCAGCGGCCAGCACTTGTTGCTATCGTGATGCTCGCTGGAGCCCCGATGGAAGTTATTTTATCGTAGCCTTTCAAGATATTGCTTTAGGAGAAGAGGCTGAGATAGAGCTATACTACCTTCTTTTCGGCACATTAGGCACAGGCACAACATATACCCCCCTGGATTTGCCAGAAGCCTTCTTTACCAATAGAAAAGAGAGCCCACAATTTGCGTTAAGACCGGTGCAATAAAAATTCTTGTTTGCCAGACCCCAGATACCGAATATTTTGCAAAAAAGTTCGGTGTCTTTTTATTATCTCTATAGCAGTTTTAGCGTATAGTAAACTTAGGAAAATTCAGGAGGACGCGTGATGAAGAGAAAGATTTTGTTAATAGGTTTGCTACTACTGCTCAGTCTGGCATGTGGGGTGTTTGCAGAGGTTACGCCCACCCCAGAAATAGATCAAGAGGACCTGGTTGCTACCATTGTGGCCGCCACAATGGCGTCACCAAATGAATCGATAGCGATAGAACCTTCTCCAGGCGACTCGACATCCACTGAACTGCCTCCGGCCGAAACTGAAAATGAAACGACAGGGTTAAGGATCGCTTATATTCGAGATGGAAATATCTGGCTGTGGACAGAGGGATTTGGAACACGCCAATTGACCAACATGGAGGATGCGGGAAATGTCAAAATTTCCGATGATGGACGCTTAATTGCATTCACCCGGCAGGGTGAGTTGTGGGCAATCTCATCTGATGGTGGAACCCCCCTTCATTTGGTGAAGCAAGCCTATCTGGCCTCCGTCGCACGGAATACCGACTATGTAGGTAAGACCTTGATGGATTCCTACGAATTCATCCCTGGAACACATGCCTTGTTTTTCGATATGTATATGGAAACAGAATCATACCCCTATCCATTTGGTGGGTTGCACCGTGTGGATGCTGATGCGCCCGCGCCATTTCAAGTTTTGCAAGAGGGACAAAGTGGAGTTCGCTATTATTCGCAAGATAAGCAGTGGGTGGCACTCTCTCAACCCAGCCATATTGCAGTAATGAGTGTAGACGGTGTGGAATATCGAACTGCCTTTGATTTTGATCCGATCAGCACCTATAGCGAGTGGTCCTTCCAACCGGAAGTTATCTGGAAAAGTTCCTCGGATGGTTTTTATCTGGCGCTTCCGGCAGCTGATTTCCTCAGCAATCCGAGTGATCCCGGTCGGTTCTGGTATGTCGGTCTGGATGGGGTCTCGGCCCAGTTGGCAATCATCCAGGCTAGTCCTGTTTGGACCGCCATTCCGCAAATTTCTCCAGATGGCTCCAGGGTGCTCTATATCAAGGAGGTGGGTGATGGGCGTGAGATCCGCATCGTGGATGCCAGCACAGCCGATACGGTCTTTATCGCTTCGGCAGATGCCGATGTTGGCATAATAGGGTGGGCAGATAATGATCATTTCGGATTTTGGTATAGTGATATTGGCAAGCCCTGGTACGCTTCGGTTTCCGGGCATAGTCAACAGGATTTGACGGATGTTTATCCGACATTAGGCTCTTCTATTCGCTGGTTGAAGGATGGGCGTCTTATCTTCAAAGCGTTGAAGGAATTACGCCTTACAGCACCGGGAGGTCCCAGTCTGGTTGTTGATGCGCCCCTGGATTTTGTCGATTTTGATGTAGCTGAGTAAGGGAGGCTGCATTAAACACGGAGCCACCGAACAACTCCGTTCAGTGGCTTTTTTTAAATTTTAGGTTACAGATTTAAAATGCCCAACAGATGGAAATGGATCATAGAAATGGTGCAATAAAGCTTTCCACTCCTGATATTCCCTGGAGTTTCTAAATCCTTCGGTATGGTCCTCGAGGGTTTCCCATTCTACAAGCAAAATAGTTCTGCTCTCGTTTTCGATGGATCGTTGTAGTTGATGTGAAAGATAACCCTTCATTGAGGCAATGATTTTTTGCGCCTTCCCAAAGGCAAATTCAAAATCTACTTCCAGACCAGGCTTCACGTCCAGTGTGGCAACTTCTAGGATCATCTGGGAACTCCTTTA
>JACNJN010000121.1:27172-33049 GCA_014382535.1 Candidatus Desulfolinea nitratireducens | reverse complement strand
TTTTTTCTTTATAATTAAATCAATAAAGATAATTTAATATGCTCAGAACTCATAAAAAATACGGAAGATCATGTGGAAAAAAAACAATAATATCGCCCCTGGAAGTGGCTTCAACTTGACACATTCCTCCCCCTGTGCTAAATTTGAAAAACAGATTTTGTGAGGTAATATACATACTATGGCATAAAAAACACCATAGTTTTTCTGGAGGGTTCTATTGGCCCAATCGCGTACAAAAATAATGGTTGATCGCTTGCGTGAAATGCAAGCATCATCCCCCGATATCGAAGCGTCAGCGATTGTTAGTGTAGATGGACTGAGTATCGCGTCTGCTCTACCGCAAGAAATCGAAGAAGATCGCGTTTCTGCAATGTCAGCGGCAATGCTTTCATTGGGGGAGCGGATTGCTAGCGAGCTCGGCCGTGGGGGTTTGGAGCAAGTGTATATAAAGGGCGAAAACGGCTTTGTTGTTCTGATGGCTATTGGAGAGGAAGCAGTTCTTACAGCTTTGGCAAGTGAGAAAGCCAAATTAGGATTGATATTCCTTGATATGCGTCGCGCAGTTGAAGATCTCGGAAAATTGATTTAATGGAGCCAGCATGAGTCCTCTTGAACAAAGTGATTATTTTTACCCCAATAAATTTGGCCTGATTGCGATTAAGGCCCTGGAAGATGTCATGGGAAGAAATGGCCTGAACGCCATTCTTAATCTGGCTGGCTTAACGCATTATATTGACGGATACCCGCCTGATAACCTGGAAAAAGCTTTTAATTTTATAGAATTCTCTGCCCTGGGAGTTGCCTTGGAAGAAATGTACGGTCCACGTGGAGGGAGAGGGCTGGCCCTGCGCGCTGGTAGAGCAACCTTCTCTGATGCGCTTAAGGATTTTGGTGCCCTGGCAGGTGTTGGTGATTTGGCCTTTAAGGTTCTGCCATTACAAGCCAAACTTCGCATAGGCCTCCCTTCGATGGCAAAAATTTTCTCTCAGGTCAGCGATCAACATAGCACAGTAGAAGAAAAAGATGCAGAATTTATTTATACCATCCATAAATGTCCGGTTTGCTGGGGGCGATCTGGCTTGGATAAACCGGTCTGCTTTTTCGCCACAGGTCTCCTCCAGGAGGGCCTAAAGTGGATATCTGGTGGCCATGAATTTCGCGTAAATGAAGCGCGTTGTCATGCCATGGGCGATGAAGTTTGTGAGTTTGTCATTCAAAAAGAACCCTTAGCTACCTAAGCGCTGGCCCAAAGTGGCAGATAAAAAATCAAAGATATTGATAGTTGAAGATGATCTTGATGTTGCCGAGATGCTGAATGCTTATTTGGGTGTTCAAGGATATCAGGTTCTTGCTGCCAATTTTGGCGAAAATGGTGTTCGTTTGTGTATAGAAGAACGC
Source organism: Candidatus Desulfolinea nitratireducens (assembly GCA_014382535.1). Classification (GTDB taxonomy): domain Bacteria; phylum Chloroflexota; class Anaerolineae; order Anaerolineales; family Villigracilaceae; genus Desulfolinea; species Desulfolinea nitratireducens. The sequence continues at coordinate 31,651 of JACNJN010000121.1, read as the reverse complement.
CCAGATTTGGTCATCCTTGATATCCGCCTTCCTGATATTGATGGATACGAAGTCGCTCGCCGCTTAAGGAGTGATCGTCGCACAAAGAATATCCCCATCATCTTTTTAACTGAAAAACGGGATCGTGCCGATCGCTTGCAGGGTCTCGAATTGGGGGCAGATGATTATATTACCAAACCCTTTGACATTCAGGAGCTGCGCCTTCGCGTTCGAAATTCGCTTGAACGTTTGGGACAAAACTTTATGATCAATTCCGTCAGTGGTTATCCTGAAGGAGCTTTGGTAGATGAACGTCTTGAAGAATGTCTCCAAAAAAAAGATCAGGCCCTCTTATTAATTTCACTTGAAAACCTCGAAACTTTCAGGGAACGCTATGGATTTGTTGCCTCTGATGATGTCTTGCGTGCTGTCAGCTTAATGATCCATACTGCCATTCAGGAAGTTGGTAGTGCGGAGGGTTTCCTGGGGCATCTGTCCGCAACAGATTTTATTATCGTGATCCCCCCTGATAAGATTACAGCCTTGGCAGGGCGTATCGCGAATCGTCTCGAGGAATCTCTCGGTTACTTTTATCCTATGAGAGATCGAGAAGAAGCGGTCAATTGGCCTGATCGACTTGCGATTAAAACAGCTCAGATCGATCCCGATGCTGCCGTATTTCAATCTCTTGATGAACTAAAAAAAGAACTTTTATATCTGAAAAAATAGGAAAGAATTTGCGAATAATAGTAATAATACCCACATATGACGAAGCGGAGAACCTGCCCAAATTGGTCTCCGCTTTATTTTCTTTACCCCTTGACCTTCGAATTTTGGTTGTTGACGATAAAAGCCCGGATGGAACAGGCGATATAGCGGATGCCTTGGCAACTGAAAATCCTGGCAAAGTGGATGTTTTGCATCGTGAGGGGAAACTCGGACTCCGAACTGCGTATCTGACCGGAATTCAACATGCTCTCGCTACCGATGCAGATGCCATCGCCCAAATGGATGCCGATTTCTCGCATGAGCCTGCCAGGTTGGTGGAAATGGCGGAGCTTCTCAAAACGAAAGAGGTTGTTCTCGGTTCCCGCTATGTTCCCGGTGGCCGTGTGGATATGGACTGGCCCATCTGGCGAAAAGCCCTTTCTGCCTTTGGAAACTTCTATGCCCGCACCATTCTTGGCTTTAAATTAAGGGATGTGACAACAGGCTATCGGCTTTGGCGTCGGGAAACCTTGGAGGGGATGCCGCTTGACCGGATCCAGTCGAACGGTTACGTTTTCCTTGTTGAAATGGTATATATGGCATATTGCCTGGGGTATCGTTTTGGAGAGGTGCCGATCTACTTTGCAGATCGGCAATGGGGGAAGTCAAAAATGTCTTTCAAAATCCAGCGTGAAGCTGCCTTTAGAATCTGGTTGGTGCGTTGGGGGTATCGTGACTTGAGGGCAAAGAGATATTCTGCACGCGTAAAGCAATAAATCCAATTATCTGATCTCAATCCATTTCTTGGTCAATCCCCCCCATTCTTTTAAGGTTAATGTTTCTGCCCGGCGACGAGGATCAATTTCGACTGCATGAAGCAGGTCTTCAACTTCTGTGGTTGAAATCCGCAACCCTCCTGCAAGAGCGTTGCGGAGCGTTTTTCTTTTCTGGCTGTACCCTGCTTTGGCGAGACGAAAGAAATCATCCAATAAATGAGTGGGGATGCGCGGCTCGTTATATAACTCAATCTGGATGACGGCCGAATCCACCTTTGGGGGCGGGTAGAATGCTCCGGCAGGAATATTGGCAGCGATCTCTGGTTTCCCATAGACTTGCACGCTTAACGCCAGCAGGCTCATTTTCTTTCCCTCCTCTGCGCAAATTCGTTTGGCGACTTCCTTTTGAATAGTTAAGACCATGCTGCGCGGGCGAGGATCATTTGCCAGCAGGTGACGGAGCAGGGCAGAGGTGATGTAGTAAGGAATATTGGCGACGACCAGATACTCTGGTGCATTAATGATCTCTGAAGGTGAGATCTTGAGCATATCGCCCTGGATCACGGTAATATTCGCGTAACCAGAAAGAGAGACCTTTAGCGGTGGGATCAAATCCTCGTCAATTTCAACGGCAAGCACCTCTTTTGCTGCTGCTGCAAGATGACGGGTCAGGCTGCCCAGACCGGGACCGATCTCGAGGACAGTATCCTTCTCGGTCACACCGGCGATGCGAACGATCTTATCCAGAATGGCTGGATCCTGAAGGAAATTTTGGCCCAGCTTTTTCTTGGGACGTAGTCCATATTCCCGCAAAAGGGCGGCGGTATTGAGGGGAGGAATTGTTGAAGATGACATAGGTATTCTGGACCTGAGAAAAAAACAATCACAACCTTGCCCGAATGGACTCAAAGTTAGAGATAACGCAGTTGAGGCTCTAGCTGGATTTGTAATCCAGCGGCTTCTCATAAACACGGGGATTGCAAATCCCCTCCGAGCCGGAAAAACACTTTTTTTTGTAAGTCCTAATAGTTTATCTCTGAACCACAAAAAGTGCCTTCGCGGCTTTGAGGTAAAAAGGATGAAGTAATGGTCGATCAATCGCAGAAGGATTTAGGGGTGAAACCTGCGGTGCCCGATGATGCGGCTTGTTCGGCAGCAGGCCAATCTCCACGTGCGAAGGCGTCAACATATTCTCGCATCAGAATAAAGTCCACATCCCAGATAAATGTGCGCTCCAAAACAGGATCGTCCACCCGCGTTCCGACAAAGAGATCTTCAGGCCAGTTCAGGAAGACGATATCGGAACCTTTGAGTTGAGTGCCGAGACAGGAAAGCTGGCTGATCTCTTCGGGGCTGAGATCGGTTTGGACATTATCTTTGAAGGCGTTGATGATGCCTGGAATATCGCCAACCACGCTGGAGCTGACGAGTTTATCATAAAGCCCACAAAGGACTTGGTTTTGGGCTTTGACACGGTCAAAAACGCCTGATGGACGCAGACGAGCCAAGAGCAAGGCGTTGTTCCCGTTTAGATAATTGATGCCTGCTGGGAAGACGATATTTCTTTGGTTTTCTGGATTTTCGACATAGCGAGCGTCTACGGCTTGGGGCAGGTCGACGGTGATGCCTCCTACCGCGTCGACAATTTTGATAAAGATCGCCATGTTGATAGCGATGTAATGGTCAGGTTGCGCACCGAAATTATAGGCGAGTGTGCGCGCCATCAATCCGGGACCTTCTCCAGGTCCATCGTAGTATCCCATGCCGGGATTGCCATAAAAATAAGGTTGATTGAGCTTACCGTGTGTAATGCCATCATGATCGGAGATGTCGGGGATTTCTACGTAGAGATCACGCGGTAGGGACATAATCATCACATTTGCGTTGACGAAATCCACCCGCACGAGGCGTATAACATCGGCTAGGCCGTAGAGATAACTGTCCACACGATGTGATGAACCGATTGCAAGGATGGTCATCTCAGTAGGACCACCGCAAAGTGGTGCGGGTGGCGAAGCTGTGGCCATGGGGGCGGGCGCCGTACCGATATTGACAGGTGAGTTATTTTCTCCTGCCAAAACCGTCCATGTCGGGGGGAAGGTGGAAAAAGGAGCAAATGTATTTGTCGGGAGTTGGAGCACGGGTCCAAGAGGCTTTTGCCAGAGCTGGTAAGCGCTTCCGGCGACGAGGGCACACATACAGATGACACCGATGCTCAGAATGAAGAGGATTACCTTTTGTGTGCGTGACATGGCTTTATTTTATCCGGCCTGAACCTGAAAAGATAGCCCTACTCCAATACCCACAGCGTATTTGCAGGCACGGGGGGTAAAAAGTAAACTGTTGTCCAATAAGATTCTCCAGGATATTCGGCATCGGTATAACCGAGGTCTATCCAGTCTCTGTCGGAAAATAAACTCGAATACCCAACATCCTCGATGGTTGCATAGCCATAACCCGGCACATAGACCGCCTGGCCCTGCATAGCGTTATACCAACTCCGCAGCACGGCGATCACGCCGCGCCTGACAGGTTTTCCACTGGCCGTATTCGGATAACAGCGATCCGCGCCAGAATTGCAGGGTGAGTAGGAGGTGGCATACACCTGAATGGCGCGCCAATATTCCAGTTTTTGTCCATCTACCACAGCGGTCTTCAGCACATATTTTGTTCCATAGCCAACAGTTTCATCTTTTGGCTGGCGAACTGTCCGCTCATTTTCAACTTGCCGGGAGATTTCAACCCCATCCTCGTAGCGGACCCGAGATTGAGTGACGACCAACCCTGCTTTGCCTGGGACCAGGATTTCTTCCTGATCGACCTCGACTTCATTCGAGGGAATATATTTGACCTGATAGGGAATGGCCGTTTGCTCAAGTTCGATTTTTTCGACGACGCGAATGATCCGGATCTGCCCGTCGGCGGGCAGCGGTTCAGACTCGGCTGGTTGGCTTGCATCGAGACCAACCAGCGGGATGCCGGCCCCGGCCAATGCCCTGCCAACCTCTTCCTCTGC
>JACNJN010000121.1:0-26579 GCA_014382535.1 Candidatus Desulfolinea nitratireducens | reverse complement strand
ACCCAGGTGCGTTGGCCCAAAGCGGAAAGAATGAATTCTACAGCCAGGAGCGCAGTCTGATTTTGGAAATCCAGAATGGAATTGATCTCAACCACATCCATACCGACCAGATTATTGGTTTCAGCGACCAGTTCGCAGATCAGGTGCGCCTCGCGGTATGTCAAGCCGCCGGTCACAGGTGTCCCGACTCCCGGTGCATGCCGGGGATCCATCGCATCCATATCAAAGGAGAGATAGATCCCATCTGTATCATGGCTGATCCTTTCTATGGCCTTTTCCATACTTCTCATTAATCCAAGGCGATCGATCTGCTCCATGCTCATCACCATTGCTCCGGCTTGGCGTAAATTTTTTTTTTCGCCCTCGTCGATATCACGGGCTCCGATAATCGCTACATTGGCCGGATCGATGACTGGTGTGGGTTCGTCCCAAAGTTGGACCAATTCAGGCGCACCAAGGCCGCACAGCGCTGCCAGCGGCATCCCGTGGATATTACCAGATGGCGTGGTTTCGGCGGTATTAAAATCAGCGTGGGCATCCACCCATAGTACGCCGATCTTTTTTCCTTTGGCCGCCCCGCGAATGGATCCGAGTGAGAGCGAATGGTCACCCCCCAGTACCAGCGGCAGATTTCCGCTTTTTACACTGGTGGCAACTGCCCCCGCCACGCGTCGTGCCATCGGGACAATGCAATCCAAATACTTGAGATTGGGATCGTTGATCACACATGTTTCAGAAATGGGTACTTCCACATTGCCTTTGTCATCAACAATATGGCCAAGTTTTTCCAAACGGTCTTTTAGCAACGCATACCGAATGGCGCTGGGGCCCATATCTACGCCGCGCCGATCCGCGCCCATGTCGACGGGAACCCCAATGATGTCAATATTCATAATATCCTGTAGAGATGTTAAGTCCCCTCTCCCTGAGGGAGAGGGCGGAGGGTGAGGGCAGTTTAGTAATCTACTAATAAAACAGAATACTTAATCTGGACTTTGCCCATTAAATGGTTTGGGCGAGCCTTTTGTCGCTCTATTGTATGAAAATAACTCGGAAATAGGTAAGGTCGTCCTAAAACTATGACCTGTACCTAATTCATTACCGATTATTCTAGATAGAGAAGCCTACGTCAGCAAAAAGGCCAAAGTCCAGTTAATATCGTATGAATAGATAATTAATCCTCACAGGCACATTCAATCCCGCGTGCTTTTTCGAAAGCCTCTTTTCCTTCGTTAATTGAATAATAGATCAGGACAGCCGCGCCGAGGCTATCTACAAAGCCAAATCCAGTCAGCTCGTAGACCGCGCTGGAAACGAGCAGCGCCACCGACATATACAGGCAAACCAGCGTACAATTTGCATCTGCCAGGATTGGCGCAGAATTAAGTTTGCCTCCCACATCCCGCTTGGCTCGGATCAGCAGCCACATCGTCGCAATCGAGATGATCGCAATGATCAGACCTGCAAGCGTTGTTTCAGGTTTATGTCCCGTAATCAGATTGATGATCACCGTCGCGCCCAATCCCACGGTAAGGATGTAGAAACTGACGCCTGTGATACGCAGCGCAGTGATCTCGAATTGACTGCGTTCGGTATTGGGATTACTACGAATGCGCAGCACCATCGCGATGATGCCCGCGCCAGAGAGGACCTCGATGAAAGAGTCCACGCCGAAGCCAAAGAGGGCCAGGGTTTCATCGGAGACGCCATAATAGATCGCCACTAACCCTTCCAGTAAATTATAGCCAACCGTGATGATCGCCAGCCACAAGGCTCGTTGGTAGAGCTTTTCAGTATTTTCCATTTGCCTATTGTACTGGATTTCTGTATCAGATAACATTACTCCTATTTAGGTGATATACATCACTGGACAAATCAGGTCTGCGCGGTAAAATTTGGCCTGATGAAAACGCGTTACTTTACACCAGAGACGTTATTTGAAAAAGGGCAAGCCATGAAAGACGACCTGGCGCCCTTGTTGCGTGACCAGGGAACCTTTATTCCTGCGAAATCAGCTCTGCTAATTTTGGATATGCAGCGTTATTTTCTGGAGGAGGATTCGCATGCTTATATCCCCAGCGCAGAGGCGATCCTGCCTCGGGTGGATGCGCTGCGCGCGGCATACGTGGACGCTGGCTTGCCCGTCGTGTGGACGCGTCATCTCAACACATCCGCTGACGCGGGGAGCATGTCCCGTTGGTGGCGGGATTTGATCGATGCAAAAAATCCACTTAGCGAGATTCACTCCGCGCTGGACACATCCTCGGGGCTGGTGATTGAGAAGACCCAATATGATGCTTTTTATCAAACCAATCTCGCCGAATATCTGCGTGATCAAAATGTCGAGCAAGTTGTTATTTCAGGCGTAATGACCCATCTCTGCTGCGAGACAACGGCTCGTTCTGCATTTATGCAGGGTTTTGAGGTCTTCTTCTTGATCGACGGAACCGCTACCTATACTGAAGAACATCATCGGGCGACCTTGCTCAATCTGGCCCATGGCTTTGCAAGGCCTGTTTTGTGTGAGGAGATAATTAACACCACAAAGACACAAAATGCACAAAGAAAAACAAATGAATCTTAGTGTTCTTAGTGTCCTTCGTGTTTAGCATTTATGCATAAAATTCGTGTGATTATCATTGGCGCAGGCCCGGCAGGATTAACGACCGCCTTGCAACTAAAACGTTTTGGGATACCCGCTCTCGTATTGGAGGGAAGAGAGATCGGCGGACTTTTACATAATGCCAATCTGGTCGAGAATTACCCTGGCTTTCCACAGGGCGTGACCGGCCCGAAATTGGTGAACTTGCTTAAGAAACAAGTCGAAAGAATTGGCGTGGAAATTCTTCCTGAAAAAGCGCAGAATGTAGAGTATGATAGTGGAAGTTTTGTGGCAAAAACTGATCAGGATGAATACCGCGCTGAGATCGCCGTAATTGCCAGCGGAACAAAAGCTCGTCAGTTTGACAATGGCTTTATTCCTGCGAATGCAAAAAGCCGGGTTTTTTATGAGGTTCGCGACCTGCTTGAGATAACTGATAAAGAAATCATCATCGTGGGCGCAGGTGATGCAGCTTTTGATTACGCGCTGAATCTTGGACAACGGAATCAGGTGAAAATTCTCAATCGCGGAAGAGGAATCAAGGCATTAGGATTATTAGTGGAACGTTCGCAGCAAAATGAAAATATTGCCTATCTTGAAGATGCGCAGCTAAAAGAAGTGACTGTTTCTGAAAACGAGTGTTTAACGGTAAAAGTAGTTCACCGAGAAAAACTTGAGATACTGGAAGCAGATTATCTCATTGGCGCACTTGGCCGTGAACCCAATCTGGATTTTCTCGGAGAATGCATCCAGAAAACAGAAAGAAAACTCGTAGATAGTGGCATCCTGTATTTTATTGGTGATGTGCGTAACGGAATTTACCGTCAAACAGCGATTGCAGCAGGCGATGGTTTGCGCGCAGCAATGCAGATCGATCAACGTTTTAAGGAGAACCGATGAAAGTTATCGCAAAAACCGGCAAAGATGAAATGGCATTTGTTTATATAATTGAGTATGAAAACGGGAAGATGCTCGAATGCGTGGAATCCCTCCAGCCGCCTTTTACACGTGATGAAAAATGGATCTTATTGGTATCGACAATGCACGGCTGCCCGGTGGGATGCAAGATGTGTGACGCCGGTGGCTATTTTCATGGGAAGCCCACCGCTGAAGAAATACTTGACCAGATTGACTATATGATTCGCAATCGATATCCTGACGGACATGTCCCCTCGAAACAATTCAAGATCCAGTTTGCGCGGATGGGCGAACCTGCCTTGAATAATGCTGTTCTGGATGTTTTGGAGGAACTGCCGAAACGCTACGATGCCCCGGGCTTGATGCCCTCGATATCATCTGTTGCGCCAAATGGGACCGATCCGTTTTTTGAGCGCCTGCTTGAGATCAAGAACCGTTTATATCCGGATGGACAATTCCAATTCCAATTTTCGATCCATACAACCGATCAGGAATTACGCGATCAGCTTGTCCCCGTCAAAAAATGGGATTTTGCGAAAATGGCCGCATTTGGCGAACGTTTTTATACGGAAGGTGAGCGCAAGATCACCCTCAACTTTGCGCTTGCGCAAGGGCAACCGCTAGACCCTGAGGTCCTGAAAGAATATTTCTCCCCCGATATTTTCCTGATCAAGATCACGCCCCTCAACCCAACCTATAGAGCGGTTGAAAATCAATTGGAGACCTATATTAATCCTAACGCCGATCTCGGCCAGGATGAGATCGTCTCAGCCCTGGAAGAGGCAGGCTATCAGGTCATCGTCAGCATCGGCGAAGTGGAAGAGAACCTGATCGGCAGCAATTGTGGTCAATATCTGCGTCGTCATATTGAAGCGGAAAATGCGCTCCAAAATGGCTATACCTTTGATCTGGTGGAAAACGAAATCGAGGCTGAGGCTTCAGCCGCAGATTAGAGCGTTTGGATTTTTAACGATTAAGTGGCTGTCATTTTCGAAATGACAGCCACTTTTTATATGATCAATTTTATTGGTTATTTTACCGGGGTAATACTATCCACGGAAATTTCAAGTGGTTCAATCCCTGAATCACCGAGACAGCTACAGGTACTGTCACCAGAATCCAGCGGAGGCATGCTGCTTCCGGAATACCCATTTTGTACACAAAAATCAATGCAAATCTCTCCATCTGATTTTGGCCCTACGTTGCCAACACTCATCTGCTGGAGAAGAATAAATAAGGCAAATAAAAGAGTCGTGCCTGCTGAAATGAAAACATGCTGTTTATTGAGCCCTGGCTCTTCTTCAAGGCCTTTCCCAACCTTAAAGCCGATGGTTATCGAGGCTATCCATACTACCAGGAAAAGAAGGATGAAAATCAGGGAAAGGATATATTCAACTGAGGCAGGCCAGGGTTTATCACCGAAAATCAAGATCCACAAGACTCCGGCCGCGAATCCAAAAAATATAAAGGAAATTATCAATGAAATGATAAATCCCGGTATGCCAAATAAAATCGCGTATACTACCCTTTTTTTCATTCTTGGGGTATTCTATTTATCCTTTCAGTTTTAAAGCAACTCTTGCATCGCCGCCAAGAGCAAGGTGATATTCTCCCTGCGGCTGGAATAGCCCATCAGGCCGATCCGCCAGACCTTATCTGCCAGCGCGCCAAATCCACCTGCGATCTCGATGTTATATTCGTTGAGCAATTTTGCGCGTAAGACGTGCGGCTCTACGCCATCCGGTACAACAGCGGTCGTCAAGGGCGGGAGGCGATATTCAGCAGGAATAAAGGGCGGTGCCCCGATCTCCTCCAGGCCTGCCCAAAGCAATTCTGCGTTTTGTCGATGTCTCGCATAGCGAGCATCCATTCCCTCTTCGTAGGCGATCCGCAGGGCCTCTCTGAAGGCATAATGCATACTGGCCGAGGCGGTATGATGATAGCCGTGATTCATCCAATAATTGGCATATAAATTCAAATCCAGATAAAAACTGGACACAGGTCTCTTGCGATTCTGAATGATCTTTTGCGCGCGCGGGCTGACGGTGATCGGAGCAAGACCAGAGGGCGCAGATAAGCTTTTCTGACTGGCCGAGTAGGTGATATCAATATCCCATTCATCCACAAGAACGGGGATACTTCCCAGCGATGTGACCGTATCCATCACAACCAGCGCACCCTGCTCATGGGCTGCTTTGACGATCTCCCCGACATGAAGCTGCTCGGCGCCGGTCGAAGTCTCGGCGTGGACAAAGCCGAAGACTTTATAGGATTTTGCCTTCAGCGCAGTCTCAATTTCCTCGACGGTAAAAATTTCTCCCAGTGGGCGTTCGATCTTGTCCACTTCCGCGCCCAGGCGGGAGGCGATTTCTGCCAGCCGAGTTCCGAAATACCCGATCACTGCGACCAGAACCGCATCACCTGGCTCGACCAGATTTGCCATCGCGGCTTCCATGGCGGAGGTCCCGGTGCCAGAGAGGGCAAAGGTCCACTCGTTTTTCGTGTTGAAAACATAACGCAGCAATTCCTGTTCTTCAGCGTATATCTTCAGCAGCGCGGGGTCAAGATGTCCAACGGGCGGGGTCGCCATTGTGCGGATCACGCGCGGTGCGGCCATGCTCGGGCCAGGCCCTAATAATACGCGTTCGGTCGGGTTGAGATCAGTGTATATTTTTGTCATTAAAGGTTCCTTGTGAAAAATAGATTATAGAATAACCATAGTTTACATCATTTTTATTTATCCTTCACGGATTACTTGGGGTTGGCTAAAATCGTGAGGTACGCCGTATCCCTCATTGCCTGTACTGAGCCGCAGGCACACGTGCGAGGAGAGTTTCACCCGACGACACATGCGCCGCACTGCGTGCTTTGGAGTGCAGGTGAGCAGTCTCCCCGGCGAACAAGAGGATTGCCACGCTCGCTCCGCTCGTTCGCAATGACAAATACTCATCAAATTAGACCCTCGCGATTAATCATGTATTTTATAAAGAGAAATTTTTGGACTATAATGGTCTGGATAAACAACAAAAACCAATAGAGAGTTTTATGATCCAGAAAAAAGAAAAAATTGACCTTCCCTTGCCTCAGACAAGGATTATTGAAGACTATCGCCTGGCTTATAAAAGCCGGCAGGCCAGTGTGATTGGCCGGCGTGAAGTATTAAGCGGAAAGGCTAAATTTGGAATTTTTGGGTCCGGGAAGGAAGTCGCTCAGCTCGCGATCGCTCATGCATTTAAAAAAGGGGATTGGCGCTCAGGTTATTACCGTGACCAGACCTGGATGCTGGGATTGGGCACGCTGACACTGGAGCAATTCTTTGCTCAGCTTTACGCGCATACAGACCTCGACTTTGAGCCTGCCACCGGCGGTCGAACAATGAATGCCCATTTTGCATCTCGTTATCTCAACCCGGATGGCTCCTGGAAGGATCAGACCGAGCTCTATAATATCTCTGCGGATGTCTCCCCGACAGGTTCGCAGATGCCCCGTCTGGTGGGGTTGGCTTTTGCCTCAAGACTATATCGTGAAGCGGAATTCCTAAAGGGAATGACTACTTTTTCGCAAAATGGCAACGAAGTTGCCTGGGGCACGATTGGCAACGCCTCCACCGCTGAAGGGATGTTCTGGGAATCGATCAATGCGATCGGTGTTTTGAAAGCCCCGGCTGTGATCACGATTTACGATGACGGCTATGGCATTTCAGTTCCCAATAAATTTCAGATGGTTAAGGAAAATATCGGCGATATTCTCAGCGGTTTTCAGCGGGTCGTTGATCCAACCCTGAAACGTGACCGCGGCTTTGATATTTACACCGTCCAGGCCTGGGATTACCCCGCGTTGCTGGATACCTATTGGGCGGCAGCAAACACTGCGCGTGAGTTCCACATCCCTGCCCTGGTGCATGTCACCGAAGTTACCCAACCACAGGGACATTCCACTTCGGGAAGCCATGAGCGCTATAAAACCAAAGAACGCCTTGATTGGGAGGCGGAATTTGATTGCAACATTAAAATGCGCGAATGGCTTCTGGCAAATAAGCTTGCCACCGAAGATGAATTGAAAGCAATGGAAAAGGTGGATCGCAAAGAAGTAGAAGATTCCCGTAAACGGGCCTGGGAAGCTTTCCAGACACCGATCATTGGGGAGCGCGACGACTTGATAAAGTTGCTTTCTGATTTGGAAAAAGAAACCTCTGCGAACGAAGAGATCCAATCAATTCAGACCAGATTGCTGGGAAAGGCGACCGCGCATCGGAGGGATCAGTATGCCGCCCTCCATGCTGCTTTACGCGCCACGCGGCAGGAATCCTCTCCGGTCCGAGATAAACTGATTGCGTGGAAGCAAGCCCAGGATCCGCGTAATGAAGACCGGATCAGCTCCCATTTGTACAGCCAGACGGCTGAATCCATGCTGAATGTTCACGCAGTGGCACCCGTCTACTCGGACAATTCCCCCACGATCCAGGCCTTTGAATTACTTAATCATGGTTTTGATGCGATCTTTGCCCGCGACCCACGCGCGATCGCCTTTGGCGAGGATGTAGGTATGTTGGGCGATGTCAACCAGGGTTTTCATGATTTGCAGAAAAAATATGGCACCTTGCGGGTGATGGATACCGGGATTCGCGAGGTAACTATATTGGGGCAGGCAATTGGGATGGCGATGCGCGGCCTGCGTCCGATCGCGGAAATTCAATATCTAGATTATCTGCTTTACACCCTGCAATTGATGTCAGACGATCTGGCGATGCTGCTTTGGAGAACGAAGGGCGGACAAAAGGCGCCCGTGATCGTCCGAACGCGTGGGCATCGCCTCGAAGGGATCTGGCATTCTGGCTCGCCAATGGCGGCAATTATCCATCTCGTGCGTGGGATGGCTGTCCTCGTGCCAAGGAACGCAGTACAAGCGGCGGGATTTTACAATACGCTCCTGAAATCGGATGAACCTGGCATTATCGTTGAAGTTTTGAATGGATATCGTTTGAAGGAAAAGATGCCTGATAATCTTGGCGAGGTGACCGTACCTGTTGGCGCACCAGAGACTTTGCGTGTAGGCAGCGATATCACCCTGGTCACCTATGGCGCGATGTGCCGGATTGTCCTTGAATCCGCTGAAGAGCTTGCAAAGGCGGGCATCAGCGTGGAGGTGATCGACGTCCAATCGCTGCTTCCTTTTGATTTGCATGGACATATTCTTGAATCGCTCAAGAAGACCAGCCGGATCATTTTTGTGGATGAGGATGTGCCTGGCGGGGCAACCGCCTTTATGATGCAGGAAGTCATCGAGAAGCAAGGTGGTTATTCCTGGCTAGATTCTCCCGCTGCCACGCTTTCTGCGAAAGCACATCGCCCAGCCTATGGTTCTGACGGCGATTATTGGTCGAAGCCTAATGCTGAAACAGTTTACGATGCGATCTATGCGATCATGTCTGAGGTTGACCCAAAGAAATATCCGCCATTTTATGCTTAATAAACAGCCCTCATCCCCAACCCTTCTCCCAAAGGGAGAAGGGAGCAAGTCCCCTCTCCCCTTAGGAGAGGGCGAAGGGTGAGGGCAGGATGTGAGGAAAGATGCCAACTAAAGTTCTTGTACCCATGCTCGGGGAAGCTGTTGAAGAAGTGACTATCGTCTCCTGGCTCAAAGCCGAAGGGGATTCTGTGGAAGAGTATGAAGGCCTGCTCGAAGTTGAGACCGATAAGGTTGTCACTGAAATTCCCAGTCCAGCCGAAGGTGTGGTGTTGAAGATTTTTGAATCTGAGGAGGGAAAAATTCTCAGCGTCGGGACATTGCTTGCCTGGATTGGCGCAGAAGGGGAAAAAATCCCTGATGGGGATGAAGCACCCGCTTCGCACGCGGATAAAAAACCTGCTCCCGTTAAAAATGAAGAAAAACTGATCTCAAGTGTGGCTCCGCCAAAGGCTGCCCCGGTACGAGACTCCGCGCTGGGATTTATCTCTCCGGTTGTGGCCAAGATCGCCGCCGAAAAACAGATTGATCTTCAGCAGGTTACCGGAACGGGGAGCGGTGGCCGGATCACAAAAAAAGATATTTTAGCCTATCTTGATTCTCCAAAATCTGCTTCTCCAGCTGTAAAAATATCCACTCAAAAAGGGGGCAGCCTGCTCCCAATCACCTCTGTCCGGCGGGCAATCGCCAAACATATGGTCGACAGCCGCCGTATATCCCCGCATGTGACCACTGTCATGGAAGTGGATTTCAGCGCCGTCATCGCGCATCGTAAAGCAAATAAAGCGGCCTTTGCGGCTGATGGGGTCAAGCTGACCTATACATCTTATTTTGTCGCCGCGACAGCAGCTGCGCTCAGAGCCTGGCCGATCGTCAATTCCTCCTGGACCGATGAAGGGATCTTGCTCCACAAGGATATTAATATCGGCATGGCCACCTCCCTCGGCGATGATGGGTTGATCGTACCGGTGATCAGGAACCCGGAACGGCTGTCGCTGTTGGGCCTGGCAGAAATTGTCAACGACCTGGCTAACAGAGCCCGCAACAAGAGGCTTAGGCCTGAAGAAGTCAGGGATGGCACATTTTCGATAACAAATCATGGTGTCAGCGGTTCACTTTTTGCGATGCCGATCATCAACCAGCCCCAGGTCGCGATCCTGGGTGTGGGAGCCATTCAGAAACGCGTTGTGGTCATCACCGATGACTCAGGTGCAGATATGATCGCCATCCGCCCGATGGTTTACCTGACCCTGACCATCGATCATCGCATTTTGGATGGTGCAATTGCAGATCACTTCCTGGCAGAAATTGTCACAGAGCTGGGGAAGTGGTAGAGGAGAATAGTCGATTGGAGTGGCTAAACAGGTGTGGATTAAAGTGATTTTGCTGGGCTCTGCGGGGATTTAGTATCCTCGCTTTTACCGGTGAATCGCTGGATTACAAATCCAGCGAGAGCATATCATTATTTTAATTACACGTGAAAATAGCCACTCCCTTCTCATCTGAGCGTGAATTGGTATAATCACCCGATGGTGAAACCCCTCGTAGCAATTCTCGGTCGTTGGCAGCCCTGCCATTTGGGACATCGGGCTGCAATCCATGCGCTTTGCGATCGATTTGACCATGTGCTGATCGGGATTGGTAGTTCCAATATCATCAATTATAGAAATCCTTTTAGTTTAGAAGAAACAATTGAAATGCTCCAGCTTGGGTTAGAGGGCTACGATAATTTTAGATTGGTGCCAATCCCGGACTCCCGTGACGAGATAAAATGGTGCAGTTATGTGGAGGAGGTCTTTGGCGATCTGGATCTCCTCATCACTGCGAATCCTTATGTCAGAAGCCTGCTTGATCATCGTTATCAAATTTCGCACCCGGCAAAATTTATTCCAAGAGAGAATCAAATTCCTGTCAGCGGGACCATCGTGCGAAGAAAAATGGCCCAGGGAAATGGATGGGAGGAATTACTTCCAGCTGAGATTTCAAAATATTTGATCGAGAATCAATTAGATCAGCGTTTTCGCAGAGAGTTTGGTTTGAGTAATCTGGCTTTAGATACCATTGTTGTTGAATAAGGAGAAATTATGTATTCATGGAATGAAGATACAACCTCTTGGTACGGCGAAAAGAAATATGAATACGGTGAAAAAGGGGCGGGTAAGCGAGAAAAATCCGCTCGACGAGCTGCATCTCATGGGCCACGCACCTATGAGAAAAAATCCCGTCCTAATGAAAAGATCATTGATCCCCATAAAAGTATCAAATCAACCTCCAAAAACCCTTTGATCATTGCGGTTGATGTAACTGGCTCAATGTCTTCCTGGCCCTATGAGATCTTTGATCGCCTCCCTTTGCTCTATAATACCCTTTCTCAATACAGGGAAGATTTGGAAATATCATTTGTCGCCATTGGGGATGCCGCTGTGGATACGTGGCCCCTTCAGGTAACGGATTTTGCAAACGGATTTGATCTGGAACAATTATTAGGCTCGCTTTATGGAGAAGGTGGCGGCGGTGATGCCCCTGAGAGTTATGGGTTATTTGCTCATTGGGTAAATACGCATGTTGAAATTCCTAATGCAGAAGAGCCTCCCTTCCTGATTGTCTTCGGGGATATCCATATGCATGAAAAAGTGTCGAAAAAATTTGTCCATCAATATTTGGGAGACCGGGTCCAGACGGATGTGGATTCCTTTAAAGCCTGGGAAAAAGTGACCCAAAACTGGAATACCTGGTTCCTGCGTCGACCCACTGGCAGGCGCGGAGATCAGGTTGACCAACAATGGGCAAAAGCGATTGGCGAAAAGAAGATTTTCCACATCGAAGATGAGCAACGGGCTGTAGATTATGCAATGGGTTTGGTTGCCCGCGCATGGGGAGAGTTCTCTGATTTTCAATCGAACATGCTGGCCAGACAAGATCAAAAGAAAGTAGATAAGCTCAGTAAGCCCATCGAAATGATTTGCCCGCGTTGTGGTGGTCCTATTCCTGTGAAGGCCGAGGGCATGTTTACCTGTTCATTTTGCGGGATAACACTAAAAATTTAACCGCTATGTCACTGCAGGTTATTGTCACCACGCCCCCTTACGCTGATTATCTGGAGGAAATTGTTGCTCATCCTTTGGTAAGCGGATTCCGGTTGAACACGATCATGCCCACAAAGGATGGGCCCGGTGAGGCGATTGATCGTCTGCGTACATATGGACAGCCACTTTGGGTTGATCTCAAGGGGCGGCAATTAAGAATAGTTGGTTCTGCCTCACCGCCCTTTACCGAAATCCGCATTTCTCACCCAATTAAAGTGGATACTCCGGTCACCGCGTTTTTCTCCGATGGCACGGAACAAGCCCGCATCGTAGCCGTCGACGGAAATCGACTGATATTGGAGAGCGGCCCCCGCCGCGTTGTGGGATTGGGAGAATCGATCAATATCATTCATCCCTCTTTGCAGATATTAGGAACGCTGACAGAAAATGATATTGCCTATTTGCAGGCCATGAAAGAGAGGGGGATGAAGAAGGTCATGCTTTCTTATGTGGAAAAACTCTCTGATATCGAAGAAGTAAAATCGGTTTTACCAGATGCAGAAATCATCCTGAAGATCGAGACGCAGGCGGGGTTGAAATTTGCCGAAAAATACGGTCACAAATATGGTCGTCTGGCAGCAGCGCGTGGCGATCTTTTTATTGAGGTTCCTCAACCACATAAAATAATTTCTGCCCTGAAAAAGATAATCCATGCTGACCCAAATGCAATCGTTGCCAGTCGATTTTTAGACTCCCTGGCTTATCATCCTGTTCCCTCGAGTGCGGATATTAGCGATGTCGCTTTTCTGCTGACCGAAGGATACAAAACTTTTATGCTGGGGGATATAATTTGTCTGGAGCGAGACACTTTGGTTGAGGCTTTGAATTTATTGGACGCAATTTCTACACAAATCTAATATTATCTGAATGATCCTATCCCTTCCCAAAACCCCCCCTCTCTGATAAACTACATCCCGCTCTCGAATGCTGAACCCATCGGCCTCAACTGCCGGGGTTTTTTTTTGCATCGAGTAAAGTATATGAAATATCCACTTTTTATCTATCGAGCTCCTTATGAAAACTGAACGAACAGATCTCCGTAATATCGCCATTATCGCCCATGTTGATCATGGTAAAACCACCCTTGTCGACGGGCTCCTCCGTCAGGCGAATACTTTCCGTGTAAATCAACAAGTTGCCGAGCGGGTCATGGACTCCAATGACCTTGAACGCGAGCGCGGTATCACCATTCTTTCCAAGAATACTGCCATAACCATTCTCGATCCCCACACAAATCAGGAAGTAAAGATCAATATTGTCGATACTCCCGGTCATGCCGATTTTGGCGGCGAGGTTGAGCGTGTCCTCAATATGGTCGATGGTGTCTTGCTGCTCGTCGACGCTGCCGAAGGTCCGATGCCCCAAACCCGTTTTGTGCTCAAGAAAGCGCTCTTGCTTGGTCACAAGGCTGTTGTAGTGATCAACAAAGTTGATCGTAAAGATGCCGATGTGGAACGCGTACTGAACGAAACCTTTGATCTTTTTATTGATCTGGGTGCGACGGATGAACAGGCTGATTTCCCCGTCGTTTATGCCAAGGCGACCTCCGCCCAGGCGGGATTTTCGGTCGATCTTGGCCCGGACTTGCAACCGCTATTTGAAACCATTCTGCGCCAGGTACCTGCTCCCATTGTGGACGCATCTGCACCTCTGCAGATGCTTGTTACCACGCTTGGTTATGACGAATATCGCGGTGTGACAGCCGTCGGTCGCATCTTTGCCGGGAAAATTTTCGCGAACCAGGCGCTGGCTCGATTGACGACTAAGGGTGAAAATTTGCCTGAGAAGGCCCGTTATTTATACGTTCATCAGGGCCTGGATAAAGTTGAAGTACCGGAAGCAAGTGCGGGTGAGATCGTCGCGTTGGCGGGGCTGGAAGGAATCTCGATTGGTGAAACCCTGGCCGATCCAGAGAATCCGGTCGCATTACCCACCATCAAAGTCGAAAAACCAACAGTTCGGATGACCTTTGGCGTAAACACTTCGCCATTTACCGGCCGAGAAGGCAGATGGGGATCGTCCCGGAGAATTCGTGAACGTCTTTTTGAGGAACTACGCACTAATGTATCACTTCGCGTAAATGAAACTGACAGTGCTGAGAATTTTGTTGTCTCTGGGCGAGGCGAATTGCACCTGGCTATTTTGATCGAAACCATGCGCCGGGAAGGGTTCGAGTTTCAGGTTTCGCGCCCCGAAGTCATTTTTCGTGAGAAAGATGATGGAACAAAAGAAGAACCTTATGAAAAGGTATTCATCGAGAGCAGCCCAGACACGATTGGCTCAGTGATCGAAATGCTTGGTAAGCGACGGGGGCGAATGCTTGAAATGCAGGATGGCGGCGATGGGAATACCCGGTTGGTCTATATTGTCCCCACTCGAGGCCTGCTTGGCTTTCGCTATCATTTTTTGACGGCTACTCATGGCACGGGGATTATGAATACGAACTTTCATGGCTATGAAAAGATGGCTGGCCCAATGGAAACCCGTCAAAATGGCTCGCTCGTTGCCTGGGAACCTGGCACAACAACTGCATATGCCCTGAAGAACGGCGAAGACCGCGGCTTCTTTTTCTATGGTCCCGGCGTCGAGGTTTACGAAGGGATGGTTGTCGGAGAGCGGGTTAAAAATGAGGATTTGGGGCTAAATGTCTGCAAGAAAAAGCACCTGACAAATATGCGTTCATCTGGTGCGGATATGGAAATCCGGCTGACACCGGCACGCAATATGAGCCTCGATGAATGCATCGAATATCTCTCTGACGACGAGCTGCTCGAGGTGACCCCGGAATCGATCCGGATCCGCAAACGTGTATTGGATAGTACCAAGCGCGGGCGGGACGAGAAACGCGCCAGGGAAGCACTGAAAGACTAATTCATTGTAGTAGGGATTTATGATTAATGATGGAGACCCTCAAGGTTTTAGCTTGAGGGTCTATTTTTTTTGGAAACATGCCTCTGCGAATCTTTATTGACAGGTTGCAGAAAGGGTTGCTCTTGGTGACCCTCCAGCAGCATTATAGGCTTCGATCCCGTATGTGACAGTTACACCGCTGTTCACAGCTAAAGAATCAACATAGGTAGTTGTATTCTCGCTTAACTCGATGAGCCGAGTCCCGTTGCGATAGATCCGATAGCCGCTTTCGTCATTGGCATTGTCACTCCACTTGATGGTGATGCTCAAATCGGTGTTGGTTCCGTTCCAGGCGCAAAAGAAATCGTAGTTTTGGAGACTTGGCTTGGCAGGCAAACTCGGCTTCTCTGTTGGGGTGGGTGAAATGGTTGGTGTAGGTGAGATTGTGGGTGTGGGAGTGATCGTTGGCGGGAGCATGGTCGGTGAAGCCGCAGGGACGCGGGTCTTGGTGGGGCGCTGAGTTATGCTTGCTTCAACTGTTTGAGCCGCCAGAGTGCCGGCCTGTTCCTCGACGGATAGGCCGGATGCTGTTGGTTCAGGCAAATTACAGGATGCCAAAATCGCTAAAAGCAATATTCCAATGCTAATAAGTTTATTTCTTTGATCAAATATCATCATGATTTATTCCTATGGGCAGATCACTGATTCTGTTTTTCGGGCGGAGGAACCTGCGGCATTATACGCCTCAACTCCGTATTCCATGGGTACTCCCGCGGCAACAGGGAATGAAAGGGCAACTTGCGTCGTATCTGCTCCCAGGGTTTGGAGCAGCACTCCGTTCTGATAAATGTAAAACCCATCTTCATTATCTGAGTTATCCACCCAGCTGAGAATTGCTGTTAGTTGAAATTGTGGCAGCACAAGTGGTACACAAGCTTTTGAAATATTGAAATTTTTTGGATTCTTAGGCAGTGCTGGTGTAGGTGTTGGTGGAACAGCAATTTCCGGAAGGTTACTGGTATTGCCCTCTACAGTTGCGTAGAATCCCCATAACCAGCAATTTCCGCTGGCATCCGGGTTTTTTATGATCCAGTAATTGCTTGTGGTGTTCTTCCCGACGATTTCTGCTTTTTCTCCAACTAGCAAGGCGCCGAGGTAGTCGTAAATTTTACCGGGTCCCGTACGACAATTTGTATCCAAACTGACGCTGACCATTGGGATGGCCGGAGTTGGAGTCAGTGTGACCGTAGGTGTGAATACCGCTGTGGGCGGGGGCAATGTGGCCTCGGGAAGCGGGGATGGTAAAGGTGCTGGTGGCGGTTGAAATTGCCCGCTCGCCCGTAAAGTCATCTCCACAGCGGTGGCAATCACATCATTTGTGGGCAATGCTGGAGGGGCAAGATTGCTTCCTCCCTCTAAAATGCAAGCCAAAGTGGTGGCGAGAATAAGGCTGAAAACGAAAAGGATTTGTTTTTTTGAAATCATAGCTGCCTCCTCTTTAGAAACGTGATAACAGTCTCGCGTATTTTGGCATGACTGGATTACCTCCAGAAATCGAACCAGATAAATGAATTTGTTAGGGTGCCGAAGGAATGGTAACTTCCTGAAGTTGACTCGTGTCGCCTTTGATCGTCGCATAATTTCCCCACAGCCAACAAGATCCGGCTGCATCCGGGTTTTTGATGATCCAATAGTTATTGGATGTATTTTTGCCAATTACTTCTGCACTTTCTCCAACTCTTAATTCTCCAATATAAGTATAAATTTTACCTGGCCCGGTGCGACAATTTGTTCCTACACTGACGCTGACAGTTGGCGGAGTAGTTGATGTGTCTGTTGGCGTAGGTGTGGGCGGAACAGTATATTCCTGGAGGTTGCTCGTATCGCCGACCACCGTTGCATATTCTCCCCACAACCAGCAATTTCCTGCGGTGTCAGGGTTCTTGATAATCCAATAGTTATAAGATGTTTTTTTGCCGACTACTTCCGCACTTTCTCCAACCCTTAACTCTCCAGTAACGTCATACACTATGCCGGGACCAGATCGACAATTTGTGCCAACGCTAACACTGATAACTGGCGAGGGCGATGTTTGTCCTGTGGAGGTAGATGTGGGTGTAGGAAGTACAGAATATTCCTGGAGATTGCTTGTATCTCCGACTACGGTTGCATAATATCCCCAAAGCCAACAATTTCCACTGGCATCAGGGTTCTTGATGATCCAATAGTTATACGATGTTTTTTTGCCAACCACTTCTGCTTTTTCCCCAACTTTTAATTCTCCAATCCGATCATAAACCTTACCGGGCCCCGTGCGGCAATTTGTTCCAACGCTGACGCTGACCGTTACTGGCGAAGAAGTTGGCGTGATTGTAGGCGTTGGGGAGAGACTGGGAATGGATGATGAAGATGTCCCGATCGTAGGTGTGATTGTTGGGGTTATAGTTGGTGTGGCTGTTATTTCTGGTGTTGCTTCTTCTTGTGCTTCTGAAGTTAAGGCAGCGGAAGTGGCAGTCATATTGCTTGCCTCAAGCGTAGATGCCACCGAGGTAGCAACCAAATTTTCATTTGCTCCAAAGGTAGCTGCCATGGAGGTTGCCACGAAACTATCGTTTGCTCCAAAAGTGGAGGCTGCAGAAGTGGCCATTACTCTGTCGTTTGCTTCGAATGTCAATGCAGCAAAAGTCGCCACGGTATCACTACTTTGGACTTCAGTCTGCGGCGCGGAGAATCCAAGAGCACTACAGGCGGGGCCGATCAGCATTATCGTGCCAAGAATGAGTAAAAATTTTATATTTTTCATGATTTATTATTCCAATTATCAAGGATGTAAAATATTTGAGTATGTTTCGTCGTGGTTATTATGACACTTCTTGAAAATAAGTTCAATAGATAAATTCTCCAAAAAGTAAAACTCTGCCAAAATATGCGAGCTAATTGGAAATCTCATGTTCAACAGATCAAGCCTTTAGGCATGTGAAAGGGTTATGCTTTGTTTTTATAAAATTGTTTTGCAGTTGTCCAAATTTAGAATTATGCATTTGGCATAAGGTCTGCACTTATTTTTTTGAAGCCCATCCAAATCAATGGGATGTTTAGAAGTAAAAAGAGGGATCGAGCTACAAAACTGATCGTAACGAGGTCCCATTCACCTTTTGTCGCTGTCCATTCAGGAAGCGAGGTCATATTGAGATCATGATCTTCTAAAACATCGCTGCTTACATAATCATTCCTGATGTCGTGTAATGCAAGAAAGTCACCAAAAGTCAGCGCCAATACCAGGATATTAAAAATCAGCATTCCTTTGAGAAGGGTGGAATATTTTTTATTCAGCGGCATCCTCATCGATCTTTTCAACCACAATCGTGCCTTTGGTAACCAGGGCAGCGATTGCTCCCAGCGCAGCTAACTGCGGCGCTACCAGGGTTCCAAGAATACCTACGGTAAGCGGGATATCGACGAGTACCCGTCCGTCCTCGCTTTTGAGGATGATCCGGCGGATATTTCCTTTATGGATGAGCTCCTTGATTTGGGCAATCAGCTTATCGCCGCTAAATTCAAATTCCTCAGTGCGAGTTTTTTTCTCGGTCATTATTTTTTCCTTTATTTTTCTCTCCCCTAAATTCCGTATTTAGAATTTGGGGGAGATGTCCGTAGGACAGAGGGGGGAAAGTCATACCTCAAAAGCCCAATCTCCATCACGCATTATTGGGCTTTTAGTTCCGTCTTTTGTAACACCATGAATCGCTACTTCCTCAGAACCGATCATAAAGTCAACGTGAATTAAACTCTCATTTACACCAGCACCAGCTAATTCTTCAGATGACATCTCAACCCCGCCCTGGATATTTCCCTTATAGGCACTCCCCAGGGCGAGATGGCAGGCGGCGTTTTCGTCATACAGGGTGTTGTAGAAAATCAATCCTGATTCAGAAATCGGTGAATGATGGGGGACGAGAGCGACCTCGCCAAGCTGCTTGGCGCCCTTATCTGATTCGAGCATTTTCCGAAGGGTCTCTTCCCCCTTTTTTGCCTTGATATCCACAACGCGTCCTTTAGAAAATGTCAGGCTGAAATCCTCGATCAAATTGCCAAAATAATTCAAGGGCTTTGTCGAGCGGACGGTTCCCTCAACTTTATCTTTATGAGGCAGGGAATATATTTCTTCAGTGGGCAAATTGGGCGTGAAATCTATGCCGCCATTTGTTTTACTTCCTCCTCCTGACCAGATATGATTTTCAGGCATCCCAACCATTAAATCTGTGCCGGGTCCCCGAAATTGGAGGTTTACAAATTGTTTATCGGACATATATTTGCTGCGCTTTTTCAATCCGCTTAAATGGCTTTTCCAAACTCCGATAGGATCATCATTATTAAGACGGCAAAGCTTGAACATTACCTCCCAAAGATTTTCCTCTGCTTCAATGATTGGATATTCGGGGAAAATTTTCGCTGCCCATTTAGGCGTTGGCGGGCAAATTACAGTCCATTGCACACCGCCAGAGGTAATGAATTTACTGGCAGGCTTGAAATGACTGGCCCGCGCCTTAAGTTCCTTCGCGATCAGTTCGGGGTCATAGCCCTCAAGCAGGTCTGGATCAGTACCCGTGATCGAAAGATATGCATCCCCCCGTTGAACGACTTCAAGAATGCCTCTGGTGACCCAATCGGGGTACTCGTGAAAGGAATTTCTAGGTGCATATTCGTGTCTGATCTTTTTTAACTCCTCGTCATCCCAGATGACGGTTACAAGTGGGCAGCCATTTTGGTAAGCCTTTGCAGCTACATTCCGTACCAGGGGGGCTGTGTTCATCTCGCTAGCGATGAACAATCTTTGACCAGATTGTAAATTTAAGCCAACCTTCACGATCATTTCAGCATATCTTGATAGCATATTTTCAAAATTTTCTTTTGGCATACTTCTCTCTTTTACAAAATTTTTAAGTGGTTTTCCTGAGATATTAAGACCTCAGAGCGCGATTTCGAAAATATTTATGGACAGTATGAAACAGGTACTCCAAGCAGATTTCCATCCGGAGCGGCGGTGGTGTTGCTGTTGTTATCAGTGGCATAGACCTGATATTCAAGCACTCCACCGCTTTTTCCAAGATCTTGCGCGGCTTCTGAGCCAACGTCGATCATAAAGCCATATTGACCTCCCATCGCTTGATCGTGGGTTGGTGCAGTACGCCAATTACCGGGGCCATTATTTCCACTATAGCGATAGCGCACGTAGGCATCGGCTATGCCCGAATCATCACTGATGCGAGCGCCTATGCTGGCCTCTGTGGGACCACAGGAATTCCTGACATAATAAACCATTGCCTCCAGAGCGCGAATATTTGTGATGGTGGGCGGGATTGAATCTGGCAGAGGAATGGGGGTGAGAAATGGAATGATCGCATATTCGCCAAAGAATTGACCGGTGATGGATGACACCCAGCAATTAGTGTTTCTCCAGGAGACATAAAGCCATGAATTATCGTTATTGCGACCAATTACGGGAACTATTTCTCCTACCGGGATGGCCGTAATGTCTGTGTAAGCTTTATTGGGACCTTTGCGGCAAAAAGCATTATTATCAAACTTAAACGAGGATGGCTCAGGGGTTGGAGCCACATAGGCTGGCAGGAATTGGTAATCCCAGCCAAAGTCGAGATCAATAACTGCATCACCACTTGCTATGAGTCTGCTGTGAGTGGCAGGATTTAGACCAGGAAGCGGCGCTGTCCATCCTCCGGGGATAAGGACGCTGTCATTCGGAGCTGCTAAAGCATCTACTGAGAGACAGTGATCACCGAATGCCAGTATGCCATCAAAAGAGTATGCGCCGTTGGCATCCGTCAGGAGGCTGGCCACAACTGGGTCAGCGCATAGGCCAAGATGCAAATCTACCTGTACGCCTGCGATGCCAGGTTCACCTGCTTCGCGGATGCCGTTCGCGCCGATTCCACCACCGCCCGTGTCTATACAGCCCTCGGGCAGTGGATCAGGGAGCGGCCCGAGTTCAGGGATTGCACAAAGATCATGCCAAACGATCCCAGAGAGTGAGGCCGAATCTGGTGGAGAGACAGGACTACCACCACAAGCGCCGGTTGTATCGGCGGTAAAGCTGCGTGACAGCGATGGAGGGCCAAGCGTTGTTCCGTTAATGGGGGCAACGCGCCAATAATAGACAACGCACTCGGCCAGGGGGCTTCCTGGGCCCCATCTTGTAGATGGGTTCCCGGTCCCACCGCTCAGGCTTGTGTCGGCAAAGGTCGGGTCAATGGATAAATCAACACGGTAGCCTTCGGGAATACAGTTTTCAGGGTAATCCCAGATCAGACCATCGTCGTATAAATAATTGAATGTGCCACCATCAGCTGGTTCAAGCAGGTTGGGAGCAACGAGAGCGGCAGTTTCACAGATCGGGCCAGTGAAAAAATAATTTCTTCCCGCAATTGGTCCGAGAGTTGTTCCATTGATCGGAGAAACATTCCAGGCATATTCTTTTCCTGGTTCCAATGGACTCCCCGGCGCCCAGGATGTGGACGGATCTCCAGTTCCACCCCCGAGAGAATCTGTGAAAAAAGGTCCGGTCATTAATTGGATCGCATACCCCTCTGGATTACAGGATGTGACGGGGTAGGTCCAACTGAGTGTGGGTGTCAACGAGCCAACAATACCCCACATGGGTGGATCGGTCAGCGTGACCGCCAGCAAGGATTCTGTGGCACAAGTTGGCGTTGGGAGAGTACAGCTAAGCAAAAACAAGCCAAAGATTAATGCTAAACCTGCGAATGATATATAGTTTTTCTTCATGGAACTCTCCTTGTTCTTGAAATTATTGAATAAAGAAGACCCTTTGGAACCTGGCAAAAAGTATTGGTTATGATGAGAGAGGAATGACTTTTCCTCCGGTCATCTTCGGCAGTTCGCTTGCCTGCATTTTGAATACAGCCTTCGGCGTTCCGGCGGCAGCCCAAATCTCCTCGTAGCGAAGCAGGTCCTCGTCCACGTATGTTTCGATGGGATTGAGATGTCCAAGCGGAGGGATCCCACCGATGGCGAATCCGGTACACTCCCGAACGAATTCCGGGTCGGCGCGCCTGATCTTCTCGTTGGCGTAAGCTTTGATCCGATTAACATCCACCCGATTGGCACCACTCGTTAAAATCAGGATTGCCTTACCACTGCTTTTCCCCTGAAAGATCAGCGATTTGACTATTTGCCCTACTTCGCACCCAACTCTTGCGGCCGCTTCTTCGGCAGTCCGCGTGCTTTCCTCAGCCTCGATCACTGTATAATCGTAGCCAAGTTCGTTTAGTACATCTTGAATTCTTTGGGCTGATGAGCTGAGGGGCATAATTTCTCCGTAAGATTTTGGCGGAAAAAACCTTCTTGTAAGTATAGTTGAAAATATCAGGAGCCGTAATGAAAATTAATAGTGAACTAATGGAAGTTGTCCATAATCAGGCTGCCCAACGCTTTGAGCTCCAGATCGGCGAATTTACGCCCGTCCTGGATTATCGTTTACAAGACAAAACGATTGCCTTTACGCATACCGGCGTCCCCACCGCTTTGGAGGGGAACGGGATTGGCAGCTTTATCGTCCGGGCAGGATTGGATTATGCCCGTGAACAAGGTTATCAGGTTATACCGCTCTGTTCTTTTGTGGCCGCATATATTCGACGCCATCCGGAGTATGAAGATTTATTGAATAAACCTCTTGCAAAAGTCTCTTTTTGACACTGCTCTAGCCGCCGTCCTTCGCGCAGAATCCTTTAGGGCGGCGGCGGGGACGCCGCCGGGAGCACATATGCAAGAGGTCTAATAATTAATTCTCTACCGTACATCTTTTGAATAAGGATCACGAAAGGAAAAAGCCAACCACAGATGAACAGGGATGAACGCAGATTTATTGCTTTTTCTTTTGGATTTCCTTTAGAAATGGGCTACGCAGTCAGTTCAAGATGAGGTTTTTTGCATAAAAAAGTGAGCAAGCCTTTTCCAAGCATTATCTTTACCAGATTTTCATCAAAAATCCTTGTTCATCTACGTTTATCTCTGGTGAATTCTAAATGTACGGTAGAAAAATAATTAATAAAATGTTGCTGACAAGCCAATCCTTGATCTGAGTTATTGCTCCAGAAGTTGAGGACATAGATAGCTGGACTACCGAACAGGTAAAATCAACGAAAGTTGATGGCGCAAAGTTATGGGTCTAAAGCCGTTTTATTAAAGTGGCCAGGACTGCCAAACTACCGAGGAGTGTTCACCCTTGAAAGTAAATTCCCGACAAATACTTGTTTGGAATTTTTCTTTTAAAGCAATAAAATTAGATCCTGTTTTGCTGCTCTTCTGATTTTTTGACAAAAACACCGCCCAGGGTTAGCCCTAATCCAAAAATCGTGATCACTAGGGAAGATAAAGCAATATTTCCCACAAAGCGGCTTGTTATCGTTGATAAGAGGTCGTGGCTTAATTGGAGGGTGATTCCAGAAACTCCCATCGCGGCCCTTTCGAGGAGAGCACTACTGATGCGTGATTGCAGGATTGGGCCAGCCACTAAACTGACTATCAGCCCCAACCCGCCAGCCGAAAGCAGAGGAATACCCCACCAACGCAACCAGGATAGAAGGGAGCGGACAACCAGAAGTGTCAACAAAAACAGGAGTGCCACTGGAATAATTGGGCTTAACCTTATCAAAACGCGCAGGGATTGGAACTCTGAAAATTCGCTGCCCAGATCTTTTTTTCGCAAAAATATATTTTCATCAGGTATTTTTTCAGAGGCGAATCTGAGTTGTGATCGCAGGAATGGCTCCAGAAAATTCATCGCTCTTTCAGGTGGATTGCAAAAGACCATTTCTTTCGAATTTGCATAATTTTCAAGCGCCAGGAGATCTTCCTCGGTGCAGGGATCTTGCGCCTCTAAAAAAGTCAAAAAGGCGTCTGCACCTCTGTCGCTGGCTAGTCTTTCTTTGAATCCGCGCAAGGAAATTCTGGCTACATCAGAATCCCCATTCAAAAAAGCAAAGGTCTCGTCAATGGTTTCCTCACTGAGTTTTTGTAATTCCTCGGGGGAGATCAGCGCTGTGATCAAATATTCCCAATCTTCGGCTTTTAGATATTTCGAAAAATTAAATTGCTTATTTTCATCCTCTCCCATTGTTGTGACCAGTTGATCCCCGATGACGCCGGGTAAACGACCATAGAAATCTTCGTTTTCCAGCGCTTCTTTATACGTACCCGCATCGAAGGCTGTTTTCTCAAGGCTATATAAAAAGAGTGTAAGGACCAGGGAGATAACAAATAGAATTGCAACAATAACCGCAATAAATTTTGCCAGCCCATTTAATAGTTTCTTCATATGACCTGCCTCCTCCTACGTAGAATATTGCGAATTTTCCTAGATAAGCTCAATATAGTCTTTGGTGATGGTTACTTTTTCCTCCACATTAAGAAGAGCCAGCAACTCCGAAGTCATCTTTGCCTTGAGCTCGGCATCCCTGCGACTCCAGGTGCGCGTTTTTATTTCAAGGAAATCGCCCAAATCTGGCTTGTCAAATCGGTCATAATTGATAAAGAACTCCGTATCTTTAAAATTGATCAGCCAGCGCAAGCGCTCTTTTTGGATGACTTGTTCTGACTGGGGCTTGAAATATTCGCGATAAAAGCGCAAGGAGTTGGTTGCCGGTGCCAGATATCGACTGCGAGAGAGGAGGACGTCATTTTTGAATTCCTCCTTACTTGCCTGTCCAATCAGGGTCAAGCGAGCGCGGACGCCTTCGACATTGCCTTTTTTGTCGATAAATTCGTCCTCCCGATAACGCAAACGTCCCTGTGTGGGATCGTCAAAGGAGAAATAAACATCATATTCCTTATAGCGGCGGGTGCGGATGATTTCCAGATTGGAAGCCGCCAGCGCAGCCTCGACGTCAACCTGCTCTGCCAACTTGACCTTTGTCTGCACCTCAAAGGATTCCTCCTCCATTGAGCCGCCCAGCGCGACCAGTTTCGAGAAGAGTGATTGCTCCCTCTCTCTCAGGAAGTCGTCGATTTTCTCAGCATATACCTGAGCCTGGACCATCAGATCGGCTTCATCAAGGGTGAGCAGATCGTGGTTGCGCATCACAAAGGCACCGTTGATCATCACGTCGGTGACATCGGTTGCTTTGGCTGCGTAGACAAGCTGAACGTAGGCGTTGTTTGGGTCACGCCGGAAATGGGGTGCATTATGCGCCTGGAAGATATCCACCAATATCAAATCGGCACGTTTGCCCGGTTCCAGCGAGCCTGTCAAATCCCCGAGGTGTAACGCTTTAGCCCCTGTGCGAGTCGCCATTGTAAGAGCAGTTGAAGCGGGGACGGAGGTTGGGTCCCCGCTGAATCCCTTCGCAATAAATGCTGCCAGACGAATTTCCTCGAACATATCGAGATCATTATTTGAGGCCGGTCCATCCGTTCCGATCCCCACATTGATGCCGTGATCAAGCATTTTCTGGACCGGGGCAACGCCCGAGGCTAACTTCATATTTGAAGATGGATTGTGTGCGACTCCCGCGCCGGCTTGTTCCAGGGTGCGAATTTCTCCTGTGTCGATATGGACGCAGTGCGCAGCAAGAACCTTTGCCTTGAATAGTCCATGTTTTTTGACATAAGGAATGACGGGGATGCCTTCGGCATCGCGCATATTTTCCACTTCGAAGGCGGTTTCTGAAAGATGGATATGGAGGGGAACGTCAAATTCTGCAGCCAATTCGGCGCAGGCATTCAGGATCTCTGGCGTGCAGGTGTAGGGAGCGTGGGGGCCGACACCCGGGACGATCAGGGGATGATATTTCCAGCGTTCTATAAAACCGCGGGTATAGTCAAGAGAATCTTCGTAAGAGGCAGAATCGGGGGAGGGGAATTTCATGACCGATTGAGCACATAGGGCGCGCATGCCAGCTTTTGCGGTAGCTTTGGCGACTTCTTCTTCAAAATAATACATATCGGCAAAGGTGGTGACACCGCTGCGGATCAGTTCGGCACAGGCCAACTTTGTTCCCAACTGGACAAATTCGGGGGTGACAAACTCGCGCTCGACGGGCATCATATAGCCCATCAGCCAGACATCCAGCCGCAGATCGTCGGCGAGACCGCGCAGCAAGGTCATCGGGACGTGGGTGTGCGCGTTGACCAATCCGGGCATCAGGATCTTGCCGCCGCAATCAATCACTTCGCTTGCTTCGTAGGTATTTAACATTTCTTTTTCAAACCCAACGGCAACGATGCTGTCATCTTTCACTGCCACGGCGCCGGGATCATATTGGTTGAGTTCTTCGTCCATGGTCAGGACGATGGCATTATTAAATAAATAATCAACTTTAATCATTGGAAACCTCCATTTGGTATTTGGGGGTAGGGAAGTCTAGAATTTTACCATGAGGGGTAAACTGGCTATGGTAAAAGCTTTAACACGAAGGGCACACCGTTCGTGCCGCGAATACCGGCGGCATGCCGGTGCGAGACGGCCAAGTACACGAAGGAAAGTCTTATGGAATAAAAGCTTTAACACGAAGGGCACTAAGTACACGAAGGAAAGTCTTATGGAATAAAGGCTTTAAACACGAAGGTCCACACCGTTCGTGCCGCGAATACCGGCGGCATGCCGGTGCGAGACGGCCAAG